>NZ_JBNJOF010000014.1:0-99178 GCF_050113875.1 Vibrio sp. TRT 1302 | reverse complement strand
TTGGTAGACGCACCAGATTTAGGTTCTGGCGCCGCAAGGTGTGAGAGTTCAAGTCTCTCTTTCCGCACCATTCTTTATAGAACCCAGCTTTTAGCTGGGTTTTGTTTTATCTGCCCTATAGAAAATGGGGGCGAAGAATGATGTCGAGAGATAAAAAAATCCAGCCGAGGCTGGATTTTTTGCTTAGAGTCATGACTTTTAAATTTGCTTAGAAATTACTTTCTTAGCCTAAAAGCCCCAACGCTGAGTTGGGCGCTTGCTTTGCTTGAGCAAGAACAGAGCTCGAAGCCTGAGTAAGGATCTGAGATTTCGTTAGAGCTGTCGTCTCTTTCGCGAAGTCTGTATCCTTAATTCGGCTCTTAGACGCATTCACATTTTCGTTAATGTTATCTAAGTTATTGATTGCATGGTTGAAACGGTTCTGGAACGCACCCAGTTCTGCACGGTGGCTATCAACAAATTTAAGAGCCGCATCGACAATCGCTACCGATTCTTGTGCACCACCAACCGACGTTACATCGATCGTGTCAACGGTAACCGCTTTAGCTTCACCGATACTTAGTTCGCCCGCTAAGCTACCACCAAAGGTTGCAACGCCTTCAACGCGGTTATTATCCGTAAATAGCTGTAGCTTGCCATCTTGATCGACTGACGCTTTAACAAGATCAGTTTGACCATTGATGTAAGTCGCTAGCTCTTCGATGTCGTCACCAGCTTTTGCGTTAATCGCGACGTTTTGCTCTTGTCCAAACTTGTCAGTTAGCGTGATTGTAAGGTCATTTGCCCCACTCTGCACTGCCCAGTCTTTACCTTGACCATTTGCTGCCACGTAACTGTTACCACCCATCATAGCGTTATCGCTACGCATATTGTTCATGGTAAGCATAACGGCTTCACCGTTGTCCGCACCAATTTGGAAGGACTTAGTCGCGAACGTACCATTCAGTAGCTTGTTACCACCAAAAGAGGTTGTTTCTGCGATACGGTTAAGTTCGTCATTCAGTGCTGTGATCTCTTCTTGAATCGCTACACGCTCAGACTTAGAGTTAGAGCCGTTTGCTGATTGAAGTGATAGATCACGCATACGTTGTAGGATGTTGGTTGTTTCGTTCATGGCACCTTCTGCTGTTTGTGCCATCGAAATACCATCGTTTGCGTTACGTACTGCGACGTCTAAACCTCGGCTTTGTACATTCAAACGGTTAGAAATTTGTAGACCCGCAGCGTCATCTTTTGCGCTGTTGATCTTAAAACCGGATGAAAGTCTTTCCATCGACGCTTGTTGAGCATTAGAAGCGCTATTTAAGTAGCGTTGTGCTGTCATTGCCGCGACGTTTGTATTTACATTAACCGCCATAGTGGTTCTCCTATTGATTTCCGTAGACCGGAGGTAAAGGTTTCCGACGTCTCGGCAAACCAATTAGTTCTCTCAAAGTAACCTTATTAGCGACGTTAATCTGATTAACTTTAGAGCTATTTGGTCAATTTCTATAAAAAAATGGGGTTAACAGTGGCAGATTGATGCGGTTAGCAGATATGAACTTAATTGCTAAAGAAATAGGCACTTCAGCCGATAATGCGCGTTTTCGTTGTCGAGGGAAGGAATTTGAAGATAGTTTTCTTTAGGCAAAAGAAAAGCCCCTTTTCCTTTGAGAGAACCGGGGCTATTTGGTAGCCAATGCCAATATGGAGATCGAGAGAAATGATCACAGCCTGGCTGCCGCGCTACATAGGTGACTCCAGTGATGGAGCAGGTGAGAGAGAGAACTCCATTACCTAATCACCTATGTTTGCCGTCAAACTTCCACTAACCCTACGTCTAGGTTTACGTTAGTGAAGAGGTTGACCACTACTGCAATAGTGACATTGCAGAGTTTGGCAACTGTTTTGCTTGAGCAAGTATTGAAGTACCTGCTTGTTGCAGAATTTGTGCTTTTGTCATCGCCGTAGTCTCTTTCGCGAAATCAGTATCGCGGATTCGACTGTTCGATGCTTCTACGTTTTCTTGGATGTTGGCCAAGTTGTTGATGCTGTGGCTGAGACGGTTTTGTTTCGCACCTAAATCAGCACGTTGTGAATCTACGTACTTAAGTGCCGCATCAACAATACCTACCGCGTTTTGAGCGCCACCAACCGAACGAACATCGATGTTCTGTACTGTTGTTTGCACACCAGGACCACCGTTTAGGCCAAGTTCACTCGCAAGACCACCTGAGATGTTCAGGTTACCCTCTAAGTTAGGCTCAGCGGCAAAGATCTGCAGTCTTCCATCTTGGTCTACTGACGCTTTAAACTTGTCTGTTTGACCGTTGATATAAGTAGCAAGCTCTTCAATGTCGTCGCCTTCTTTAGCGATAATATCGAGTGTCACGGCTTCACCATCTTTCGTCGTGAACTCAAACTTCAAATCTTTTGCTGCGCTTGGTACACCCCAGTCTTTGTCTTTCGCTTTCTCAGCGTCAGAGATAAAAGTCTGTCCGCCCATACGGAAATCGTCTGCACGTACACTGGTTAGGCCCATGATGATCGCTTCACCTGAACTTGCACCGATCTGGAATGACGCTTCGCCAAACGAACCATTCAGCAATTTACGACCACCAAATGAGGTTGTTTCCGCGATACGGTTTAATTCATCTTGCAGTGCCGCTACTTCTTCATGCAGAGCTTGGCGCTCTGACGCAGAGTTAGTACCGTTTGCTGATTGTAGTGACAAGTCACGGATACGTTGAAGAATCGATGTTGACTCATTCATTGCACCTTCAGCTGTCTGTGCAATAGAAATACCGTCGTTGGCATTACGCATTGCTACGTCAAGACCGCGAGACTGAGCCGTTAATCGGTTCGAAATCTGTAGGCCAGCCGCATCATCTTTTGCACTGTTGATCTGTTGACCAGAAGACAAACGCTCCATAGAGGTATTCAGATCACCCGTTGCTTTGTTTAGGTAACGCTGGGCTGTCATCGCCGAAACGTTAGTATTTACTGTAATGGTCATAGTTTGCTCTCCTATTGAGTTCGCAAGTGCTTGCGAAGCGGCCAGCTTTGTCTCATTTGGAAGCACTGACCGTAAATGCCTTGCTAAGCAGATCGATTACCTGCTTAAAACTTATTTGTTTAACTCTTAGTTAACTGATTCAAGTTGTGTGCCAATTTTAAAAATCCGGAAAATAAATTTATTTATCCTTATTTATTAGCAACTTGAATGTGGTGGTTGCAAATCATCCTAATTGAACAAATTACACTCACCGCCTGCGGCAACCCTGTTGCCGCTCTTTTGCCACCTGACTTGCCACTCATCGTGGTTTCGTTTTGCTGGCAAACTACATCTATCTCGCACTTATGGCATAGCGCATAAGGCATTGAGATTAGATGTAGTTAAATAGTGTTAAGTCTTTGGTTTTACCAAACGCTTGTTGTGACGCTTGTAGTGCTCGCGAGTTCTCGTTGAATTCGATAATCGCTTCTGCATAATCCAGATCTTCAAAATTACTTTTTGATTTAGCTAAGGTCATTTTGAAGTCATCATGCTGCTCTTCTTGGATATCAAGCGTATTTAGCCTTGCACCCACGTCCGTGCGCGCCTTGTTCAAATGAATGAAAGCGGCATGGAACTCTTGTGTGATCTGATGTAACTGAGCTGTGTTGGATGCGTCTGATACCGAACCTCGCGAATATTCCATCGCATCTTTAAACGTTTCAAATACACTGAAGGTACGTCTCGGCTCTAAGGTGATCTCATCACCTTTCGTAATCTGACCTTTGACCTGAATTTTCACGCCTTCGTATTGAATGCCTTTGGCAGGGTCAAAGGTGTCCGCTTTAACAACTGAACCATCACGTTCCAACTGGTATCCGTATTTGCCGTCGGGCATATCGACAAAAGTGACTTTATAGGTCGACAGATCGTCTGGATTAATGTTGATCGCGCGCTCTAGTAACAGTTCCGATGCGTCTTTTAGGTTGTACTTAGGTTCAAAATCACCAAATGGATTGTCTATTTCCATAAATAGCTTGCTGCCTGGATCATTGATCGGCATTTCTAAGCTGTTGGAGATCTTCATCTTGCGTTGATAGTCATCGCCTGCGTACACCACCTCTCCATCCTTATCACGGAAGAATGGTTGGTTTTTAGGTTTAGTACCGGCAAAGATATAGTTGCCGGACTCATCTTGAACATTGACCAAGTTGAGGAAGTTATTAGCAATCTCTTGGATCTCTCTACGCTTCGCTAATCGGTCTTCTGGTGACAAGGCACCATTGATCATTTCCATCACCGTGCGTTTCGCTTCATCAGCAAACTGTTCCGCATTGGAGATAATGACCTCATGGTGCTCTAGACGATTGCGAGTCAACACAATCGCATCAGTAAACTGACGCAATTGCTCTTTTTGCTGACCAATGTTTTGGATGTAATGCGTTGCCAGTGGATCATCACTGGCTTTCATTAACTTTTTACCCGACGCTAACTGCGCCTGATTATGGTGGACTTTCGCTTCGGAACGACGCAAATCATTCTGTACTGATTGATAGTTATGGAAGCTAGAAATACGGTTCATCATTTATGCCTCCTTATCTCAACGCCAGAATGGTGTTAAAGGTATCATTTGCCGCCTGCATGATGCGTGAAGAAGCCATATACGCTTGCTGGAACTTCATCATGTTGGCCGCTTCCTCATCGAGGTTAACGCCAGAAATCGACGCTACACGTTCCTGCGCAGCTTCTTTTTCCAAGCGCGACACATCTGTCAGCCTTGAAGCGGTCGACATCTGCAAACCAACGTTTGTATTGAGGTTGTGATAAATATCCAGAATGGTCGATTCGCCATCATTGAGCTTTTTATCCGTCTGGATATTTTGCATTTTTAGCAAGTTGCCGTTGTCACCTTCTGAAGGGACAAGGTTTGCCGTAAACTTGTCATTCGGCAACGCACCATCGGTCAACTCAAATGAGGTGCCCTGAACTGTCACGACACCCGATGGTGGGTAGTCTCGTGGCTCAAGCAGTACATTGCCTTTGGTGTCAGTAACGGCAAACTGTTTGCCGTCCGGTGAGATGATGACTTCAAACTCACGTAATGCACCTGCTTGTTCAATACTGAACTTCGCCTTGCCTTGAGCAAAGGTTGTGGATGCTTCATAACTTTGTGCGGCAATATCACTTGGGTCATTCGTTGCCATCTTCATCTGTGCCGCGCCACTTCGAGTTGGTCTCAACAGAACGCGCTCTCCAGACTCTAGATCCTTACGAATATCGATACGGATACCGTCAAGTGTGATGGCATTGTCGACAACGGGAACAATAAATTGCTCTCCAGAAGGACGCGTTATGTAGTAATCCCCACCCGTGTATTGCAGAGAGTACTCACCACCAACTAACTTGCTGGTATCTTCAATAAACACCGCAACATCAGCACTTGAATTCGATGACGTCACGACCCTAGACTTTGCCACCACATCCGAGTTCACATCGGTAAACATTAGGCCACCAATGTTGCCTCTTAAATCAAGACCTTGAGATTGGAGCTTGTTGACTTCGTATGAGAATGAAGTGGCTAATCGTCCTAACTCATCCATCAATTGAGGAATTTTCTCGTCGCGCATCGAGAGCATAGCTCCGATTTTGCCATCAATATCCTTGGTGGTAATCGCCTTGATACCTTTACCTTCAATCATGGCAAGACGACGCTGATGAACATCTGGATAACCATCAATCATCTTGAGTTCACTCGCTTCAGTTCCTGAAACGAGGGTGTGTCCATTACCAATGTGAATATTGAAACCTTCAGCGTTTTTACGTGGCGTGACCGTTACCTTGGTGTACTCAGACAGTTCCGCGACCAGTTTTTCATGGGTATCCATCAAGTCATTGTGTGGCCCAGGTGTACGCATCATTAATCGGTGTAAGTCTCTAATTTCCAAAGCAAGTTGATTGACACGTTCTATGCCGAGCTCGAGTTTTTTATTGGTGACATCGGATTGGCGACGGATGGTTTCATGAAAATCATTCAGGTTTTGCGTAATCAGATTCGCTTTCTCTAACACAACCTTACGTGCACCCACATCATTCGGGCTGTCTGCGAGTGATTTCACTCCATCGAACCATTCATTAAGATTTTCAGGAATTTTTTTCGATGCCACTGAAGAGAGCATGCTAGATAGCATCTCTAAATTGCCTTCGTCATCGACTTTATGCGCATAGTTAGTGGTAGAGACATTGAGTTCATTGACGGCAAACTGATCCCAAGAGCGGCGAACTTTTTCCACATGGACACCCATACCGTAGGTTTCCCCACCGTATTGGCGTGGCATGTTTGTGCCTTGTATCACCGACTGACGGCTGTAACCCTCTGTATTTACATTAGAGATGTTATGACCAGTGGTGTTGAGTTGTCTCTGAGCCGTCAGTACGCTTTGCGAACCAAGATTCAGAAGATCAGACGCCATATTGCCCCCAAGAAACCTTTAAAAATCAGTGTTAACCGAATATCTGAATTAAGATTTGCAATATGTGTGCCAAAGGTGAAGCGCGAGTGGCGAGTGGCGAGTGGCGAGTGGCGAGAAACTTGGCGGGGTTAACGAATGCAGTCAACCCTAGCCTATTATGTTCAGATTAGCACCTTAAAAGATGCTTGATGGCCTCTAGTTTTAGATTCATGAAGCGCGGGTTACATTTGATCGATACGAGCCTTAACGCTCAGCACCTTATCGGCATAACGAGGATCGGTCGCATAGCCAGCTTGATGAATGCCACGGATAAACTCTTCATTGTTTCCACCATGGCGAAGTGCCGTGGTGTAACGAGGGTTTTGATTGAGAAAACGAACATAATCGTTAAAGCTCTCTTCATAACTTTGATAAGAGCGAAATGCTGCATGTTCTTTGACTGGCACCCCTTGATGGTACTCAAGAGTTTGTGTCGCAACACGGTCACCTGACCAGCTACGGTCAGCTTTAATATTGAACAGGTTATTACTGCTGCCGGCCGCGTTGTTCACAACCTTTTGACCCCAGCCCGTTTCAAGTGCGGCTTGAGCAAGCAGCAATGAAGAATCAATGCCTAATGCACGAGCGGCTTTCTCTGCATAAGGTTTCATTGATGCGACAAACGACTCAGGCGAGTCAAATCGAGAAGGCTCTTTAGTTGCAGAAACTGCGGTTGGCGCTGAAGCGGTATTCGCTTGCTGTTGACGGATACGATCGACTCTTTCCATCATTGTCTCAAAATCAGCGTTGCGTGCGTTGGCGTTCTGGTTTTCAACCTTACCGGAAGTCAACTGAGCGACAATCATATCGGCTAAGCCCAGAGAACCTGATGCACTCAATTCACTCGCCATCTGCTCATCCATCATCTGACGATAGAATTGTTGGTTTTGGCTATCCATCAAGCCAGACTCAAATGTGGAGTTAGCGTCACGCATTGACTTAAATAGCATGTTAGTAAAGATAGCTTCGAACTGTTTCGCGGCAGCGGCGAGCGCTTCTTTTTCACTACCCTCATCACCTTCAACCGCTTTCTTACGCAGTTTATCTAGGTTAGCGATATCATGAATAAAACCGATGTCATTACCGTTGTTAATCATGTTCTACTCCTTAGATAACAATGAGTTGGCCTTCGATTGCACCCGCTTGTTTGAGTGCTTGAAGGATTGCCATTAAATCCGAAGGAGCAGCGCCAACTTCGTTCACCGCGCGAACGAGATCATCGAGCGTCAGACCTGGCTCAAACTTAAACATCTTGCCCTGCTCTTCGGTGACTTCAATGTCAGTATCCGGTACGACAACCGTCTCACCACCACCAAAAGCATTAGGTTGGCTAACATTCAGGTTTTCTTTAATCGCCACTGTCATGCCGCCGTGAGTGACTGCCGCTGGTTTAAGTCGTACATGCTTACCAACCACGATAGTGCCAGTGCGCGAGTTAACAATGATTTTTGCGGAGCCGTCTGCTGGGTCAAACTCAATGTTCTCAATCGCAGATAGGTAAGCAACGCGTTGTGTAACATCACGAGGTGCACGAACTTTGACGGAAGTTGCATCGACCGCCGATGCCGTTTGAGGACCAAGGAAGTTATTTACCGCATCAGCCATACGCTGTGCAGTTGTAAAATCTGATTCAAGCAAGTTAAAGGTAATGTAGTCGCCACGGCTAAATGGGGTTGGTATTTCACGTTCGACCATCGCGCCGTTCGAAATCATACCTGCTGCTGGATTATTCCCAACAATTTTCGAACCATCCGCACCCGAGGCACTAAAACCGCTCACGACCAAATTGCCTTGGGCAACGGCATAAATTTGCCCGTCGAGACCCTTTAGCATCGTCTGCATTAAGGTACCGCCACGTAAGCTTTTTGCCGATCCA
The DNA here is from genome assembly GCF_050113875.1 of Vibrio sp. TRT 1302. Classification (NCBI taxonomy): domain Bacteria; kingdom Pseudomonadati; phylum Pseudomonadota; class Gammaproteobacteria; order Vibrionales; family Vibrionaceae; genus Vibrio; species Vibrio sp. TRT 1302. Next base: position 90,819 of record NZ_JBNJOF010000014.1, on the reverse strand, counting down.
ATTGAAGAGACCGTCACGTCGATGGTTTGTCCTTGCTTAGAAAATGCAGGCAGTTCAGCGGTAACGATAACGGCAGCCACGTTTTTACTTTTCGGCTTCGTACCTGGTGGCATCTGAATACCAAAGTTCTGCAACATGGCGTTAAAGCTCTGATCGGTAAAGGGAGTTGATTCTCCAGTACCTGGCAGACCTGTAACCAGACCGTAACCGACCAGTTGGTTGCTACGAACACCAGCGACCTGAGCAACGTCTTTGATACGTGCTGCCTGCGCTGAAGTCGCGAGGACCAACAAGCTTGTAAATAGGAGAAACAACTTTTTCATGACCATACCTTTACTCTAACTCTATGCCATCTTTACTATCGTGCCAAAAAAGCGGCATCAGATGGATTTAGAGAGATACATTAAAGAATCGTGCCAAGAAACCTGGCTCTTGCATATCTTGCTGCGTTCCTGTACCCGAGTACTGAATTCTTGCGTTTGATATGCGGTTTGACGCAATAGTGTTGTCGTAATCAATGTCATCAGGGCGAATCGTTCCGCTGAGTCGGATATATTCATCGCCAGTATTAAGTGTCAGCCACTTCTCACCACGTATGACCAAGTTGCCGTTCGCCAGCACTTCAATCACTTCAACTGTAATTGAACCAGAAATGCTGTTACTTTGATTTGCCGCGGCACTGCCACTGAATTTATTGTCGTTGCTTAAATTGTACGAAAAGTTGTAGTCACCAATGTTAAGTTGCTGACCACCCACTTCTAGTGGATCCATCGACGCATCATTGTTTTTAGATAGATCTGCGTCAGAGCTTTTTGCCGCTTTAGTGCTTTCATCTAACGTAACCGTGATGATATCGCCAATACCGCGTGGTTTGGAATCGTCATATAGGCTGGTAGTTTGAGCCATGTTAAACAGCGATCCCGTTTCCGCCGCATAATGCTCAGGACGATGTGTCGGATGTATTGGTGCCCATGCAGGGTCCCCCGCAACAGGATCAGCTCGACCGCGCAATGTATCGATAACGCCTGCATTTTCGTCATTCGATTTGTCCCCTTCGACCGCGTCAACGGTTGTGGTTCCTTGAACGACATCAGGAGTTTCAATCGGTGGCTCAAGCATAGTACAGCCCGAAACAACTGTAAGAGCGAAAAGTGCGAGTAATCGATTCATTGCCCTATCCCTAAATTAAAGCTGCTGGTTAACAAAGCTCATCATCTTGTCTACCGCAGAGATGACTTTGGAGTTCATTTCATAAACACGCTGAGCTTCGATCATATTGACCAGCTCTTCCGTCACGTTGACGTTTGATGTTTCCAACATTGACTGTCTTACTTCACCGAAACCGTCGAAACCAGGAACACCTTCTTGTGGATCACCACTCGCACCTGTCGGTAGGTATAAGTTTTGACCAATAGGCTCTAAACCACCTGGGTTGACGAAATCTACCGTCGCAATCTGACCAACCACTTGGTTATCTTGCTGGCCTCGCACGCGAACTGACACTTCACCGTCGGTACCGATCGTGACGCTAATCGCGTCCTCTGGGATGGCAATTTCTGGCTCAAGGGCGTAACCCGCACCAGAGGTAACAATAACGCCTTCATCATTGACGGTGAACTGACCGTTACGTGTATAACCGATGTTGCCATCTGGCATCAGGATCTGGAAGAAACCATCACCCTCAATCATCATATCGAGACTGTTGTTCGTTGTTTGAGTGTTACCCTGAGTGTGAACTTTTTGCGTCGCCACTACTTTAGAACCCGCGCCTAACATCAGGCCGCTTGGCAGTTCTGTATTTTGCGATGACTGACCACCTGGCTGATTGATGTTCTGGTAGAACAAGTCTTCAAAAACGGCGCGGCTCTTTTTGTAACCTACCGTTGATGCGTTAGCCAAGTTGTTTGAAATTGTTGAAATATTGGTTTGCTGAGCGTCTAAGCCAGTCTTACTTACCCATAGTGCCGGATGCATAACCTTCTCCTAAAATTTGTTAGCTCATACGAAGCAGAGAGTCAGACGCTTTGTCCATATCTTCTGCGGTGCTCATCATTTTCACTTGCATTTCAAACTGACGTTGCAAGTCAATCAGGCTAGTCATCTCGCCAATTGCATTGACGTTACTGCCTTCAATTGCGCCTGTGAGCAGTTTTACACCGGCATCCGCTTCGTATGCCGCATTAGGATCTTTTGCACGGAACAAGCCGTTTACATCTTTGAATAGTGATTGATTATTGGTGCTCGTGAGCTTGATTCGATCAACGATTTCTATTGCATCTGCTGGAGCTCCTTGAGGAACAACCGAGATGGTGCCATCGTTGCCGATTTCAATTTTGCTGACTGGAATTGGCAGAGTAATTGGCGCGCCTGCTTCACCAAGAACAAGATTGCCGTTGCCACTCACCAACATACCGTTAACGTCAACTTTTAAGTTGCCATCACGTGTTAGACCTTCTTTGCCAGTTTTATCTAGAACCGACATCCAGCCTTGACCTTGGATCGTAACGTCGAGATCTCGTCCTGTCGTGATCACGCTACCTTGTTGAAAATTATGTCCCGGACGTTCAGTCATGCTAAACACGCGGCTTGGTAAACCATCGCCATATGCTTGCATTGAACGAGCTTGCGCCAAATCAGCACGGAAGCCCGTGGTACTGACGTTCGCCAAGTTGTTTGCTCTAAGCTGTAGCGCTTGCATATTCTGCTTGGCTCCGCTCATCGCTAGAAACAGTGCACGATCCATAATTTGCTCCAAAAATCACAATTCAGATCAATGAAAGCAACTTATGTGCCAATATTAATTTATCTTTATTATCAAGAAATTAAACCAAAAGCGGCAAAAAATCGAAAGGAGTAAGAGGAGTGCATTGCCTGTTGCGGCAACAATAGCAAGCTGATGATTGCCACCAGCTTGCTAAACAGATGATTGCTAGTATCGCTAAATAGAGATTAACGAATCTGTAGGATGTTTTGTTGCGTTTGGTTATGAACTTCAAGTGAACGAGAGTTCGCTTGGAAGTTACGCTGCGCAGAGATCAAGTCGACAAGTTCTTGAGTCATATCGATGTTTGACTGTTCTAACGTACCACTACTGATGGTACCAAAAGAGCCTTTATTCGATTCACCCCAGATTTTATCGCCAGAGAACTGAGTCGCATCCCATTGCGTACCGCCCTTCTTATCTAAGCCTTGCTCGTTAGCAACACGAACCAGCGCCACGCGACCTAAGATGATATTTTCGCCGTTTGAGTAAGTGCCAAGCACGCTACCGTTCTCGTCGAAATCTACTTTGGTCAAGAAGCCAGTTGTTGCGCCATCTTCATCGAATTTGGTCAATTCAAATGGTGCCGCGAACTGTGTCGCATCTTGCAGGCCAAAAGATAAAGTTTGGTTAACGTCAGCACCATTCAGTTCAATTGGGTTTGCTCCGGCACCCAAGGCTTCAGAAACAATGTTCTGACCGCTGTTTAGGCTAGCAAGCGTACCATCGTTGTTAAACTTCATTGTGTGACCAACGTGTCCCGTCGGTGCAGTTGCATCACCTCCTAAAATATTCAATGGCTTCTCACCTGCTTTGTCAGTCACAGTGTAGTAAGTTTGCCACGTATTAGGCTGTGTTTGATCTTTCAGGTAATAGGTCGTTAACTTGTACGACTGACCCATAGAGTCATAAATGGTCGAAGAAGTTGAACGGTTATATGTCTCAGGATCCGTGTAATCAAACAACGCCGGATCTCTTAACTCACCATTAGCTGGAAGGTTAACACCTACTTCGATGTTAGAAGTCTGTTTAGGTTTACCGAACTCTTTTGGAATGTTGATCGGTGATGGCTCGTATGAAAGCACATCGCCAGTATCTTTGTTGACTTGATAACCCAGTAGGAACTCATCGTTCGCTGTAACCATGTAGTTATCTTTGTTCAGGTGAAATGCACCGTTACGCGTTAACTCATTGGTGGTTGGAGAAAGACGATCTTTCGCCACCGCGAAGAAGCCTGTACCGCCGATACGTAGATCCATTGGGTTGTTAGTATAAATACTTGAACCTTCGTGGAACTGCTGAGCGACCTTAGCTGCTTGTACACCTTGACCAGGTGTCGTTTTCGCGTGTGTAAACAGTGAATTAGAGTAAACATCACCAAACTCTGCACGTGACTCTTTAAAGCCAAATGTGTTCGCGTTGGCAATATTGTTACTGGTTGTGTTCAGATCTAACTGAGCTGCGGATAAACCGCTTAGTGCAACATATGACATTCCAAAATCTCCTATCTAGCTAGCATATCTACTTAAAGTTACGCTTTGCCAACTTCTAGTACTTCAGCAAGTCGAACTGGCGACTCAAAGCCAGCCAGATTGAGTAGTACGTTACCATCGCCTTTACCAAGGAGAACACTATTGACGTTTGCATAGGTCGAAACCTCAAACTCTTTCGCTTCTCCATCTAGCAAACCAGATGCTTTCACATTGTATTTGCCAGCCGGCAACGGGTTACCGTTTTGATCTTTGCCGTCCCATACAACTCGGTTATCGCCACCAGGCTTTGAACCGACATCGAAGGTACGAACAAGCTGCCCCATTTGATCTTCTATTCTCACCATCAAGTTATCGACGGCTTGAGGAAGTTTGATCATAGCAGCCATACTGCCGTTATCGTTTTTCACGCCAGCAGCACCTGGGACCAAGACGTCACGCCCTACTAAAGAGGACGCCTGTAGCGCTTGGTTTGATGTCATCGAAGTGTTCAGTGTTTCGAACTGATTGTTCATCTTCCCGATGCCATCTACCGTCGCGAATGACGCCATTTGTGCAATCATCTGGTCATTACTGACCGGCTTAAACGGGTCTTGCTGGGCAAGTTGCTTGGTGAGCAAAGATAAGAAGTCTTCTTGCTTAAGTTCCTGCTTACCTGTTGTCTCATTCGGCTTATTCTTGTCCTGAAGCTGTTTAAGCTGGTCGATATAGGACAAGCCGCTTTGACCAACATTATTATTAATGCCTCCGGCCATACGTTACCTCCTTATCCCTATTGACCCATCTGCAGCGTACGCAGCAGCATTTGTTTGCTTGCATCTGCTAATTGAACGTTCGTTTGGTAAGAACGTGAAGCAGAAATCATGTTTGCCATTTCTTCCATCACATTGACATTAGGCTTGTAGATATAGCCCTCATCATTTGCGAGTGGGTGATCAGGGTTGTACTCCGCGGTAAGCGGTTTATCGCTTTCTATAATACCCATCACTTTCACTGGCACGGTATGGTCGCGGCCATACTTTGCCTTACTTAACTCAGCACCAAACACAGCATGGCGCGCCTTATAAGTATCTTTTGCAGAGCTAGAGATACTGTCCGCGTTAGCCAAATTACTAGAGGTAGTATTTAGACGAACGGATTCAGCGCTCATGGCAGAACCAGTTACATTGAATACGTTAAATAAGCTCATCTATCTATTCCCCTTTAATTGCTTTCGTTAAGTTCTTGAATTTACTTCCTAAGAAGTCGAGTGATGCTTGGTGTCTGATTTGGTTTTGCATAAACAAGTTACGCTCTAAATCCACATCGACCGTGTTGCCATCACCGGTGTCAGGTTGTGTTGGAAGACGATACATTACTTCCCCTGTCACTTGGGTAGAGGCAGGTATGTGCCGACCATCGGTACGGCTAAGACCAATGCTTGCCCCCGAGGTTGCCGCCTGCAATGCCTTCTGGAAATCCATCCCTTTTGATTTAAAGCCAGGTGTGTTCGATTGAGCAATGTTGGTGGAAATCACCTCAGCATTGCGCTCACGTACGCCCACCGTGTGCTGGTGGATACCTAATGCGTTGTCAAAAGAAATAGCCATGTTGACCTCTACTCAAAGAACTGACCGTTACTATTAAATATAAAGCAATTAGCGTACCAACTTTTAAAATCGTTCCACTGTTACTTCATTTTTTACTGAGCAATAACCACGCCAACTTTACATGTTGTTCGTAGCTAGGTGAGATTTTGGAATTACTCATTCAAAAGTATACAAGCAACTTTTGCCGTCGTACAAAAAAGCCCAGCACTATGGCTGGGCTTAGTAAAACAACGCTTAACTATTTAAGCTTGTAGATGATTCCTGGATTACATCTGACCATCTCAAATCGATCCGTTAATCCGGTTAAGGACTCTGATGCACCGAGCAGCAGGTACCCACCTGGATTTAAACTGTTGGCCATTTGATTCAGCACTTGAGACTTCATTTCAGGTGAGAAGTAAATCAATACGTTGCGGCAAAAAATAATGTCAAACTTGCCGAGCAAAGCGTAGCTATCCATTAAGTTTTGCGGTCTAAAGTTAACTAGACGCTTGACGTTATCTTTAACCTTCATTCGACCATCGCCCGCATCTTCAAAGAAAGTGCGACGGCGCTCTGGTGAAAGTCCTCTCCCCAACGCTAGGTTGTCGTACACGCCTGCTCGACACATATCAAGCATGCTTGCAGAGATATCCGTTGCGGTAATCGCAACGCTAGGCAACATGCCTGGTTTGCGTTGCTGGGTCTCTATGATGGTCATCGCCATTGAATAAGGCTCTTGACCTGATGAACTCGCGGCAGACCAAATCTTAATGGGTCTTTTATTTGCCGCGACTTCTGGCAACAACTTGTTCGCCAGTACTTCGAACGGATAGGTATCTCGAAACCAAAGCGTCTCATTTGTCGTCATCGCATCAACAGCAGCAACACGCAATTCACGATTGCGTCCCGTCACTACGTCTCTCAGCAAATCAGACAACGAAGCCAGCTTGAACTTGGTGACAAGTGGGCTTAGTCGGCTTCTTACCAGATACTGCTTACTGTCCCCAAGAACAATACCGCATTGTGACTCTAAGAAACGGCTGAAATCACGATATTCTTGATCGCTTATAGTTATTGCTGTCATTAACTTCTCTTTTTATTTTGTAAGTGCAGTTTTCACCGCATTACCAAGCTCATCGGGGTTAAATTTGGCAATAAAAGCGTTTGCCCCAACTCGTTCAACCATTGCTTGGTTAAATACACCACTAAGTGATGAGTGAAGAATAACATAAAGATCTTTCAGATCAGGATTACGGCGTACTTCCGCAGTCAATGTATAACCATCCATTTCTGGCATCTCGATATCAGAGATAACCAGAGATATCTGATCATAAATACTGCCTTCAGATGCCATTTCCACAAGCTTTTCATAAGCCTCTTTGCCATCTTTCACAGCAACGACTTCGAAACCTAAGGAAGTAATTGCACGCTCAACTTGCTTACGCGCCACGGTAGAGTCGTCAGCAATAAGTATACGACGTACAATTTCTTTTTCCGTTTCCGCCTGCGCAATTTCTTCACCAATCGATGCGTCCATCGTTTCATCAACAGGCGCAATCTCTGCCAGTATTTTTTCTACATCGAGAATTTCTACTAACTCATTATCGATATTCGTTACAGCAGTCAGGTAGTTCGCTTTGCCTGCTCCATCTGGTGGCGGCAAAATCGCCTCCCAGTGCATATTAATAATACGCTCGACTGAAGTAACTAAGAAAGCCTGAATTGTTCGGTTAAACTCTGCAATTACAACAAACGCTTTTTCAACGTCCATTGTAGGACGGCCACCAATAGCTAAACTTAAATCAATGACTGAAACTGTATGGCCACGAATATGGGCAACCCCTTTAACTAAAGGGTGCAAGTTTGGCATTGAAGTAAGCTTAGGACACTGGAGAACCTCTTTTACTTTAAATACGTTGATTCCATAACGCTGACGCCCCATTAGGCGAAAGGTTAGGAGTTCTAATCGGTTTTGACCGACGAGTTGCGTACGCTGATTCACAGAATCAAGAATACCCGTCATAAGCTCATCTCCATCTCAAACTTTCATGCTAAAAAAGTGGTAGTCTACTGTAGGCCATGAAAAACCAGAGAAACAGAATGACATATCCTAAATCACACTTATGCTCATTTTCCATAACTAATTGTAGAGCTTTCTATAAAAAGTTTTGTAAGTCTATCGGCTTTTTATTCTTTTTCTTTAGTTTTTCAGCGACATCCGCGACAGAAAACCAAATTGCGCAGATTCAGCAAGCAGCCGAAGAATACATTTTGTCCACAATTGAGTGGCCTACTGGTGGTACCTTACAGGCGACCGCTTCTAGCGTTGATAGCCGAATATTCGCTACTGACTGCCCAGCCCCGTTAGAGACTTCCTCCTCCTCTACCAATCCTAGTGCAAGTAACATCACTGTGCTCGTCGAATGTCCTGATGACAGTTGGCGAGTTTATGTACCTGTAAGATTAGTTCGTACTGGACCACAAGTCGTCCTGACCACTGCACTTTCTCGTGGGCAGCTGATCTCTGGGCAAGATGTCGCTATTAATATGGTAGACTTGCAACGCTTTAGGCGGCAAGGCTTTTCCTCAATTGATGCTGTTATTGGCGCAAAAGCCAAAAAAAATCTCCGTGCTGGAGAAATTCTTGAAGAACAAGATATTTGTGTGGTCTGCCGCAATGAAACCGTGACAATAAAGGCGGTGAAATCCGGTATGACAATCACAACAAAAGGCGTCGCTCTAACGGATGGCTCACATGGTGAACAGATTAGAGTGAAAAATAGTAAATCCAACCGTATAATTGAAGGGCGTGTATCTGGAATTTCGGAAGTGACGGTAATTTTTTAACTGGTTAGAAAAAAAGCTAAAGTTCTTACCCTAGTAGTCGATATTGACAGTACAAGTTCTAATTCGTAAAAGGCTCAACATATGGCAGGTATTGATAATATTCGTTCAGGGCAACCTCTTTCTACATCGACGAGGCACTCTGTACGTAACGACAGCACTCAAACGAGCGGTTCTGAATCCGCAAAGAAGTCGTCTGTCGCGCAAGATGCAGTTTCACTTAGCTCACAAGGTAAAGCGGTGGGAGAAATGCACAATCAAATGGTCAGCCAACCTAGTTTCGATAAAGCAAAGGTTGCGGCAATTAAAGAAGCTATCGCGAATGGCTCCTACTCTGTCGATCCTGAAAAACTTGCTGATAACATGATGAAGTTCGAAAAAGAATTGGGCGGATTCTAAACCAAGAGATATCTGTAAATGGCAGCACTGCAAGGACTAGTTGAATTCCAATTGAAAAATGCACAAGAACTGAGTGAAGTCCTTGTGTTGGAAAAGCACGCTATCGCCAATCGACTATCCAAAGATATTGAACAGATTGCCAAACAAAAGATTACGCTTATTGAGCAACTTCAAACGACTGATGATCGTATTCGTCGCCATCCTGAAGTAGAGACTCTTACCACCAACCCAGAGTTGAGCCCTCTGGTAGAACAGATAAGAGCTCTTATTACCCAATGCCAACAAGCTAACGATATTAATGGTCAAGCTCTTCAGCGTGCCCAACTCAGTTTTAACAAACTCAACAATCTGATGAAGCAGTCACAAGGGAAACTTGGTATGACTTATACATCTGAAGGGCAAACCAAAAATATCACCACTTTGGGCACAAATATCAAAGCCTAAAAGCATTCAATAAAAAAGCGGCAATGATTGCCGCTTTTTTTGTATCAGAGAGAATGGGTAAGTTAGAAAAGAGTTTGCTGTCTTTTTTCAGGTACTTGCTGAACTTCGCCGTAATCACGCAGCTTGTTCATTTTCTGGATATCAAGACGCAGTTCAGTGACATAACTATCCCCGACTTTGTAACTTCTGACGACTTCCGCGCCGCGGATAACGCCATCTACCGCACCTGATGTGAGCTCTGTACCTAGACGTTGGTCTTGCAAATCAGCTCGACCACTCACGCGCATGCCGTAGACCTGCTCAGCAAGTTCACGATACGCATCGATCTTCGAAGCACGCATCGCACGTACTTGCTTTTCTTCCTCGTTACGTCCTTTCTGTTCACTAATACTGGCGTAGCCAACAGCCGTTAACCAGTCACCAGGACGCATGTTACTTAACGGCTGACAACCGACCATTGCGAAAACGACTGCAAGGAGTAATAGCTTTTTCATCTCGGCTCCTACGGGCGTAAAATCACGGTATAAGGTTGGGTAATCGTTGGGTCTGAACGAATTAATACACCATCTTGAGTACGAATACTATTAAGGGTATCAAGGTCTCGACCAATTCGATCAGCAGGTAAGAAGCCTTGAGCTGTAGCGACAACAACGCGAGATTGCATCCCTACCACGCGGGCGTTCACAATGACACCGCCCTCTTGGCGCAGCATTGTCCCTGTCAGCACATATTGGATATCTTGCTCTTGAGCCAGATCTTTCCAATCTCGGCTAAATGCAAAGTCACCCTGATGAGTCACTTGAATAGAGCCTGTGGTTTTAAAGTCTACAACTTTAAAGCCACGACGCTGGAACTGGTGAATAAAACCTTCTGATACCGAATTACCTAGCCAGTTTGTCGCATCCATATTTTGTAGATCTACAAATGATGTGACGGCAATAGGTGTCCGTGCAGAAACACTGGTGTTAGAAACCATCAAGTCTTCGGTCATACTCTCCACAAAGAAGTCAAGAGTATGACGCGGACTCTCCATCAGCATAAACTGAGAACCCGCATAAGGTTCTTTACCATTGTATATTGGGGCATAGGCACAAGCGGTCAAAAACACCACTGGTACTAGCGTTAGCCATTTTTTCATTCTCTAATCTCCGATACATTAAGGCCTAAAATGTCGTTTCTTTTAGCTCTCTTCTAAAAGTGGAACATTCCTTGCTTTTCTAACTATGCAACTATTCAGAAAGGCAATGCCTAAATCAGCTAAGATTCAACAAGCAAAAAATGAACCAACTTGGTAAACAAACATGAAAAAATCGCTTCTGAAGCTCTTTTCAACGGTATTCATCAGCCTCATTGCTAATTCAGCGTTGGCTGGTTGGTATGAAGTGACTGGCACAGCCACTGTCGTGTCGTCCGAAGAGGTAGCTAGAATCCATGCGTTGGAAGATGCGCTCTACAAAGCCGTCCGATTCTCTGGCGCGGATATAGGCAGCATTGCAAACCTTCGTCCTCTGTTGGAAAGTGAACGCAAAGAGTACCAATTCACTAATAGTGAAGTACGTTACATCTTGGTTGAAGAGCAAAAGACACGTCGCGGAGTGATGTTTGTCAGAGCAAGAGTAGACATTTACCCATCGGCAACCAGTTGCCACGTTGAGCAGTACAAAAAGACGTTTTTGGTCGGCAACATTGCCCTTGCCTCTCCTAGCCAAGCGGTCATGGGGCAAATTTATGATGTGGGTGATGACTTTGCCAATGTTATTAACCGCCAACTGGATCAGGAGTCAGCCAACTTTATCTCCGTTGGCACCACTGACTATGAGATCAGTAAAAAGTACCCAGAACGCCTGAAAATGATTGCCCAAGATACTGGCGCACAGTACATCATCGGCGGAGTGATTACGGATTTAACCGCAACCATAGAGCAAAACCTGATTAAGGACGACATTATTAATCGTCAGTTTGCTCTGGAAATGACAGTATTCGATGGTAAGACAGGTAATGAGGTTTATAACCGCAACTATCGCGAAGTCGCACGCTGGCCTTTCGCTAAAACCAGCCAAGTTGACACCAAAAGTGCTCGCTTTTGGGCTTCTACTTACGGAGATATGATGCTTCGCGTAAGCCGAAATATCATGCTCGACTTAGAATCAGAAGTATCATGTAAAATCACGCTTCCAGAAGTGGTCGCCAAATGGGGAAATACCATAACCATGGATCTCGGTAGAATTCATGGTGTGGAACCTGGTGATAAATTGCAGTTGTGGCATACCGGTTCGTTTATCGATCAGCGTGGACTTCCACGTAACAAAGTCACCGAAACCGACATCACTTTAACGGTCTCACGTGTTTATGAGAACGAAGCAGAACTCACCATTGATCAAGCGGAACTTGCTGGCAGCATCCAAATTGGCGATGTAATGCACAAGCTGTTGTAAAACCACCATAATGAGCTTAACTTCTGGATTGAAATCAGTATCATAGCGTTATGCTCCCGTGGCACAGCTGGATAGCGCGATCCCCTCCTAAGGGATAGGTCACAGGTTCGAATCCTGTCGGGAGCGCCAGATTTTTCAAAGAGCAAAGAGTTAGCAGAGAAATTTGCTAACTCTTTTTTGTATCTGCTGTTTAAGCACGAAAAAGGGCTACATAAGTAGCCCTTTGGCAAGTCAGAACGCGAGTATCCTTAGCTCTAGTTAGTTCACCAGATTGCCATAAAAGAACTCACTCAATGCCTGATAGTGTTCATTCGACTCTGGAGTACCAAAGGCAGCGGCATAGTCCGCGTGAGACTGACCTTCGTAGACGTTCAGTTCTGCTTTCGCACCTGCACGCTTGAGTTCACGATGCACTCGCACAGTGTCGCTCAACAATAAGTCACGCGTTCCTGTAATCAAGTAAGTTGGCGGAAAGTTCTCAAAGCTGCCATTGATTGGCGATACAATAGGATCGCTCAGGTCAAGATCTCCCACATAAACATTGACCAAGGCAGAAGAGAGACCACGCCAGCTACCTAAGATATGGTCTAACCCTTCATTGATATAACGACTGTCTCCGGTCATTGTCATATCTACACCTGGAGTCCCTACATAAAGAGCGGCTGGGACTGGCGTATTCTGGTTATTGAGTTCCTGTATTGTCGCTAGTGTCAGAGCCCCACCAGCAGAAGTCCCTCCCATAACCATTGAATCTGCCGAGCGTGTTTTTAGAAGCGCATTCCACACTTTAATAATGTCATTACGGCTCGCAGGTGCTGGGGCATCTATCGATTTGGTGTAGTCGATCGCTAGCGCTGGTATCTGCATCTTAGTCGCAATGATTGAGGCTTCTGATGTCGATGCTACGCCACCATTCAACATGTAAGCACCGCCCTGAATCGCCACGTAAAGCTTATCTTTTAACTCTGGGGCAATCGTCTTGGGAGTCACCCAATACACAGGAACACCAGCAATTGAATCTTTTTCAATGGTTACCTCTAGGCTCTGAGCCAGCAAAGCAGCGCGTTCATTCGCAGGCTTATCACGAGCATCAACGAAGGCACGCCAATCTTCTTTCGTTTCAGGAATATTTTGCTGCAGTGCTTCTACGTTTGGGGCAGGAAAGCTCTTCGAAAATTCATAAAACTCTGGGCTAACCGCAGTCGTCAGAGGTACTGGTTGTGAAGAGAGCGATAGCGCATCTTTATTAGCTGCCGTATTGGCCATAACACCAGTGCTTAAAAAACTTGCTGCGATAAAAGAAAGGACGATATTACGTGAGTTCATTTTGCCACCTATTCAATCATTAATATAAAAGCACTCCTTGCTGCGATGGACGTAAGATAAACAAACAAATTGATGAAATATATGAATTAGAGAAATTCATTTTTGAAATGATACAACAAGTAACGTGAAGCCACGCGCCCCACTTTGAACCATTATTTGCTACGATTAAGCCTGATAAGAAGAGGAGAATTTGTTATTGACATCAGGGAATTAGATCTCAATTTACTACGTATTTTGCGTGCCATCGTTGAAACCAAAAACTCGCATGCGGCAGCGGAAAAACTCGGGATTTCACAAACAAGTGTTAGTCGAGCAATCGCCAAGCTCAAAGGGAGTTTCGGCGAACAACTTTTTGTTCGTAAAGCGCACGGGATAGAACCATCAGAGTTAGCAATAATGCTGGCTGACGCCTCATTAGAAATGCTACATCCAGTCGAGAAAGTGATTGAGGACTATTCTGCTTTTGACCCAACCAAGTATTCAGGAAAGGTCAATATATTGATCAATACCTTTTTACTCGAGTTCTTTGGCCCTCATCTAATCCTCTGCCTGCGCAACGCACTGCCTAAGGCTAGCTTCCATATTTCTCAGTGGCAAAAAGATTCCCTCTATGAGGTATTGCAAGGTGGCGTTGACTACGTCATCCAATTTGAGTCTTACACAATGCCTCAAGACTTGTTCTGCCGCAATCTCGCCAAAATTGAAAATGTCCTGCTGGCGAGAAAGAACCATCCGTCTCTATCCAACAGCAGTGATTGGGAAGTGATTCACTCTCTACCAATAGTGCGACTCTATCTAGATGGTATTAATCCAAGAAAAGGCATTCTCGAACAGTTGTATGAAAAGCAAGGCTATCAGGCGAACTTCTTATTAACGACGCACAGCATCAGAACGGCGGTAGAACTGATAAAAAACAGCGACGCTATACTCTACTCTAGCCAATTCGTCTCACAGATAGCCCCTGAGCTTGAATGCTATCCACTGCCTCCCTCAATCAAACAACACCATGTGCTCAATATTGCGGGATCATACCTGCAAACTCGGCGTGGAAGTCCATTCAATCAGTATCTACATCAAACAATTCAAACCTTTTTTGATCAGACTCTGTCAACGAAGTAAGCTTGCGCAAGCCTTAACATAAGAAAGCGATGTAATGTAAACTCACTAATGAAAGTCAGTCACAACGCTCTCACCAACCTTTCCAATTAATCACTCCAAATGGCTTTGATCGTCTGGTGAATTCCCATTCACGAATCAGATATAGCAAAAATGCATTTCTCTAATTCATAGATAGAGCAAATAACTCCATGTAACCTTCTCACCAACTTAAGGATTTGTCGCAAACGGAAAGGCTTGACTTATGTTGATGAGAACAATTAATGAACAAAACAGCACTCTTTGTATTCGCTCTACTACCAGTTTCTATCGCTTCAGCCAATGCGACTGAGACTTCACGTTTCTCTGGTGAGTTCTCTTTGAACTCAGGCTTTAGTAGCACTAACTCAAACCTAAACACTAATGGTTCTGAGCAAATAAACCATTTGGGTAAAGGCGAGAATACTGACAACTTTTTTGCCTCACCTCTAGGTAGCCTTTACTACTCGCTCAACGAGCAGAATAATCAAAGGGTATATTTGGGTACTTCCCGTGATGACTTGGCAGTAGGAACACTTGCATTCGAACTTGGCTATCAATACGACTATCAAAATGGTACTCGACTCGACATTGGCTATCTTCCAACCGTCCTAGCCGACGAAGTATGGGCTAACCCTTACCTAACTGGACAAAAAAGAGAAACCACCGATCGCCAAGGTAACGCTTATCGATTAAAACTCTCTAACCTATGGAATAGCGGCGTGTCATTTGATTTGGCTTATGCTACTGCCGAGATCGACAATGACACGATTGAACATGCGGAATTACAACGAGATAGCGATACCTATTTTGTTAAAGGTCAGTACCGCACCATGCTTGATAGAAATGCAGGTTACATTACAGCCTTTAGCTATACTCACCATGACGCACAGGGTGAAGCAGCATCGTATAATGCCTATAAAGCGGAGCTAAGTTACTTTTATATCGCCAATAACTATCGATTGTCATTGACGGGAAGCTACGAGCTTAAAGAGTACTCTGCGGAAAACCCTATCTTCGCACAAACACGAAGTGATGATGTTTACCGCCTGTTTTTAGGCTATGAGTACGATGACATCCCGAGTTGGGACAACTGGAGCATCATCTCATTTATCGGCACTAGCATTAATGATTCAAACATCAACTTCTACAAGAGTGATAGCTTGCTGATGTCTGTTGGTGTGAACTACAAATTCTAATCGTTGTTAACCTCGGGCCCAACTCACGTATGGGCCCGGAATGTATTTAAATAGACAGCTCATAAGGATCACGACCTCTCCCTTTTCACATGAAGTTCCCCCTGAATAACTATTAAAATTCTTAATAGAGGGTATAAAACACCCTAAACGCTTAATTGCGTATATTGACCTCATTCATTCGGAGGTCACTATGATAAAACATCCTATTAAAGCCCTTAGCCTAGCCGTTGCGCTTTCGTGTGCCTTGGCATCTCCAGTTACCTATGCCAATAGCCAAGCCACTCCCCTCACTCCTGTACAACAAGCTCTCCATGATGAGGCTTACAATTTAGGTCTCAGTGCCTATCTTTGGGGCTCAACTCTAGTAAGAATGGAGCAAATCAGTCGCCAATATACCGATTTGTCTGAGTCTCAGGCCGATACGAGTTACCGCGGTCCATTAAATGAGTTTGGTCATGCACGACGTTTGAGTACCCCAGCGGATACCGATATGCCCACCGCTAGCCGCGATACACTCTACTCAAGTGCGATACTTGATGTTAGCCAAGAGCCTATTGTTCTTGAAGTGCCTGAAGTTACCGATCGCTACTACGTCATTAATATGTTCGATATGTGGCACAACTTATTTCAGTACGTAGGAACACGCGAGACAGGGAGTTTAGACAAGCAATTCTTAATTGTGCCTCCAGGTTGGAAAGCAACTCAGGAGATCCCACGTGAACTCAACGTGATCGAAGCACCAACCTCAAAAGTATGGCTTTGGGGACGTACTCAGGTCATGGACGAACAAGACTACGCCAATGCACATGCCGTGCAAGACCAATATAAGATAACCCCCCTAAGTGAATATATGGGCGGTCAGCCAAGTAAAGTGACCGCTGTATTATCACCTCGTCCAGGACAAGAAAATGATCCATTACGCTTTTACGTCGAGTTAGGTGCTTACCTAGCAGATAACCCTGTCGACGAAAGACAAAAAGCGATGCTCGGTCAGTTCTCGAAAATCGGCCTAACCGAAAATGGATTCGATGCCAGCAAGCTATCTGATTCAACCAAAAAAGCACTGATAGATGCGATTGCAGAAGGTGAAAAGATTGTCATGGCTCAACAAGCGAATCCAGCCAACTTAGAGATGAAAGATGGTTGGGTTTATACCTTTGCGTTAGATGCATTTGGTGATGACAACGCAATGCGTTCGTTGATTGCACATCCATATCTAGGTGGTCAAGGTCCTAAGGAAGCAATTTATCCAATGGCTGCTATTGACGTCAAAGGCAACCCGCTGACTGGGGCGAATGACTACGTGATGACTTTTGAGCAAGAGCCTCCAGTCGGAGCTTTCTGGTCGGTCACTGTCTATGACGCGCAAAGCAAGATGCTAGTCGATAACCCTATTGACCGATACGCGATCAGCAACCTTTCTGACCTAACCAAAAATGCCGACGGGTCTTTCTCATTGCACTTATCGACAAAAGAACCGCACAACAAAACCCAAATAAATAACTGGTTACCAACACCCGAAGGTCGCTTCTATGTGCTAACTCGCCTGTACATACCAGGTAAAGAGATCCTCAACATGGATTGGACCGTTCCTGGTCTAAAAGCGAAATAATCATTCCATTAGCATACCAGCACAGGCTCTGTGCTGGTTCTTTCTATAAGGTTTTCCATGAAGAAACGTTTATTATTTATTGCCAGTACAGCCTGTGTATTCGGCGCAAGTACGGTGCACGCCACAGACGATGAAGTACAAGACATGTCTGACCCATTGGCCATCTATACACAAGTTGGTGGGGGCG
This sequence comes from Vibrio sp. TRT 1302, assembly GCF_050113875.1. Lineage (NCBI taxonomy): Bacteria > Pseudomonadati > Pseudomonadota > Gammaproteobacteria > Vibrionales > Vibrionaceae > Vibrio > Vibrio sp. TRT 1302. The sequence continues at coordinate 73,417 of NZ_JBNJOF010000014.1, read as the reverse complement.
TAACCAACAAAGGTCTAAACCTAAAGGTAGGCAAAACGTACGACACAGGGAAAGAGAATGTGGCGGGTATGAATGTCTTGGAAGTGAAAGGCATCGCCGGTGATACCTTAGGTTGGCATGATGACCCTCAACTGACAAATGATAGTGTCGACTCATTTCGCATTCGAAACTTTAATGCCAACTTGAAAAATGGTCGCGGTGCTCAGATAGACTTGAATTACGACCTCAATAAGGAGTTTGGCTCCGCCTCTTACAGTTTCATTCAGGCGTTACCTAAATTAGGACCGCTTCAGTTATTTCCTCTCGCTGGGGCTGGGGTTGCATTTGGTAATAATGTGATCGGTGATGACGGTCATGCCGTCAGTGGCTATTCAGTGCCGGGCACCTTTGCTCTCGTCGGAACGTACACCAAATTGGAGCTGACCGACCATGTTTGGCTCAACTATAACCCAATGTATATGGCGACATTATCTGGTTCCGACACTTATAAACATTACGGTTTAGAAGCAAACGATAGTGTCCTAACTCATGAGTTTGCGATTTCTTACCAGATCATTCCTCGTTTCAACGTGCGGTACTTTGCCAATTGGACTGAAAACACCCGTTTCTCAGATGGTGACCACCGTATTGAGTTCAACTATCAGCTCTAATCATTGAGCAGACACAACCTAAGCATACGTGCAAGGACGCACCAATTTAGAGGTCTTGACCATGAAAATACATCCAACTGCCCTCGAGTATCAGGCGTATCCAAGTGTCTACCCACTCCTAGAGTCCGTCATTTTTATGTGGTTTGTCATTATTGTTACCGTTGGAATCGCCGTCTGGGTTCTAGCGAAACTGTGGCATGTTCATTCTATTCCCAAGCACTTAGCTAAAGAACGCGGCTTAGCCCAAGCAAAGCTAGTCTTTTGGCTCTGTTTACTCGGATTAGTGTACAAACCGCTCTGGATCCTTGCCGTCATCGCCATCGTGACTGATTGGGACAAGGTTCAAAACTGGATAAGAGGTACCCGCTGATGAAAGAAATAATGTTGCCCTATCTTCTTGTTGTATGGTTACTGTTCAAATTCAAAGTGTTGAAGCCAACACCTAGAAACTACTTTATCACCACTACAATTGGCATATTGCTCGCGTTAGCACTATTTTTGGGCCATAGATTTTACTCCCCCGTAGACTTAACAAACTCGACCACTGTTAAGGCTCCTCATGCGGTTTTATCTCCTGCTTTTGGTCAGCATATGGACAAAATTTATGTCCAACACAACCAAGAAGTGAAAAAAGGGGAAGTGCTTTATAGCCTCAAAGACGACAAAATATCTGCTGCTATTATCGAAGTAGAATCGGGACTCAACGAAATCACTCGTACCATTGAAGCAAAGCAGGTCCAACTGTCACAGGCCAAACGGGATTTAAATAGAAACCAGTCTATGGGAAATCATGTCAGCATTAAGGATTTAGAAAATGCACAAGATATGGTTGAGGTCCTCAATGCGGAAATGAAAGTACTTCAAGCAAAGTACGATGGATTAGTAGCGAAACGCGGCAGTCTTGAGTTTGACCTCTCCCGTTTAACGGTACAAGCTCCTTTTGATGGTATGGTGACTCATATATATGTCGCGAACGGCACTCGAGTTGGCTCTTTACATCTATGGGATACCAACAAAAAATTTGTTGAGATGAGGATTCCTGACCAAGCATTTGGCAATATCGAATCGGGTCAATTTAGTGAGTTTTATGTCGACGCGTTTCCAGGACAGATCTTTCGTAGTCGCGTACACAGCGTGGTCAAAGCAACAGGTGAAGCACAAGGGAATCTTCTCCCAAGAGAGCAAGCCGTCTCTAACCACATACAGCGAGGGGCGGCTCCGGTAGGACGAACCGTTATCTTGGAAATGGATACCGATACCATGGCTATGGTTCCGATTGGTGCCACGGGCTCCGCTTGGATCAGTGCGAAAAAACCACATCCCTTGCTTGGTTTCATCGACATCATTGGTGGGGCAACATTACGTTTGACGTCTGCGAAGTCATTTTTGTCAGCGCTCTAAACGTTATTGCCTAAAGAAAAGGTCCACTATGGACCTTTTTTTGTGCTCACTCAAAAGCCACTGCATTATGCAGTGGCCATCGTTAAGAAAGTGAAGAGAAGCACTTAGTATTTATAATCGAGGGTGATGCCTAAAAAGTGATTGCTGTTATCGTAACGACCTTGCATTGCCCCGTTTTGAATCTCTGGGGAACCATAATCTGCGTAGCTATAGTAGAGGCTCAAGTTCGTTGACCTGTTCCATTGATAGCGACCGCCAAGGCTGTATTTAATTTGCTTGTCGACCGGCAAATCTGGTGATTGAAGAGAGGCTTGATCCAACGGAGACTCAACATACCCAAATCCCACATCCATAGTGAATTTATCATTGACCGCTATTTTGCTTCCAATCGAGGCAAACCACACGTCGTCAAAACCTCGTTTCTTAGTGACATCCATATCCTTGACGTAAATGGCCGTCACATCATTCGCACTCCAAAACTCTTTACCAATACTCCAAACGAATGCTATGGGGCGGTTAAGTTGATGATACCCTGAGACTTCTAACTTTGCCGCATTAACCAAATCCACGCGAGTGTCCAGTTGTTGGTTAAACAGGGTAAGCTCCCCCTCTAGATCGTGTTCCATCTTTGAGCGGTAAGTTACGCCAAATCTATGATGCTCTGAATGCAAATAAGTCGCACCGAAATTGTACCCGAAGGCGTAAGATGTTGACTCTAAAGTGGCTCGTTCAGAGAGGAATCGCTGCTCAAATGTTGCTCGATCAATTTGAAAACCCGCTCCAAGGGTTAACCGCTCATTCAATTTATAGCTCAAGGAGGGGTTAAACTGCATAACGCTAAGTTGAAGGTCATTCAATCCGAGCTTTCCCGCATAATCAGTGCCGTAGTCCAAACCACTACCGCCAGTGGCAACTAGCGACACTCCAACATGGTAATGGTCATTAATTGGAGATACAGCATAAAGTGAACCATAAGGCTGAACCCCGCCGGCATTGGCACTGCTCAGACGAGAATCCCGCTCATCTTGATATTCAATACTAAGCGCCATAGTTGCCATATTGACCGCAATATGCGTTTGATCCAAATACGCCATCGCAGCAGGGTTTGAATAGGCCACTGACGCGTCTTCCGCCAATACAGCTGAACCCGCGCCTGCGGTGCCTACATTCAACTGACTCATTTCTGAAACTAAAGTCGCAGCAGCATAGCTGTGACAACTGAATATCGCTAAGGTCAAAGCGCTCAATTTGGGTTGGATAAGTGACATTTGCACTCCGGTATTATAGAAACTAAGAAAAACGCCTCCATTTAGTAGGAGGCGCGTGCTAGCAATGACTGATTACAATTTATAGACTTGCGGCATGGCGTATTCGTTATCGAGTACCGCTTGCGTTGGTTCATACAGACGAATGTGTAAATAAAAGTCATCTTTTGGTGCAGGAAGCCAGTTACACGTGTCGTCTGAAGGTTTCTCGAATTGGATGCAAATTGGCAAAGTTCCATTTGCCGCATACTTCAGTTCTTCTTTACGATTCGTTGAGATCGAGTAACGATCAATCTCATTGTCGACCATAAACAAGTTTTCAGCGTCATACATGGTTAGAGACCAAAAAGCGTTGGCTGGAGCATCGGCAGGCATCGTCATCTTGTACTTGTTCTCGCCACTTAATTGCACACCGTCGCTATCGGTATAGCGATTCGGGTAAAGAGCACGCTCAGGAACGTTGAGACCCGCGGCACGTAAGTTAATGCTTGCACGACTGAGGTAATCGTTGCCGTAAAGTCCCCCCTCAAACATCATTGACCAGCCGTTATTTGTCGTCCCAACACTGCGACCTGCATAGTGAATAATGGATTTAGCGGACTCAAGAGCTCTAATCAAACCGCGTTTTTGGTCTTCTGATAGAGCATCGGCATCAAAGGGGGCTTCACCACCGATACCGATATACTTAAACTGCTCCACCATGGATTGCGCTTCTGGCAATGGATTTTTACGCAACTCTCGGTCAATCATTGCATACCAAGCCAAGCCTTCAGGTGTGGTCATGGGAGGAATTCGACCTTTGGCCTTAGTGAGTTTCATCGGCCCATGAGCTTTTCCTAGTTCGTCGATTGGATAACTGATGAAACGGTCGTGAACGTCGAGTGCAGCTTCTTGATCCGTAGGACCGAATACGCCAGTTCGATGAATCAACCAGACCATTGGCGTTCGAGATCGTACAACGTGATCAATCTCTGGTGGAATCTCACCCTGCCAATCTGCCTTCACCAATAGAACTTTGCTGCCTTCACTGCCAGTATTGCCTTCATAAAGGTCGGTGATAGAGTCTGAGTATGCATCTAACAGTTGAACAATGTAGTAGCGGTTTCCTGTAGGTGGGATTTCAATCACCATTGGACCCGCTACATCCAAGTCATAATGAGCTTGTGAGTACATAGTGTCGTTGTTGACGGTAGGGACAATGCGATCTTGCGGACCAGACAACTGGCGGGTTTTACCCATCTCATTGAGTGGAGCCATTGCATTGTCCATAGGCTCAGAAACGGAGGTCGAAGTTTCTCTCACTGCTGCCACAGTCAACGGGCCTGCACCATATATAAAGGCTTGCAGGCCTAAGTTATAGGCGAGTTCTTCTTCAGGTGAGATGCGGGTTTCTGCCTGCGTAGGCAAACAGATAGAAGATAATAACGATAGTGCGAGTAACGATTTTTTCATGGCTAACCCTTCGTACATTGTTAAGATATGCAGACAAGGATAAAGCCCTTTGGCGTGCCAAAGAATCGAAGCGTTTTTATATCAATTATTAAAAATTTTAATAATCATCAAAAATGTCTTTGCACTGGTCGAAAAGCCATTTGGTTAATGGGTTGGCGCGATTTCTTTGGTGGGTAAACTGAGCCACTTCACGATAACGTGCTTCATCGGTAAGCTCTGGCGGTAATGAAATAAATCGGAATCGACCTTTTAATCTTTCCATGTTGTATTTGGAAACGATACCGACGTAATCCGTTGTCTCGACCAATGACATCATCATGCTGAGATCGCTAGTGCGCACATTAATGTGTTTCATCAACCCCAGCTTTTTGATCATTTTTTCACTTCGAGAAGACTCAGTTTCACCATGAATTAAGTTGATACAAAGTGGGGACCTCAGCAAATCATTTAAAGACTCGCCTTGTATAGGGTGATCAGGTCTCACGATTACCATAAACTCATCGACACCAATATCTCTTTGCATGATGTTTTTGTTGCTTTCCATCGGCAAGTAAGAGAAACCCCAACAGTTGGTTTTCAGTTCAATATCTCGCAATGCGTCAAAGCCCCACGGGTAACAATCCACTGTTACATTGGGTGCCAAGGAGGTCAGTCTTTCAATGATTGGCACGCCAAGAGTCGTCATCAGTTGAGGTGAAAAAATAAAGGTGTACTCACCAGTCAATGTCTTGATATCCCACGTACTACCATCAACATACAGTGCATCCATCTGATCCAATAGTGACGGCAGCGCTCCTAAGATATCGAGACATCTAGGCGTAGGTTCGAGCCTATTTTTATTGCGAATAAATAGCGGGTCATTGAACTGTTCTCGCAATTTCTTGAGCATCACACTAATGGAAGGCTGACTTACGTGTAAGCGTTTGGCTGCGGTGATAGTTTGCTGCTCTTCGCTAAGTACCAACAGTAGACGTAGCAGGTTGAGATCTTTGGTCATATCGGAGCTTAGTTCCTCAGGGTATGAGAGGTTAATCTATCATTTTTGGCTACGGAACTTAGTTCGACGATCAATAGAATCGCCAATAACGTGATATCTATTGTTATTTTGTGACGAGAGTAGAACCCGGTGGCAGCGTTTATTTGCCAAGCGATTGATTACTTATACCTTTGTTAGGTCTAGCACTTTCAAACCACTTTATCTCTAGGAGCTCATTTACTCCATTCCACCGTTGTGCAGATTGCCCTTGTCTCAATGTCGATTCAATTGACAAGTTTCACACACTTCCCTTACTCAAGCTGAAACGATTCAAACTACACTCATATTTCAGCCTTGTTTTCAGCATAAGAAACCCGAACAGCCTTACAAACAAACCTTCAACATTTGAATACAATCATCTAAAATAGTTATTAATAAAGTTATCGATAGCGAAAGAATGAAAAAGAGTAACTTAGAGACGAACACTGGTCACCGCTTCATCTCAAAAGCTAAAACAGCCTATAAAATCCATATCCACACTCCGGACGACAAAGTTCTTCACCGCTCTGTGGGCTACATTCGTATAGGTGAAAAGAAAGGACTGAAAAAGGCCATTAAGCTTCGCAATGAGCTGGGCAGTGAAATGTGGGGAAAGTTTTGGCGTAAGTTACTGAAAGATCCTTACCTGATGACGCGATTACCTCACTCTCTGGAACCCAAGATAATTTTCAAACCCCGGCCAACAAAAGAAAATCCAGCGGCAAAAGATGAGTGCTATATTGCGGCGTGGCGTAACTACGATGAGCACGGCAAACTAATTTACAAAAGTGTCGTTTGCTCAATAAAGAAACATGGCCGTTTAGCTGCCTACACTAAGACGAAAAAAGCGCTGTTAGAAGCAAACAAAGAGAACCTCGAAATTCTCGAGTTTATGGGACGATTGAATAGCATCGATCTTAAGTAATTTTCAAAAAGTAAAAGGCCTTGTTATACAACAAGGCCTTTCTTTTACTGAGTCACTCTTTTAATCAAACGACTTATACAGTCTTAATAACTCGGTACTGATTACTGTTGGTATTCAAAAGCCGGTACAACGATCTCTACGCGACGATTTTGTTCTCGACCTTCGCGAGTTTCGTTCGAAGCGATTGGGTTATTTTCCCCTTCCCCACGTACTGTGATACGACGACTTTCAATCCCTTCATTGATCAAAACATCCGCGACAGATTGAGCTCGTTTTTCAGACAAAGTTTGGTTGTAAGCAGCTGCGCCAGTCGAATCGGTGTAGCCTGTCACCTCAACATTTGACTGCGGGTACTCGTTCATAAACGCCACCAGTTCATCAAGAGTTGATTGGCTTTCTGGTTTTAGTTTGGTGCTATTTAGCTCAAAACTGCCTGAATCGACCAGTTTTGTTTCGAAAGTCTTAACTACTGGCGTGGCAACAACCTCTTCCGTCACTGTTTCTTCCACGACTTTCTCTTCGATAACAACCACTTCTTCAGGTTGTGACTCATTGGCACCAAACTTGTAAACAAGACCAAGTGTCGCACTGTTCACTGCGGCTTTAACCAAATCATTGTTCACATCCGTCAGACGCTGGTACTCAATACGTACTGCAAAATTATTATCTGACTGAATTTCTACACCAACGGCTCCTAGGTACGAATTATCATCTTTATTACCGTACTCGACGCGAGCACCACCAAATTTACCATACAGAGACACATCCTCAGTCAGTGGTAAGTTCAGTTTTGGAGCAAAAGTAAAAGCCTTAACCTTTTCATCAGCTAAGCCATCGGCAGTAAACTCACCAAGGTAGTCATAACCTGCTTCTAGTGATAGAAAGTCGAAAAATTCATAACCTGCTATTACACCGGCTGTCATTGAATCGTCATCACAGTCACTTGTTAGCGCAGTACACGCATCATCCAGCCATGACTTTCCAACTTTACCCCCTAGATAAAACTCTGCATTTGCACTTGCTGACGCTAGTAACAATGCCCCCGACATAACCACTGCAAACTTTTTCATGAGAACTCCCTCATCAATCACATGCTTACTTATTTCTCTAAACCGGAAACCTATTGATAAGCACACTAGTAATACCGCACATCCAATAATAATCGATATGCAAACAATATAACGACGGAATTATAGGTGCTTTTTCTTTCTCATATATAAGACAAAGCCCCAACCATAGGGTTGGGGCTTAATTACTAACGTTGTTATTTTAATTATTACTGCTGAACTTGGTACTCAAAGCTAGGTACGATCACTTCAACACGGCGGTTTTGCTGGCGACCTTCACGGGTGTCATTTGATGCAATTGGGTTATTCTCACCTTCACCACGAACAGTAATGCGAGACGCATCAATACCTTTTTGCTCAAGAGTAGACGCTACAGACTCTGCACGCTTCTCTGATACCACTTGGTTGTACTCAGCCGCACCCGATGAATCAGTGTAACCAATCACTTCTACTTTCGCTTGTGGGTAAGTATTAAGGAACTCTACCAGCTCATCCAGTTGAGAAGCGCTTTGTTGGTTTAGCTGTGTACTATTTAGTTCAAAACTACCAGTGCCTAGTAGCTGTGTCTCAAATGTCTTAGTCTCAACAACAGGCTCTGCTGGAGTCTCTTCAACGACTTCTTCAACCATCTCTTCTTCTACTACTACAACTGGTGCAGCTTCTTCATTGCTACCAAACTTGTAAACTACGCCTAGCGTCGCACTATTACCCATTGCGCGAACCTGCTCATTGTTTGCATCAGTAATGGTTTGGTATTCAACTCGCACAGTCACATTCTCATGTGAGTCAAATTCAACACCCGCTGCACCCATGTATGAAGCATCTTCTTTGTTGCCATATTTGACGTATGCGCCACCAAATTTACCGTAAAGTGAGATATCGTCAGTAATCGGTAGGTTTAACTTTGGAGCAAGTGTAAATGCTTCAACTTTATCGTCATTAAGACCATCAGTTGTAAACTTACCTAGGTAGTCGTAACCACCTTCGATTGATAGAAAGTCCCACATTTCGTAACCGATGAATGCACCCGCTGTTGAAGCTTCATCATCACAGTTTGCTGTCGCTGTTGTGCATGCATCATCCAACCAAGATTTACCTACTTTACCACCGACATAAAGCTCTGCCATTGAAGGCGCTGATGCAAGAAGAAGTGATGCTGAAATTACCGCTGCTAATTTTTTCATGGTTTTTGATTCCTCAAATCTGAAAGTTGTTTAGCCTTAGTGCACATTTCCATTTACCCTTAGCAAAGCCCAAATGGAAACAGAACACGACTCATAATTTTATTTTGGCTAAATCAATACCTACGGCATAAACATCTAAATCCGTAAGCGAACGCAGCGAACTATATACGCATTTCCCAAGATTCAAAGTAGGATTTTGTCAACGAACTGTTAGGGAAAAATCAGAAAAAAAACACGAATTCACGTAAAGCTAGTTAGGATAAGGGATTGGCGTATGTATGAATTTTTCCAATAAAATTCAGTCAACTAGGGAACAAAAAACAAATTCTCAATAACGAGAAAATATATTGTAAGCACTCTCTCACATCTCTCGCTCTGGTCTTTATTAGAGAAAAAAAAACCGCAGCGTAGCGCTGCGGTTTTCGAACGGGTAATAACCATTATGCGTTGGCTTCGCGCTCTGCGATGTATGCCAATGCCATTTTGATACGAGCAACACAACGCTCTTTACCGATCAGAGCCATAACTTCATCTACCGATGGAGATTGACCGCCACCCGTCACTGCTACACGCAGTGGCATGCCAATTTTACCCATACCAATCTCAAGCTCTTCACAAACAGCGGCGATAACACCATCTTTAATGCTTTCCGTCGTCCACTCTGTTAGCGCTTCTGCTTTTGCTAATGCTAGCTCTAGTGGCTCTTTCGCGACACCACGTAGATGCTTTTTCGCTGCACCCGCTTCAAATTCAGAGAAGTCTTCATAGAAGTAGCGAATCTGTTCTGCTAGCTCAACAAGCGTATTGCAACGTTCACCAACAAGCTTGATTACTTCAGTAATAGCAGGACCATTAGTCACATCTAATTTCTGCTCATCAAGATGCCATTGTAGGTGCTCTGCAACGTACTCAGGTTCTGAAGTCTTAATGTAGTGGTTGTTCAACCATTGTAGTTTGTCTGTGTTGAACGCTGATGCAGACTTAGATACTGCATTTAGACTGAACAGGTTAATCATTTCCTCTTCAGAGAAGATCTCTTGGTCACCGTGAGACCAGCCTAAGCGAACGAGGTAGTTGTTCAGTGCTGCTGGTAGGTAACCCATGTCACGGTATTGCATTACAGAAACAGCGCCATGACGCTTAGACAGTTTCGCACCGTCATCGCCAAGAATCATTGCACAGTGAGCAAAAGTAGGTACTGGTGCGCCTAATGCTTCATAGATATTGATTTGACGAGGCGTATTGTTGATATGGTCTTCACCACGAACAACATGAGTAATACCCATATCCCAGTCATCAACCACAACACAGAAGTTGTATGTTGGTGAGCCGTCAGTACGACGGATAATTAGATCATCCATCTGGCTGTTGCGAATTTCGATACGACCACGAATTTGGTCATCAAATACCACGCTGCCTTCCTTAGGATTACGGAAACGGATAACGCATGGATCGCCATCTTTAGCCGCATCGTTTGCCGCTTTAATCTTAGGGTGTTCAGCATCGTAACGAGGCATTTCTTTGTTCGCTTCTTGTTCTGCACGAATTTCATCTAGCAGCTCTTTAGATGCGTAACACTTGTATGCTTTGTCTTCAGCCAGCAGTTTATCAACCATCTCGTTGTAACGATCAAAACGCTGAGTTTGGAAGTAAGGTCCTTCATTCCACTCAAGACCTAGCCATTTCATACCTTCTAGAATCGCGTCTACTGCTTCTTGCGAGTTACGCTCAAGATCCGTATCTTCAATACGCAGTACGAATTCACCACCTTGGTTTTTAGCGTATAGCCAAGAGTAAAGTGCAGTACGCGCACCACCAACGTGTAGGTAGCCTGTTGGGCTAGGAGCAAAACGAGTTTTAACCGTCATGTAAAATACCTTGATTGTCTGAATGACTGCACCACGCCTTCAATATGTGCGATGGTGCTAAAATTGCGCGTTATTTTAGCACCGATATGCAAATCTACAATCAATCGTTAATATGTTTTACCGCCCAAGAGATAAACTCTTGGCGCTCTGATGGCGTCATTGAGAGAAAATCACGCTGGATCACTTTCGATTGCACTTTTTGATCCACGTTGGCAGACGCCACTGGCGCGGAACTCGCCTTAATGTTTGGCTCAGAAGGTGTAACAGATATCGCCGCAATACCACCAGCCAAGTTGTAGTCGTTCAACATTGCGTCGTAATCGTGAATCAACGCAAAAGACTGGTTCACAATCTGATCCATCACGATCTGCACTGGTTGTCCCTTACTCGTCACTTTAACTGTTGGGCTCTTTTCGAACTTATTTACCCCACGCTGATCTCGGATCGCGAAAGGCGTTTCAAACAATAGAGTTTCGTTCTGTGCGTCAAATGTGACCACCATTGGATGAGAGTTGAACTTCTTCTTGCCACCATTGCCATCAACCATTGCCGTGACTCGTAGCAATATCTGATTATGGCCATTAGCAATTTTCAGATCCCCCTTAGCCTTTTTTGGTATCTGATTGAGCTGTTGATTTACTGCTAGAATCTCTATTCGGCTATCGGTGTGAATCGTCACTTGAGCATAAGCCAAGCTACTCATAAAAAGCACAATGGCCGCAGCGATGATTTTTTTCATTCTCTCTTCCTCACGGTTACAAACGGAAAAAGGCGGACAAACTGTCCGCCTGGTCATAATGTATTTATTAGAATGTCCACTCAGTACCGATACGAACCATTAGGTCATCATCGAACGAAGAGTCATCTTGTTGAGTTAAACGAACAAAGGTGTATACAGAACTAAATGAGTAACCCAATTCACCACTGATAGAGGTTGAATCCATATCTTTGTTGTCTACGCCATCTTGCTTACCACTTTGGTCTGCGTAACCAACACGAATGTTTGCGTTACCAAAGAAGTAGTTCGCTTGAATCGAGTAAGCGTCAATTTCACGTTTGGTGTAACCGTAGTCACCGCCACCGTTAGTTGAGTCGTACGAACCCGTTTTGTATGCACCAAGGATATTAAAGTTGTCCATTGGGCGAAGTTCGAAGCCTACGAAGTATGAATCCGTATCACCGACAGAAGCCGCTTTCCCTAGTTCTTTAATATCTAGAGGGTTACCTGGTGTTGCATTGTTTGTATCAAACACGTTTTCGGTAGCGCTTTCAAATACAGTACCTTTAGCTGTTTCAAACGCTGCATGTAACGTTAGCATATCAACTGGCGCCACTGTGATAGAACCACCGAAGAAGTTAGAATCTTCGTGGTTTTCACTACCATTACCACCCGCTAGACTGAACTTAACCATCTCACCAAACATTGGTGAATCGTAGCGTGCCATTTGGCTCTTACGGTCAAAGTGGTAACGTTCGCCACTGCGCCATGCGCGGTCAAAAGTACGACCTAGGTTAGAGGCTGAGTATGGCCAGTCAACAAGTTCATATAACGGCGTCAACATACGACCAAAACGAACTTGACCCCAATCATCGCCGCGCAGACCGACGAAAGTATCGCGGTTACCTAAATCGGCACCGTAGTCCAATACCCAGCCTGACTCAACTTGAGCAAACGCAGTTACGTTATCTGTCATTGCTTTAGCTGCGCGGAAACCAATGCGAGTTTCATTTTCAAGCGCCCAACCATCATCTGGACCTGTCGCTTTCGATGCGCCGTAGTCGACGGCAGAGATAGAGACGACGCCGTAGACTTCCACGTTTGCATCATTCGGATCGCCCAGCATATACGCGTTAGCAGTACCAGCGGCCATGGTAGTTGCGGCGATTGCTGCGCCAAGAAGAGTCTTTTTAAAGTGAGACATAAGATTAACCCCTATTTATTTGAATTTTTCCTTGTTCCCTTCACACAAAACTAACTGCTTGTTTTGAAGGGAACTATTTATGGACGGGGTCATGGTGGCAAACTTTTTTTGCGACGAAAAAAGAATGAAAAGATAATCTGACCAGCTTCAAATCAGAAAATTATAAAATTATGCAAATCATTTAAATTCAACAACTTAAAAAACAACCTCAATAAACATAAACGTCAATACTGCTTATGCGTTGGGTACATTGACCGCGTGTTCGCCAAATCTGTCGACTAGATCACTGTGATTTTTTATCTATTTACGGAACTTTATATTTCCCAAATAAAAAGTTTGAATTGTCTCGCATGCTTCCTGCCCACAAATTCACTGCAATCGGTGATTTTGACGTTTTATTTAAATACTTGACCTTACCCTTGCGGTAAGGTTTACGCTTAGCAACAGTTGAATAATTAAGGTGATGTTATGGCTAAGTTTGATATCCCACTCTCTGGCTTAAACTGTATGGGCTGTGCAAGAAAAGTGGAACGAGCAATTACGGCAGAACACCAAGTCAGCATTGATCAATTGTCTCCCACTCACATCTCTTTAGAGACCGGCAGTTCTTTTGCCGAACTTGCAGATTCAATTGAGAAGCTAGGCTATCAGGCTGGGCACAAACATCATTTGTTCTTAACTGGGCTCAATTGCGGTAAATGTGTTGCTAAATTGGAGCAAGCACTTGAACAGTCTCCACTCAATGGCTCCTTCCGTGTATCAAAAACAGAGCTAGAGCTTGTATCGCTTCACTCACAACAAGAAGTCATCCAATTGATTGAGTCATTGGGGTATCAAGCAAGTCCATTCGCCCCGCAAGTGGAAGTTTTACCCACTGACGAAGAAATTGCCGCCTCTATAGAGCAAGAGCAACCATTGCCAATTAAACACTCGGCGCACCTTCTAATATCGGGTATGACTTGCGCCAGTTGCGTCTCTTCAGTCGAGAAAGCCTTAATCTCAGTAAAAGGCGTAGAAAAAGCTCAGGTCAATCTTGCTGAACAAAGCGCACTTATTTTTTCCAACCAGCCCATCGAGGAGATCGAGGCTCAGCTATTACGCGCTGTCTCTCAATCTGGTTATCAAGCCCAACTGATTGACGATCCTCAAAACCAGCAGAAAAAACAACTCGAGTTGCAGCAAGCAATACAGGCCCACCATAAGAAAAGTGCTTGGTTAGGCTTGGTGATCGGTGCGCCACTCATGCTGTGGGGAATCGCAGGCGGTAATATGATGATTCGCAATAGCGCAGACCAATTCGCTTGGGGCATCATTGGTGTTATCTGTTTATGGCTACTTGCGACAGCAGGAAGAACATTTTTCACTAACGCATGGCAAGCGCTCACTCACAAACGAGCAACAATGGATACCTTAGTCGCGCTAGGGACAGGTGCCGCTTGGTTATTCTCAATGTTAGTGGTCACTTTCCCTAACTGGTTTCCTGCCGCATCTCGACACGTCTACTTCGAAGCAAGCGCAATGATCATTGGTTTAATCTCGCTGGGTCATTATATCGAGGCCAAAGCAAAGGCTAATACAACACGCTCTCTGCAAGCATTGATCAATCTTCAGCCTCAAATTGCCACGCTCGTCTCAGAGCAAGGTGATAAAGAGATCAGCATTGAACAGATATCTCTTGGTATGAAGCTTCGAGTCAAACCCGGTGAAAAAATACCTGTTGATGGCATCGTTGAGTCTGGTGAATCTTATCTAGACGAGTCAATGTTGACCGGCGAGCCAATACCAGTGAATAAGCAAGTTGGGGATTCTGTATCCGCTGGAACCATTAATCAGGACGGTAGTTTAATCATTCGCGCTTCAAGTGTGGGTAGCGACACTATGTTGTCACGCATCATCACTATGGTACGGGAAGCTCAAAGCAGCAAACCAGCTATCGCTAAACTCGCTGACCAAATTTCTTCGATTTTCGTTCCAGTTGTAGTGGCAATCGCTCTCCTATCTGCATTGGTCTGGTTTATGGTTGGTCCAGAACCTAAAGCCAGCTACATGCTAATTGTCACTACCACTGTTCTTATCATTGCATGTCCATGCGCATTAGGGCTGGCGACCCCGCTCTCTGTAACAGTCGGTATTGGTAAAGCGGCCGAGTTGGGCATCTTGATTAAAGATGCTGACGTTTTGCAGTCAGCAGGCAAAATCGATACGGTGGTCTTTGACAAAACAGGTACCTTGACTCAAGGCAAGCCAAATGTTCAAAGCATCTACGCAGTCAATGGTAATAGTGACCAGCTGCTAACGCTGACCGCTTCTATAGAACAACAATCTGAACATCCACTTGCTAAAGCGATTGTTCAACAAGCGAATCAACAGTCTCTATCACTGTTCGAGGTATCAGAATTTGAAAACCGCCGCGGTCAGGGAGTGTTTGCAAAAGTAGAACAACAATCTATTGCCGTAACCTCACTGGCTTATGCGCGTGAGCAAGCATGGCGTTTAGATGAGGTTGATATAGAACTACAGCAATATCTAGACAACGCTTGGACACCGATCATCGTCGCTGAGAACTCAGTTGTGATTGGCGTTATCGCCATCGCAGATCCGATAAAGTCCGATGCGAAACAAGCTGTAGAAGCACTAAAAGCCATCAATATCACGCCAATCATGCTCACTGGTGATAATTCGAGTGTCGCACATGCCATTGCACAAGAGCTGGGAATTGAGCAAGTAATCTCGCAAGTATTGCCAGATGAGAAAGCAGGCCATATTGCTGATTTACAAAGTCAAGGCCACTGCGTTGCCATGATAGGCGATGGCGTTAACGATGCGCCAGCTCTAGCCCTTGCTGATATTGGCATCGCGATGGGGGGAGGCAGCGATGTCGCCATCGAGAGTGCACAGATGACACTGCTTAACTCGTCACCACTGTCTGTTGTTCGAGCGATTGAGCTCTCTAAAGCGACAGTTCGTAATATGAAGCAAAATTTATTCGGGGCCTTCGTCTATAACTCGCTAGGTATCCCTATTGCCGCGGGTGTTCTTTATCCCGGCTTTGGCTTTTTGCTTAGCCCTGTCGTTGCAGGTGCAGCAATGGCACTTTCCTCGATTACCGTAGTAAGCAACGCTAATCGTTTAAGACTGTTTAAAAGCTCGTAGAGGTTATTATGAAACGTAAATTTTTTGCCCTAGCAACACTGACTCTGATTTCTGGTCACGCATTAGCTACCGATGTTCTCAACCATAAATCTCCATACTGCGGCTGTTGTACTGAGTGGACGAAACATATGCAAGATGCAGGCTTTACGGTTGAAGAGAAGCTGCACGAAAACATGAATCCTATTAAGCAAAAGTTGGGGATTACACCTGAACTTACTTCTTGTCATACAGCAGAAATTAATGGCTACGTATTCGAAGGCCATATTCCAGCGGAAGACATTCAAGCTTTCCTTGAAAACCCACCACGCAATGCGAAAGGACTTGCTGTTCCGGGAATGCCAATGGGTTCTCCAGGCATGGAATACGGCAATGAAAAAGACGAATATTCAGTCTACGCGTTCAACGAAAAAGGTCAGGTATTTGAGTACCGACACTATAAAGGCAACAAATAACCAAATCTGTTGAGATTATATCAACGGCGCTTAAACGTGTTCTCCACATGTTTGAGCGCCAGTTACTTTCAATAAAATCATCAATTTAGATCTAAATTAACATCAAATTTAACTACGTGTAGTTTTGTGTTTCGCATTATTTCTCATCCTCAGATAACTTCCTCTTCCGTTAACTGACGCCCAACAGTATGGCGCTCATCCTGACTCATCTGCATCACCACACCCAAACTAAGATGCAGAGTTCACCACTTAACTACCAGATAGAATTGAGAAGAATTATGCGTAAACACCTAATTGTCGTAGCTACTGCTGCTATCGTTTCTTTACCAGCTTTCGCTAACACTCCATACGTAGCAGTAGAGCTTGCAGCAGGTTCATACAACACATCTGTCACGGACGCAGAAGATAAAATGGTCGCCGACAAACTTGATAATGCAGGCTCATTCGCTATCAAAGCAGGCAGCTACGTAAACGACGACGTACGTGTGTACGGTTACCTACAATACAACGGCGAAAACGAGCTAACCATTACCGATCCAATCGAAAATGAGCAAGTGAAGTTCAATTTAGAAGGCTACCAATTCGGTGTGGGTTCAGATTATGTTTACCGCATCGACAATAGCTTTTACGTTCTAGCAGGTGGCTCTCTGGGCTTTTACCAAAGTGAACTAGAGACAAGTGTGACTATCTCTGGTTTTGGCACGGGTACGACGACTAGCAAAAACTCAGGCCTAACTTACGGTCTTAACGCAGGCTTAGGCTATATGTTCACCGACCATTTTGGCATGGAAGCAGGCTACCGTTTCAACTACTACTCAGGTAATGAGCATAAAGTGAGCGACGAACCACTGGCTAAGTTCAGCTCTTCTAATCAAGGCTACATCAACGCGACTTACAAATTCTAATCGCTGTAAAACTCGGTGCGTTACCCCTAGCGCACCGAGTTTCTCATTATTGATACAGGGGCACTAAGTTAGCTAGGAATCTATAAGTCACAGGAATATTTTTGTAGAATGCGCGGCGTCTTTTTGTTCCCCAAATACCTCTATGAATCTACTCGATCAGGCTAAACAAAGCGGTAAACACATCGCTATAGCCGACCTAATCTATGACCCTATTCATAAAACGCTGACAAATAACCAGCAAGAAATTGCATTGGAACCACGCAATGTGGCGCTATTAGAAGTCTTGTTAGCTAACGTTGGTGAACCAACGTCCATCGAACACTTCATCGATCAGGTATGGGGCAATCAGTATATTTCTAAAAATGTCGTCACTAATCGCATAAGCCTATTGCGTAACTTGTTCAGAGAAAATGTCCCTGGCATCGATTCAACCAAGCTCATTGTGACCTACCCTAAACGTGGTTATTACATCCCAAATTGCCATGTTCAATTAATAGAGAAGTCACACACTCTTTTGCCTCTGAAAGAGGAAAACAAGAGACACTCCAAACCGTCAAAGAGGGTAACTGCCTGCACCGCTCTTATTATCGCTTGTGTGGTTGGCCTCGCAACCCTAGTGAATACTTACTTTGATGTAAAAGTCGAGTCAAAAGGTCAGGCTTTGTACGTTCCTCAAGTACGTCTGTTGCTTGATCAGATCTCTTCTTCTCAGCCATCTACTCAGCACGATGCACTTAAACTCAAAGTGCTTTTTCTCCATGCATACAGCCACTCTCCCTACATCCATTTGGCGAACATGCGCTCGCCAAGCTACTACTTAATGAGTCTGAGCGAATATCATCATTTTCCTGGTTCAGATGCCCTGAATGATTCCGATTACAAACTCACATTTAACCTGATAAAGGATAAAGATGTCAGCGATAAACTGGAAGTCATCCTGAATCATTCGGTTTCAGCACGGGTCGCATGGCGAAATCTATATACGTTGAAGACCAGCAACCTATTGGAGACGGTCAATAAAATCAATGCTGATTTAACGGAGTATTTCAAGCTGCCGACGCCAATCATGCAGATCGAACACAAGCTACAAACCCGTCTTAGTCCACTTACTGAGATTGATTTTGACCGTCTGGTAGATCAGCAGATGAGCGGAGCTGAAATCAGTTTCTATACTCGAGAATTGCTGTTCAGTGCCCAGTCGTCAGATGCGCTGAGAAAGTGGATCAATAAAGTAAAACAAACCACGCCAACGCCGTCTCCAGAATTACATATGCTACTTGCATTACTCACTTATCGCGCTGGAGACATTGAAAAAAGCCTACAGATGCTGCAAAGAGAGTATGTAGCAGAAATACCGAGCAACGCTTTGATCTTATTGCTTCAAGCCAATATTAGCCGTAAGAAACGCAACATTGATCAATACTTGAGCAACTACCTAAAGGCAACAGCGGCTCTAACAAGTAGTGTGCCAGCCAAGCAAGTTTTGGCTCACTATACGAGTGAAAACAGGCCAGCCGCCTGCTTAGATTTATGGAAAAATGCGCTCTCAAACATTGACTATATCCAGATGCCAGACAGCATTCTTTGGCAGGCAGTAGAACGGTTTTGTTCGCCTATAGATGGCGCATAAATGGCAAAGCCCAGTATAAGAACTGGGCTTTGTCAGGATGCACAAAAAAGGCTGCCACTAGCAGCCCTTTCAGAGTCAGTTAGCACGCACTAACCTTGAGTCACTAACTGCGCCATCATCTCAATATGCAAATCATCGTCATTGAGGCAAGGAATATAGGTAAATGTTTCACCACCATTCTCGGTGAAAATCTCACAACACTGCTCAGCCAGTTCTTCCAGTGTTTCCAAACAATCGACAGAAAATGCAGGCGCAAGAATATCGAGCTTCTTAATACCTTTACTAGGCAGTGTTTCCAAGGTCTTGTCCGTATAGGGCTGTAACCACTCTTCACGACCAAAACGAGACTGGTAAGTCATACCGATTTGATTGGGTGCCAATCCTAACTCACGCGCAAGAAGCGTGGTGGTGACGTCACAATGCTGTGGGTAGATATCACCGTTATCCGCATAGCGCTTAGGAATTCCATGGTAAGAACACAGCAGGTAGTCACCTTTGCCGTTTTCTTGCCAAGAACGTTTTACGCTCTCTGCCAATGCTTTGATGTACAAAGGATGATCATGATAATCACGAATGAACCGATAACTTGGTACAACGGGCATCTTTTTAAATGCTTTGGTCAATCCATCCGAGACTGCCGCCGTCGTTGTACCTGAATACTGAGGGTATAGAGGTAGGACGATCACCTCTTCAACACCTTGCTCAAGTAGAGCCTCCAAACCTGTTTGTAGGCTAGGGTTACCATAAGTCATACCAAGTTCAACAGGCATATCAATTAAAGCTTTTAGCTTCTCTGCTTGTTTTTTCGAATAGACCATTAACGGTGAGCCCTGCTCCATCCAAACTGACTGGTACAACTTGGCTACTTTAGGTGCACGAACAGGCAAGATAACACCATGCAAAATTGGACACCACAACCAGCGAGTCATATCGACCACTCGTTTGTCATGGAGGAACTGACCCAAAAACTGCTTTACTGCTGGGGCCGTTGCTTCATCAGGGGTACCAAGGTTGACCAATAATACGCCTTGTCTCTTATTGTTTTGCATAGCTTCCTATCAATCCTAAAAGGGATATTTACGTAGTTAAGATCTTGATAGATCAACGAATAAACATAAAAAAAGCGACCCAACTTGGGTCGCTTTAACTATAACAAATTTTCAAAATTCGCTGTTAGCTATTTATGCTAGCGCTTTCTCGATATCAGCACTTACTTCAGCAACTTGCTTAGTACCATCGAATTTAAGGTATTTAGTGTTACCCGCTTCTGCTTCTTTACCGTAGTACTCGATTAGTGGCGCAGTTTGATCATGGTAGACACCTAGACGAGCACGTACTGTCTCTTCTTTGTCGTCATCACGAACAACAAGGTCTTCACCAGTTACGTCATCTTTACCTTCAACTTTAGGCGGGTTGTAAACAACGTGGTACGTACGACCAGAAGCAAGGTGAGCACGACGGCCTGCCATACGCTCAACGATAACATCATCGGCAACGTCAAATTCGATAACGTAATCTACCGCTACGCCCATTTCTTTTAGACCGTCAGCCTGAGGGATAGTGCGTGGGAAGCCATCTAGTAGGAAACCTTTTTCGCAGTCATCTTGAGCGATGCGCTCTTTGATTAGACCAAGGATGATTTCATCAGAAACTAGCTGACCAGCGTCAATAACAGCTTTAGCTTGCTTACCAAGCTCTGTACCTGCTTTGATAGCAGCACGTAGCATGTCACCAGTAGAGATTTGCGGAACACCGTATTTTTCCATGATGAAATTTGCTTGTGTGCCTTTACCTGCACCTGGAGCACCTAGAAGAATGATGCGCATGTTGAATCCTCTTAAGATAATGATGATTTATACCGAAGCTCACTATGGTGTCGTAAATCACACAGCCTTAGCTCACGGTAAGTTTCGGTATAACTGTTATTACAGTTAACAATAAAACAGGCGTGCACATTACACGCCCGCTCGTTTGGTTTCAAGAATGCATTCTATCATACAATTTAAAACCAAAGCGCGAATTACGACTAAAGAATGCTTAAACACTCACATTTGCCGCTTATTTAACGCGCTTCATTCACGATTAAAGCAATTAAGCTAAAAAGCCCGCAAGATGCGAGCTTTTTACCAATTTTCAGCTATTAGCCCTTAGTCAAAAGCGCATTAATTGCACCTAAGAATTGAGATGGATCTTCCATTGAACCACGTTCAGCTAACATCGCTTGGCCAAGTAGAAGTTCAACCCAACGGCCAAAGGCTTCTTCGTCTGCTTCATCAGCCATACGCTTAACCAAGGTATGTTCAGGGTTAATTTCGAAGATGTACTTCACTTCTGGTGCGGCTTGACCTGCGGCTTCCAGCAGTTTGGCCATCTGCGTACCCATTTCAAAATCGTCAGTCACTACAACGGCTGGCGTTGTTGCTAGCTTAAAGGTGGTACGAACCTCCTTAACGCGATCGCCTAAGTACTCTTTAGTACGTTCAACAACTGACTTGAACTCTTCCTCGGTTTCTTTGTGTTTCTCTTTCTCAGCTTCATCTTCAAACTTGCTAAGATCTAGACCCGCCTTTGTGATCGACTGGAACTGCTTACCATCAAATTCGGTGAGGTAGTTCATCAGCCACTCATCAATACGGTCAAACATGAGAATGACTTCGATGCCTTTAGAACGGAACTGTTCTAAGTGTGGGCTATTCTTAGCCGCAGCATAACTATCCGCAGTCAAGTAGTAGATCTTATCTTGGCCCTCTTTCATGCGCTCAATGTATGACGCAAGGCTAACGGTCTGTTCAGAGGAGTCCACTTCCGTCGAAGCAAAACGCAACAAGGCCGCAATTTTTTCTTTATTGCTGAAGTCTTCTGCTGGGCCTTCTTTTAGGACCAAGCCAAACTCTTTCCAGAATGATTGATACTTTTCTTCATCATTCTTAGCCATGCGCTCTAGCATAGTTAGAACACGCTTAGTACAAGCATTGCGCAGAGACTGAGTCACTTTGTTGTCTTGTAGGATTTCACGCGATACGTTGAGTGGCAGATCGTTGGAATCTATGAGGCCGCGTACGAAACGTAGGTACGATGGCATAAACTGCTCGGCGTCATCCATGATGAATACACGCTGTACATACAACTTCAGACCAGACTTGTGGTCACGGTTCATCATATCCCAAGGCGCTTTAGCAGGGATATAAAGTAAACTTGTGTAGTCGTTTTTACCCTCAACACGGTTGTGGCTCCATGTTAGAGGATCGGCAAAATCGTGAGAAACGTGCTTGTAGAACTCTTGATACTCTTCTTCAGAAATATCGGATTTATTGCGAGTCCAAAGTGCTTGAGCCTTGTTGATCTGCTCCCATTTTTTCTCACCAGTTTCTTTACCTTCATCATCACGAACTGACGTTTGAATCGCAACAGGGATACCAATGTGATCAGAATACTTACTGATCACTTCACGCAGACGCCATTCGTTTAGGAACTCTTTACCTTCTTCTCGCATATGAAGAACGATATCTGTACCGCGAGTTTCTTTGGTGATGTTTTCGATGGTGTACTCACCTTCACCCGCTGAGTGCCATTGAACCGCTTGGTCACTCGCTAGGCCAGCTGCGCGAGTACGAACCGTGACAGCATCAGCAACGATAAATGCAGAGTAAAAGCCAACACCGAATTGACCAATTAATTGAGAATCTTTCGATTGATCTTCTGAAAGCTTAGAGAAAAACTCAGCGGTGCCAGATTTCGCGATGGTGCCTAGATGCTCGATGACATCCTCACGGCTCATACCAATACCGTTATCTGAGATCGTTAAGGTATTCGCTTCTTCATTAAAAGAAAGTTTCACGCCAAGTTCAGCGTCACCTTGGTACAAGTCTGGATTTGACAGTGCTTGAAAGCGCAGTTTGTCAGAAGCGTCAGACGCATTAGAAATCAGCTCGCGAAGGAAAATCTCTTTGTTTGAATAAAGAGAATGAATCATCAAATGAAGTAGTTGTTTTACCTCAGACTGAAAACCGCGAGTTTCTTTGTTTTGTGTTACTGTTTCGCTCATGATAACTCCATAAGTTCTATAGTTATCAAGCCACTACCCTAATGAAAAAAAGAGTAATTTGGCCCAAATCTGTCAGTTAACATGAGGGTGACAAATGTAAATTCAAGGTCAAGAATCATAAAAACAGTGTTTTTTTATCTCAATCTTTACTATCCTTGCACTCTCTAAAAATCAAAAAATCTAAACTAGAGTAATTTTGGACTAGTCTTAGAAAGCGCCTTACTTGAATAACTGTCTGAAACTTAAATTAAATGGCCATCATTAATGAGTAATATAGGTACTAAGTTTAATCTTGCGAACAGATTTACTTTTGATCCCAATACAAACTCCCTCACAGACAAGGAATGCGAAAACGAACTGATTCGTTTAGGGAGCAACGAAAGCCGGATTCTTCTTTTACTTTGTGAAAAACCAAGTGAAATCGTCTCGCGTAATGATTTACACGATTTCGTATGGCGTAAACAAGGCTTCGAAGTCGATGATTCAAGCCTAACGCAAGCCATTTCTACACTACGCAAGCTTCTCAAAGACTCAACCAAGTCACCAATGTTCGTTAAAACGGTGCCAAAACGCGGTTACCAGCTAATCTGCTCGGTAGAACGTACAACGCCATTGATGAGTGGTGTTAACGAAGTTGAACAACCTGCGGTTTCAATGGAAGACGTAGAAATACCTCTTCAGCAAGCTTCTGAACCTGTAATTGATACAGAGCTTATTTCTGCAGAACCTCAATTAGAAGCACCTATTCCAGCGCCTGAAGTAACGAAATCTTCAAGCTTAATCGCCAAGGTGTTGGTCGCACTCGCTCTGCTATTGCCACTGTGCGTTATTTTATTTACTAACCCAAGTGAATCAAAATTCCGTCAACTTGCTGTTTATGACAATACTCCAGTTAAAACGCCACTTAATCATCCTGATTTAAGTCGTTGGTACCCGTCAATTGAGCAGTGTGTGAAAAAGTACAATGAAACACATACTAACGAGCTTGCGCCAGTCGAAGTCATTGCCACAGGTGGTCAGAATAATCAGTTGGTTCTCAACTACATTCATTCTCTGGATAACTCAGGTGAGAACGTGACATTACGTATCTTCGCTGAGCAACAAGATCTCAGTAAAGTTTGCCAATAGGAACCACCAAGATGAATCAGAAAATTGCAGCAGGCCTACTTATTCTGTCAGCGGTATTTAGTGGTTGGCTTTACTGGGGAAGTGACCTCAAAGTAGAGCAAGTGCTAACTTCAAATGAGTGGCAGTCAAAAATGGTTACTGTTATCGCGGCAAAGATTCCCGATGACTCAGTGGGGCCTTTACGTAAAGCGAATGTCGTATCTAACGTTAAGTATCTGCCAAACAATACTTATATTCGTGTAGCTACAGTGCGTCTCTATGGTAACGACACTGAAAATGAAAGCATTATCAACATTTCAGAGACAGGCACTTGGGACATCAGCGATAACTACTTACTCGTCTCTCCGACCGAGTTTAAAGATGTCTCTTCGGCGCAAAGTAAAGACTTTACCGAAGATCAGCTAAGTCTGATTACTCAGTTGTTTAAAATGGACGCACAGCAAAGTCGCCGTATCGATATTGTGAACGATAAAACATTACTTCTGACTAGCTTAAGTCACGGTTCTACGGTACTTTTCACCAACTAAACAATAAAACAAAGGGGCATGACGCCCCTTTTTTCTAAGCATCACATGGATTGGATAAACACTGTTGGACTATTTGTTGGCTCTCTGATTGCTAACACTCTCGCCTCACTCTCTGGCGGAGGCGCTGGACTACTTCAGTTCCCATTACTGATATTCTTGGGTCTACCTTTCTCTATTGCTCTAGCAACCCATAAGATTGCCAGTGTTGCGCTCGGCATTGGAGCTGCCTATACCCATATCAAACACAAAAGCTTTAATTACAAGGTTGCGTTATATCTGGTTATCGTCGGTAGCTTAGGCGTCATTATCGGTGCGAATATTGTTCTTCTCATCCCAGAGCAAATCGCGGAGACCGCTCTCGGTCTGATGATACTCGCTCTAGGAATCTACTCTCGGTTTAAGCCACAACTCGGCCAGCAAGAGCTCCACCGCAACCGTCATTACCTCGGCTGGGCGCTAGGTGGGATTGGTTTGATGGTCATCGGCGTTATCAACGGTTCACTGACCGCGGGTTCTGGTCTCCTAGTGACTATTTTTCTTGTTCGTTGGTTTGGATACAGCTATAAACAAGCCGTTGCGTTAACCATGTTATGTGTTGGTTTATTCTGGAATGGGATTGGGGGTATCGCTATGATTCACGCAGGTGCTCCCGTTTACTGGCCTTGGTTACCCGCTTTGCTGTTAGGCTCGTTTATTGGTGGTGGGCTAGGTGCCTACCTGACGACCCGTGTGAACAATCGCGTAATCAAGCTGTGTTTTGAGCTGCTTACCTTTGCTGTCGGCATTAAATTAATTATCTAGAGGGAAGGACCATGCAAAAGGCCAATATTAATATCTACTACTGCCGTCAGTGTAACTGGATGCTACGTTCTACTTGGCTCAGTCAGGAGTTACTGCATACCTTTAGTGAAGAGATTGAGTCACTCACTCTTCACCCTGATACAGGCGGACGATTTGAGATCCACTGCAATGGAAAGATGATTTGGGAACGTAAGCGAGACGGCGGTTTTCCGGAAGCTAAAGTACTTAAACAACGCGTCAGGGATCTGATCGACCCTGAGCGCGATCTTGGTCATTCTGATTCTAAGTAACGACGTTCAACTAACATCAACGGCGTCATTAACGTGGCGCTATCGTTGTTTGCATCATCACTTGATTGTCAAATGTCATGACTTTCAATTGAGAGTCGTCAAGCATGCCATAGCTTGCTGCGTAACCTTGCCGAGGAAAGGTTGCAGAACCAGGATTAAAGATATACTGATCGCCATCTAACTCAGCAACCGGAATATGGCTGTGCCCGTGAACAATCACATCTCCAACCTTTAGTGGCGGTCGATTAGCAGCGTTGTATAAGTGGCCATGCGTTACAAATAGGCGTTGACCGCTTTCCAACATAACCCATGCGTAATCCATCATCATGGGAAACGACAGTAGCATCTGATCCACTTCACTATCACAATTACCGCGGACAGCAATGATTTGCTTAGCATACTGATTAAGCCGTTCACTCACTTGCTGTGGGTTATATCCTTCTGGCACAGGGTTGCGGGGACCATGATTTAACGTGTCCCCCAGCAAAAATAAGGTTTGCGCGCCCGATTGTTCAAACGCATCCAAGACAAGTTCGGTTGCAGGTAAAGAACCATGCAGGTCAGAGGCAAAAAAGAGTTTCACGACATCATCTCCTCAAAAATACGCTGCAGATTCTACTCCCTGAGACCCAATTAGTCATCTCTGACCATGCCGTTTATCACTATGTTATTGTAGCTGACCATACCAATCACTTTGCCTTGTTCAATAACGGGAGCACGGCTGATACCAAAACGTTCAAACAAGCGAGCGCAATACTTCACATTCATGTCAGGAGAAACAGACAGCGCGGGTTTGGTCATAATTTCGTAAATATTCGTTCGTTCAGGCGAACGGTTCTGAGCGAGTACCTTCTTGGCGATGTCATTCATCAACACTACTCCGTACTCATCCTCATCGTTACGTTTGTCGACCACCAGCGCTTTCACTTCATGGCTGCGCGCTAGTTGAATCCCCTCTTTAACCGTAGTTAAGCCATCCACAATGACATAGTTGCTAGTCATTACATCACGCACTCTGACTTTCACATGGTCTCTCATATCTCATCCTCCACTACCTTAGTCAGTTTTTCTACTTGGTGGGCAACGCCTACCGCATCTTCTATGTCTATCTGTATCGCAATACCCTGTCCGGATGCCTGATCAAATTCTCCCACCTCGTTAATCGTCTCCAAGATGTGCCTTGATAAGTGTTCTTCAACCACAAAGAGTAATACGTCCTTTTGGACATCTAGGGTTAAACCGAAAAAAGTCCTTTTTTGATTTAGTCCCTCACCACGAGCATTATTTATCACTGTCGCCCCTGTTGCCCCAGCCTTTCGAGCGGCGTCCAGTACAACATTTGTTTTACTATCTTCAACAAATGCAACGAGTAATTTAAAGCGCATTTTCTTTGTCCTCCTGCTCAGTACCTTTATTGAGCCACTGAGTGATTTGTGCGTATCCCATGACCGAGATCATCGGAAATAAACTAGCAAAAGCAATTAGTCCAAACCCATCTATCATTGGACTTCGTCCCGGTACAGTTGAAGCAAGCCCTAACCCTAACGCTGCCACTAAAGGAACGGTAACCGTGGATGTCGTCACCCCGCCTGAATCGTATGCAAGGGGAATGATTAATTGGGGCGCGTAGAAGGTTTGAATAACGACAATGATGTAACCAGCAATGATGTAATAGTGAATAGGATCTCCAACTACAATGCGATAGCTTCCCAACGCGATACCAAATGCAACCCCTAGCGCAACCGCAATTCTCAAACCGTTGACGCTAATACTGCCCCCCGAGACCTGATTGGCTTTTATTGCCACCGCGATTAAAGAGGGTTCGGCTATGGTCGTGCTAAACCCGATAAAGAATGCGAACAAATAGACCCAGTAGTAGTCAATCCACTCAATTTGCTCGCCAACCGAGACACGAAACTCAGCAATAAAATTTGGCTCAGTTAGCTGGGTTGCCATGGTTTCACCCAGTGGGAATAAGGCAAAATCAAGGCCGATGAGAAACAGAGACAATCCAAGAATGACATAGAAGAAACCCAAAATAACCTTAGGCAAGTTGTTAACTGGTCGTCTCAATACCGCAAACTGAAAACCAAATATTATCGTCGCAATAGGCACAACATCACTTATGGTACCGATGAAAACGTCAATAAAGTGGGACCATTCGATCATGCGATCACCATTCCGTAGACCATAACGAACATCATGGGAAGTAGAGATGCAAACGCGATTAAACCAAATCCATCAATCATCGGATTACGTCCTTTAATTGCTGATGCAAGCCCCACCCCTAAAGCCGTAACCAGAGGTACAGTAATCGTAGAAGTGGTCACACCGCCAGAGTCGTAAGCAACGCCTATAATGCTTTGAGGCGCAAACATGGTCAGAACCACGACTCCAATGTAACCACCGATGATCATGTATTGAATCGGCCAGCCTTTCAGAATTCGAAGGACACCAAGTAAAATCGCTATACCGACAGAAAGCGCAACGGTGTAACGCAATCCATTCGCATAATCTTCCATCGCTTGCTCTTGGTGGGCAATCATACCGCCTTCCGCGGCCACTTCGGCAGCTTCATCAGCAACAGCGGTAAGTGCAGGCTCTGCGACGGTAGTACCAAAACCCAAACAAAAAGCAAAAGCCAGCAACCAAAACACACTGCCTTTGCGAGCAAATGCCTGAGCCATCGTCTCCCCTATAGGAAAGAGCCCCATTTCCAAACCAAAAATGAAGAAGGTCAGACCGAACACCACCAGCACTAAGCCAAATAGGATTGAAACTAAATTCGGTAAGGGTTCCTGTAATACCACCAGTTGAAAGAAAGCAATTACAACCACAATAGGCATTAAATCCCTGAGACTTCCAAGTAGCGCCTTAGCTAACGCTATCATTGCCTGCACATAACCTCCTGTCAGTCGGTGCTATATCCCTACTTATTAGCATGACAAACAAATACGACTTCGGATGTGATTGCCGCGACGTAGAGGAATAGAAAGGTAACAAAATGTTAAAATTGTGATATTGATACATGTGATCACTTTTCATGCTAAGTCGCTATAATTAGTAACAATAGTTGTCTATGGTAAAACCTAATCGAGGTTGCCATGAATCATAAAAGGATAAGGAATGAAGGTACTGCTCACAGGTGGGACAGGCTTTATTGGCCGAGAACTCCTCAAACACTTAACCACCCATGAGATTGTACTGCTTACTCGCGACCCCAAAAGGGCAAAAGAGAAGCTCAGCCACACCGATATGGGCAACGTGACCTACGTAACGACCCTAGATCGCTTTCAACACCTCAACGATTTTGATGCGGTAATTAACTTAGCGGGTGAACCCATCGCGGATAAACGTTGGAGTAAAACGCAGAAAGGCATTATTTGTGACAGTCGCTGGTCATTAACAGAGCATTTAGTTGAATTGATTCATGCCAGCACAAATCCCCCAGACGTATTGATCAGTGGTTCTGCGGTGGGCTATTACGGCGATCAGCAAGAACACCCTTTCGATGAATCTCTGCACGTCTCCGATCGTGGATTTCCTCACCATGTGTGTAGCAAGTGGGAACAAATAGCCAATCGCGCGCGTTCCGAAATGACGCGTGTCTGTATTCTTCGCACTGGTGTCGTGCTAGCCCCGCAAGGCGGTGCACTGCTTAAAATGCTGCCACCCTATCGATTTGGTTTAGGTGGTCCTCTCGGGAGTGGACGCCAGTATATTCCGTGGATTCATATGCTAGACATGGTGAGAGGAATCATCTATTTACTCGAAACCCCTCACGCACATGGTGAGTTTAACTTCTGTGCACCGCATCCGGTGACAAACAAACTGTTTAGTCAGACTCTGGCTAAAACCTTAAAGCGCCCTCACCTATTACGGACACCTAAATGGTTGATCTCCTTAGCGATGGGTGAAAGCTCCGTGTTGTTGTTTGACAGTATTCGAGCCAAACCTAAAAAATTGACCGAACTGGGTTTTCATTTTAGCTATTCACGTATTGAACCAGCGCTAAAAAATCTGTTACAACACCAAGAGTAATCCAGTACTCTAAAATTAACTATCGCTCAACTTATTACTTGAAATGCAAAAATCCATTCTCATTACCGGTTGCTCAACAGGCATTGGTTATACGTGTGCACATGCCTTACACAAGCGCGGTTATCAAGTCATCGCCTCTTGTCGTAAACAAGCTGACGTTGAGAGGTTACGCTCCGAAGGGCTGACTTGTCTGCAACTTGATCTCAATGACAGCAACAGCATCAAGCTCTCCGTCAAACAAACTTTGGAGCTAACCGATGGGAAGCTCGACGCGTTATTCAATAATGGTGCGTATGGTCAACCGGGAGCGTTGGAAGATCTGCCTACTGACGGATTACGTGAGCAATTCGAGAGTAACTTTTTCGGTTGGCATCAGTTAGTATGTGAAATCTTACCCACAATGCGCCGCCAAGGTTCAGGAAGAATCATTCAGAACAGCTCCGTACTCGGATTTGCAGCCATGAAGTACCGAGGTGCTTACAACGCATCTAAATTCGCACTTGAAGGTTGGAGTGATACATTACGCTTAGAGCTCAAAGGCAGTAACATTCATATCAGTCTTATTGAACCTGGTCCTATCGAAACTCAATTTCGAGCCAATGCCTTAAAGGCATTCCAGCGCTGGATTACCATTGAATCAAGTGTCCATCAAGAGCAATATCAGCAACAAATGTCTCGGCTTGATAGTCAAAGTTCAAACAATGCTTTTGTCTTACCAGCCGACGCATGTGTTGCTCCTCTCATCCATGCCCTTGAAGCAAACAAACCAAAGATTCGTTATCGAATTACTACCCCGACCAAAGTTTTTGCCGTCCTCAAACGGATTCTGCCTACTCGACTGTTGGATAGAATATTGTGGCATGCCGCGTAAAATAACTAACGCTGTTGTCATGATTTCGTAACATTGAGACTCTATATTGAAGCTTGGGGAAACCCTTATACAGATTTTGCCAATGCTACATTCGGAATAACTCAATGTCTTTAATACAGTTAAACTGGCTGAGTGTGGGAGTTGCACTAACGTTGTTTATCGTTTTATAGATACCCTTCGCTTGCCCGTTTGGGAAACAAGAACACCGCCTACGCTAGGCGGTGTTCTTGTTTTCGCCACGAGATATTTCAACTCGTTAACTTGAACTCAGCCTGTCACGCCCATATCTTGTCTATACAGACCATGTTGCAAGGAAACCTTACATGCAATCACCATATATTGTTGAGCTCAATGAGCAGAACTTCCGCCAAGTACTTGAAGAATCAATACAAACACCTGTGCTTATTCACTTCTGGGCGCCAATGAGCCAAGAGAGTTCACAAGTGATACCTGAACTGCAAACACTTGCCCAACAATATAACGGCGCATTTACTCTGGCCCTGCTTAACTGTGAACAAGAACAGATGATTGCAAGTCAGTTTGGCGTTCAAACCTTGCCTACGATTGCACTGTTTATGAATGGTCAACCCGTTGATGGACTGGGCGGCCCTCAGCCTATTTCAGCAATCCAAGAGATGCTGACTAAACACCTGCCAAGCCAAGACGAACGCAACCTACAACAAGCATTTGAGTGGATCCAAGCAGGTAACCATGCACAAGCTCTACCGCTATTAGAATCATTAGATGCAACGATTCAACAAAAAGGCGACGTTAAGTTGGCTCTTGCAGATTGTTACATTGAAGGAAAAGATTACCAACAAGCGAGAGCGCTGCTTGACCACATCCCCCTTGAATACCAAGACAACTACTACAAAGGCTTAATTGCCAAACTCGATCTGCAAGCCCAAGCTGCAAATAGCCCTGAGATCCAGTTGCTGGAACAAGCGCTAGAAGCAGATCCAAACGATTTAAAGCTTACCAACGAACTCGCGCTCAGCTACCATCAGGTGAACAGAGATGAAGAAGCGCTTGAATTGCTTATGTCAGCACTAAAGGGCAACCTGAATGCTCTTGATGGTGAAATTAAAAAATCATTTATGGATATTCTTGCTGCTTTGGGACAGGGAAATACAGTCGCAAGTAAATACCGCCGTCAATTGTATTCAATGTTATATTAGTTCCTTCTAAATCATGAACTTAAAGCCGGTTATACCGGCTTTTATTTTGTCAAAATTCGCCTTAAGTTCTCATTTATGCCATTGTTTCAGTCGTTCAATTAAGCAACAATTATAAAACGACTCTCATAAGGAACTCTAATATGGCTATTGATTCATTGATTACTATCGGCGTCTTCATCTTCGTCGCCATTGCCTTAGTGGTGGCAGGCGTAAAAACTGTCCCTCAAGGCAATAACTGGACGGTTGAGCGCTTTGGACGTTATACACATACCCTAAAGCCAGGTCTTAACTTAATCATTCCGTTAATCGATCAAGTTGGCCATAAAATCAACATGATGGAGCGAGTGTTGGATATCCCCGCACAAGAGGTCATCTCCAAAGATAACGCCAATGTCACTATTGATGCAGTTTGTTTCGTCCAAGTTATTGATGCCTCGCAGGCTGCCTATGAAGTTAACGATCTCGAACATGCCATCCGTAATCTGACCCTGACAAACATCCGTACAGTGCTAGGCTCAATGGAACTCGATGAAATGCTTAGCCAGCGCGACATGATCAACACCAAGTTACTGGCAATCGTTGATGAAGCAACTAATCCTTGGGGTGTAAAAGTAACCCGTATTGAAATCAAAGACGTACAACCACCCGCCGATCTAACCGCAGCGATGAACGCGCAGATGAAGGCAGAGCGTAACAAACGCGCGGAAGTACTTGAAGCTGAAGGGGTTCGACAAGCAGAAATCTTGCGCGCAGAAGGTCATAAACAATCTGAGATTCTTAAAGCTGAGGGCGACAAACAAGCCGCTATACTTCAAGCAGAAGCTCGTGAACGTGCTGCCGAAGCGGAAGCTCGTGCGACCACTATGGTTTCTGAAGCGATCGCCAAAGGCGACATGCAAGCCGTCAATTACTTCATTGCTCAAGGTTATACCGAGGCTTTAAAATCAATTGGTCAGGCAGAAAACGGCAAGATTATCATGTTGCCTCTCGAAGCCGCTGGCTTGATGGGTTCGATTGCTGGTATCGCTGAAATGTTTAATCACAACAAACCGACAGACAAATAGAGGTTCAATTGCTGGAATTACTTGAAACTGTGAACTACTGGCATTGGCTAGCCTTGGGGCTTGCGCTGCTCGCTTGTGAACTGCTCGGCACCGCTGGCTACTTACTTTGGTTAGGTCTGTCCGCAATGGTAGTTGGGGCTCTGCTGACTCTGATACCCATGAGCTGGCAGTTGCAGTGGGTCTCGTTTGGCGTATTTTCCTTGGTAACTACATGGCTATGGTGGCGCAGGCAATTTAAATCAGATCGAGCATCCGATGACAACCGCGAACTCAACCAAAAAAGTAAGCAGTTAGTAGGTCAAACTTTTGTCCTTGATGAAGATTTCCCTGCGGGTAAAGGTCGAGTAAAAGTGGGTGATACGACTTGGACAGCTCGATCTGAAGTTGCCATTGGTGCAGGTTCTACAGTCGAAATCACCCAACTAAATGGAATTATTTTGACGATTAGAAAAAAAATTTAACCACATATATGGCTCTCAAAGTAAAATAGAGAGCCATAACACCGACTATCCTCAATCCTTCCCCAAAACATACCCCTATATCAGTAGGTTAATTATTAATCACAAAAAATTAAGTACATTACATTTCATCCAAGCTAAAACCTTTCATTCTAAAGCAGATATAACTCTTAATAATTAAGTTATTTAATTTCATACCTTTATTAATTAACTACAACAAATAACTATTAGTTATTTATCTCTTAAAATTAAAATCCAGCTAACAACTTTTGATCTTTATGCTTATTTATACATACTAAATATATCTCAATTTAGTGAGATGAGTCGCATTTAAAGGAGTTTGTTATGAAAGTTTTAGCTATTATCGCTTTGGCATTTGCACCTCTATTCGCTTCAGCAGAGGCACCTGAAATAGGAGCAGGTGTATCAGGCCCATATGTAGACTGCCAATTGCCAGACGGTTCCATGACCTATACCCCACATTTAGTATGCAAAAATAAAGGTGGTAAACAGATATAATAATTTAAGGAGGATTTTTCCTCCTTAAATATTCACATTATGACAAATACAGCAATTCAAAGAATATCCAATAGATCCACACCAACTTTCATCATATAATTGTCATTTGATATCTATAGTTATGGACTGACAATGAAATTAAATAAATTATTAGCTGTTAGCTGCGGTTTAATTGCTCCACTCACTTTTGCAGATGTAAACATTGACATTCCAAGAGATGTTCAGATCTTAGTCATCAATGGTGAGGATGCTGGATATTCTAGCTTTGGTTTTGACTATAAAGACAACTTACAACTAAATGATGGTATTAACCAGATTGTATTTCGAATTTCAAAAGTGGTGAATGAAAGTGGAAATAAATCAACCAAATTTAAATCTAAACCTTTGGTTGCCACTTTCGAAAGTTCTGATAGTCAACTAAGTTTAGAAGTACCCGATTTAAAAACACTCCAGTCTGGTTCAGACTTCGATAGTAACCCAAACTTTGAAATTAGTACTAAAAGCGGTAAGTTAGAATATTTCAAACAAGGTCAACTAAGAACTCTTGCAACATTTGGTTCTGATTTTGTTCAGGCTACTGAAAATTTCAACAAGAGTAGTGAACCAGCTAGCTTAGCACATCTGGCTTCAACATCAATTCAATCAAGTAAAGTGACAGCTCCGCTTCCAGAGAAAACAACTTCTTCGAATGAAAAGGTGAATACCGATTTGAAATCTCTATTTTTAAATAAGTCTTATCAAGAAAAGCAAGAATTTCTCTCTTGGGCTATTAAAAACATGTAATGACATTAGATAAAATAAAAGCTGCCATTAGGCAGCTTTTATTTTATCTTTATTTCAGAGTATCAAAATGAAAAACACTTAAGCCTTCAACCACACGTGCATGTTATTTATTCTGTAAACAAAAAAGGCTAGCCGAAAGGCTAGCCAATAGAAAAGAGTAGTAGATATACGATGTCTTAATTAGAAGTAGTATTCCATACCTACGCGCCAGCCAAGATCAGATTCTGAACCTGCTGCTGTTTCATCAGTTTTATGAACTAGACGTAGGTAAACAACTGCAGCTGGGTCGATTGAGTACATCGCCTGACCAGTGATTGCTGTTGTGTTACCTGTAGCTTTTACGCCATCAGTTTTAACATCAGAGTTAGCTGCGTAGTTAAGGTTAAATGTCCAGTGCTCAACGCCAGTGTAGTAGGCACCTAGCTTAATAGCATCCTGAGTTTTTTTGTTGTAACCAGGAGTTGCTGTTGTGTTTTCGTTTGCAGCATCAGCTTGGATTTCTGCATTTAAGTATGCAGCGTGGAAACCCATGTTATCAAAGTCTAAGTTAACACCCGCAATATACGCGTTTGCTTCACCATAAACATCAGAACCAAGAGGACGATCATTGTTGTGCTCGTAAGCCGCTTTGAACGTTGCTACACCAGCAGTGAACTGTGCAGAACCACTGTATACGTTTGAACCTTCAATATCTTCCTCACCACGACCCACAGCAAGATCAAAGCTGAAACCACCTAAGTTAGCTGAATCGTAACGAATCATGTTTGGCTGACGGTCATAGTTTACGTTACCAGTGTTACCAGTAGTGAAACCAGCGCCTGAAGATTGGCCAGTGTAGCCATCGATAACTTCGAAAAGTGGAGTTAGAACGCGACCGAAGTAAAGTTTGCCACCTTGACCAAAGTCGAAGCCGCCGTATGTATCACGCACACCTAGACCACTGTTTGAGCCATCATCTTCGACGTTACCGCCTTCAAGTTGCCAAATAATTTTTGGGCCACGCTCGAACTGAGCTGCACCACGTACACCGATACGTGATTCATTGTCCATCACAATTGGCTTGTCTGCTGAAGAATCTGTATTTGCGTTTTGCGCAATAGAGATAGCGATTTGGCCGTAAAGGTCTACAGTTTCAGTCGCAGGCTTTGCTAGAGCAGAACCTGAGAACGCTACAGATGCTACCGCTGCACCTAGAAGAGTACGTTTAAACATTTTGTCCATGGAAAAACTCCTAAAAATGGATATAGCTGTCTTATTATCTTTCTCACCTTAAGTTGGCCGCCGAAGGGAGAAATCATTTCCTATCTGAGAGCTGCAAGTTAGTCATTAATTGTTAGCCCTCTATTTCCTGCATACACACCGTGTATCCATGGCTACAGACTAACTTCGCGGCGAAAAACATCAACCAGAACTTAATTTCCATATAAAAAAATATGACCAGCCACAAACTTTTATCAAACGAGTGATCTAGATCGACAAAAATCACCACCACTTATAAAAAACAAATATAAAAACATAAAAAACAAACACTTAGATATAAAAAGGTCAAAAATAGCATTGAAGTGCATCGCATTTTTTTGTCCAAAAAAGATAAATTTCAATTTTATTGACAAACTTCACAGACGCAAAAATACGCTCAACCTCAACAAAAACGCCCCATTAATTACAAACAAAAAAAAAGCCACCATAACGGTGGCTTTCATCATTTATTTCAGTGCTACATTAAGGCAATTAAGTCTGCTTCAGTGCGAATTTCCACACCCAGTTCCTGCGCCTTCGCGAGCTTAGAGCCGGCGTTGTCGCCAGCAAAAAGAATATCCGTTTTCTTAGATACGCTACCGGTCACTTTTGCACCAAGCCCTTCTAAGGCGGCTTTTGCATCCGTTCGCGTTAGCTGCGACAACGATCCAGTTAATACCACTATCTTGCCAGCCAAAGGTTGAGGAGCACTTGAATCTTTCGCTTCAACATCTGGCCAGTGAACACCTTGAGCACGCAGCTCATCTATCACCAGTTTGTTTTTATCCTGAGCAAAAAATGCCGTGATATGACTCGCAACAATTCCACCAATATCTTGAACTTCGATAAGTTCTTCATGACTCGCCGATTGCACCGCTTCCAATGATTTGAAATGTAGAGCTAGGTTTGCCGCCGTTGCCTCACCTACTTCACGGATCCCTAACGAATATAGGAATCGAGGTAATGTGGTTGCTTTGGCTTTCGATAACGCATCCACGACATTTTGCGCCGATTTTGGCCCCATTCGATCGAGCACGGTTATCACACCAGCAGATAGTTTAAACAGATCAGCAGGAGTTTCGACCATCTCGCGATCGACAAGTTGCTCGATGACCTTTTCACCTAAACCATCCACATCCAGCGCCTTTCTTGATACAAAGTGTTTAAGAGCTTCCTTACGTTGAGCCTGACACACTAAGCCGCCGCTACAACGAGCAACAGCTTCACCTTCGACACGCTCAACAGCGGAGCCACACACTGGACAAAGGGTTGGAAACACGATCTCTTGAGCGTTTTCCGGACGACGGTCTAAAACAATTGAGACAATCTGTGGAATAACATCGCCAGCTCGGCGAATGACAACACTGTCGCCAATTTTTACGCCTAGACGAGCGATTTCATCCGCGTTATGCAAAGTGGCATTGCTGACCGTAACACCACCGACAAAGACAGGTTCTAGTTTTGCTACTGGCGTAATGGCGCCAGTGCGTCCAACTTGGAACTCAACATCATTTAAAAGAGTAATTTCTTCTTGCGCAGGAAATTTGTAAGCAATGGCCCAACGTGGAGCTCTAGCGACGAAGCCTAGTTGCTCTTGGATAGCAATATCATCCACTTTGATCACGACGCCATCGATTTCATACGGCAGTTGATCTCGGCGATTTAGAATATCGCGATAGTAATCCTTAACTTGATCGAGATTTGCTACCCGTCGAGTCTCTGGACACATCGGCAGTCCCCAGCCTTTTAACTGGAGAAATCGCTCGTAATGACTTTCTGATAATGACATCCCCTCTACCACGCCCACGCTGTAGGCATAAAAGCTCAACGGGCGCTTAGCAGTAATACGAGAATCAAGCTGACGTAAACTGCCGGCTGCGGCATTGCGTGGATTAACAAAGACTTTGTCACCTTTCTTTAATGCCTGTTCATTGAGCTTGGCAAAACCTTCTTTAGGCATAAACACTTCACCACGCACCTCAAGTCGCTCCGGCCAGCCTTCTCCTTGTAACTTCAAAGGGATGGCTTTAATCGTGCGCACATTTTCCGTGATGTTTTCGCCAGTAGCACCATCACCGCGAGTTGCCGCTTGAACAAATAGGCCATTCACGTAGAGAAGACTCACCGCCAAGCCATCAAGCTTAGGCTCACAACAAAATGTGTCTATCTGAGTGCCAATGAGTCGATCAGACATACGCTTGTTAAACGCGTCAAGTTCACCATCATCGAATGCGTTGTCGAGAGATAGCATTGGGATCTCATGGCTGACAGAATCAAAGCCATCTAATGGAGCACCACCAACACGCTGGCTTGGAGAGTCAAGTGTTACTAAGTCAGGATGCTGGGCCTCTATGTCCATCAGCTCGCGCATCAAGCGATCATACTCGGCATCTGGAATTTCAGGACTATCCTCTACGTAATACTTTACACCGTGATAATGCAGACTTTCACGTAACTGGTTTAGTTTTTCTTGAATCTGTTGCGACATAACTAACTCTGATTTTTATCTAGTTTGAATCACAGACCGCATTGATATGCAGTACGGCAATTTAGTTGCCATGAAGTATGACCATGCCAGTACAAGTTATCAATAGCCTGAAGCTGTAATCAAAAATAATAAAGGCTCCATTAAGGAGCCTTTAAATTGGGGTTCGTGGTAACATCACTACGCTGTAGCGGCGGCCTTAAACTTTTGGATTTGAGCTTTGTAAGCATCGATACGATTTGGCGTCATTAAGTTTCTCGCATCGTCGAGTACATTCGCACCAAGATCGTCAGCAATTTGCTGTGCCGTTTTTAGCATCAGTTTGAAGTTTGGATCTGGGTCACCGTAACATGGCAGTGTCATAAAGAACGAGATGCCTTTTGTAGAAAACTCTGCAGGGTCATCATGCTGCAACGTCCCTGGTTGCATCATATTGGCAACGCTAAATAACACTTTTCCAGTCCCAGAAAGATCTGCATGTCGGTGGAAAATATCCATCTCACCGTAAATTAGGCCATTCTGCTGCATACTTTCAAACAGTTTCGTGCCAATAAAAGGCTCATCACCCGAGCAGTGCACATTAAGCACAATTACTTCTAATGGAGCTTCTTCAACACTGTCTGCTCCTTTAACTTCCGAAGCTTCAGATTCGGCAGCCATTTCGATGCTCGTGTCGGCAATCGGCTCAATCTCATCCAACACTTGAGTTGAAATGGATGGTACATCCAGTTCTAGCTCGTCTTCTCTCTTAGCTGGTTGCACAGGCTCTGCTTGCTCAAGATCTTGGTAACTATCAATCAACGGATCCGCTATCACTTCTTCCTGCGCAACAAATCCCGGCTCTTTACGCTCTTTTTTGATAATCTCGAAATCGTCTTCTGGAGCAAAGGCACGTTCAGGTACTACGTCCGACTCTTCATTTTCGACATCTAACTTACCAAGTGGCTTACTTCCAAACTTGGTCTTACCTTCTTTTTTACTTGTCCATAAACCATGGAACAAAAGAGCGGCAATCGCTAATGCTCCAACAATTATGAGTACAAATCGCAGTTCCTGCATGTTTAGCTCTCATTTGTTCAATAAGACAATGCGATAACATTGCTTAGATTGAATCTGTTTAAACCTATATCTAAGTTACTCTACCAAAACTCTAGCCCGTTTTAGAACAACTTAATGTTAGAAGTTCTGATAATGTTGTGATTTTGAACACGCTTTTTTCTTGATAAGATAGAATACGTTCGTTTTTAAACCACTAAAAATCACTATGAATACACATATTCGACAGCGTTCTGGATTTGGCTATTTCTTTCATGGCTTAGAATTAGCGCTCACTCCTGGCATTCGCCAGTTTGTTGTTTTACCCCTAATGGCCAATATCCTTCTGGTCGGTGGTGCCCTATTTTATCTTTTTTCTCACCTAGATATGTGGATTGAGCAGTTGCTAGGACAATTGCCAGAGTTTCTTTCTTGGTTGAGCTACCTTTTATGGCCTTTGCTTGTGCTCACTATACTGGCTACGTTTTCATACTTTTTTAGTACTCTAGCAAACTTCATCGCCGCTCCCTTTAATGGGCTTCTGGCTGAAAAAGTGGAAGTTTACCTCACTGGAGAAAAAGTTAACGACGATGGAATGCTCGCGGTAGTAAAAGATACACCAAGGATCCTAGCGCGTGAATGGCGCAAGTTGGTCTATGTCCTGCCAAAGGCGATTGGTTTATTTTTGCTCCTGCTCATCCCTGCTCTAGGCCAAACAATTGGCCCAATACTGTGGTTTATATTTACAGCTTGGATTTTAGCGATTCAGTATTGTGACTACCCGTTTGACAATCACAAAGTCTCCTTTAACGAGATGCGTTACAATTTGAAACAAAAACAAGGGAAGGCATATAGCTTTGGCGCACTGGTGTCGGTATTTACGACGATTCCTATCTTAAACCTAATCGTGATGCCCGTCGCTGTATGTGGTGCAACTTCGATGTGGGTATCGGAGTTCAAGAAATAGAGGCAAGAGATGGAATCATTATGTCTTTATTAAGGACAAGTTCAGTCACACCCGATGAACAAATGGTTCCATCACCTCACCCTTTCATATCATATAACTATTTAATCCTTTTCTCATTTTTCAAGCTGTCCTAATCTCTACCCAATAAATTATCTCCATACATACTTCTGTTTGGTAACTATCAAGCAGACCGAAACAAAGATGAAGGATCACACCATGAGCAAAATCTACGAAGACAATTCTCAAACTATTGGTAACACTCCTCTAGTACGCCTAAACAAAGTAAGTAACGGTAAGGTGTTAGCGAAAATCGAAGCACGCAACCCGAGCTTCAGCGTTAAATGTCGTATCGGTGCAAACATGATTTGGGAAGCAGAAAAGGCTGGTACTCTTAAACCAGGCGTAGAGCTTGTTGAACCAACGAGTGGTAACACTGGTATTGCTCTAGCCTTCGTTGCAGCAGCTCGTGGTTACAAGCTGACTCTTACAATGCCTGAGTCAATGAGTCTAGAACGTCGTAAGCTGCTAAAAGCTCTAGGTGCAAACTTAGAACTGACTGAAGCAGCAAAAGGGATGAAAGGCGCAATTGCTAAAGCAGAAGAAATTGTTGCTAGCAATCCTGATAAGTACTTGCTTCTTCAGCAATTCAACAACCCAGCAAACCCACAGATTCACGAAAAAACAACGGGACCAGAGATTTGGGATGCCACTGACGGTCAAATTGACGTATTCGTTGCGGGTGTTGGTACTGGCGGTACTATCACAGGTACGAGCCGTTACATTAAGGGCGAAAAAGGCAAGAACATTGTCTCTGTCGCGGTAGAGCCAGCTGAATCTCCAGTTATCGCTCAAGCGCTAGCGGGTGACGAAATCCAGCCTGCACCACACAAAATTCAGGGTATCGGTGCTGGTTTCATTCCAGGAAACCTCGATTTAGAGCTAATTGACCGTGTTGAAGCAGTAACTTCTGATGAAGCGATTGCGATGGCTCGTCGCCTAATGGAAGAGGAAGGTATCCTAGCGGGTATCTCTTCTGGTGCGGCAGTGGTTGCAGCCAACCGCCTTGCAGAACTTCCTGAATTTGAAGGAAAAACCATCGTTACTATCCTACCAAGCTCAGGTGAACGTTACTTGAGCACAGCCCTATTTGCAGGCATCTTTACTGAGAAAGAGAACCAACAGTAATATGTGTCGAAATCAATTTTTCGTCTAAAAAAGCCCCATTCAGGGGCTTTTTTGTTGATCCCTGCCTCACCTTTGGTAATATCAGGACTGTTTTATTTCTAGCTTCAAAATAAAAGCCAGATAAGAATTCATATCAATTGCGAATGACAGCAAAGATTGAAAGCGCAATTGTTAAATTTACAACCAGTATCACTTATGACACGAATTGAACGTTCTGCAACTAGCGGAATACTATAATTGGAGTTAAGCTGATTCTGGTTAAGAAACTATCAAAATATAAATCAATTGGGGTATATAACATGTACGAGAAGCAAGTAGAAATCACTGCAGAAAACGGCCTTCACACTCGTCCAGCTGCACAGTTCGTTAAAGAAGCTAAAGCATTCGACGCGGACATCACTGTGACTTCTAACGGCAAAAGCGCTAGCGCGAAGAGCCTTTTCAAGCTACAAACTCTTGGCCTAGTTAAAGGTACAGTAGTTTCTATCTCAGCTGAGGGCCCACAAGCTCAACAAGCTGTTGACCACCTAGTTGCTCTAATGGATCAACTACACTAATTCGGTCTCCTATTTTCAAAGCCATTTTGCCAACGCAAAATGGCTTTGTTGGAAATAGGCCAAAATATAAGCTACAACTATTCGTTAGCGCACTCATTATTCTCCCGTTTTAAAGTTGACCAATTTAAGGTAAGGCTATGATTTCAGGCATCCTAGCATCTCCTGGTATTGCTATCGGTAAAGCACTACTACTTCAAGAAGATGAAATTGTCCTAAACACAAACACCATTTCTGATGATCAAGTTGAAGCAGAAGTTGCGCGTTTCTATGACGCTCGCAACAAGTCATCTGCTCAGTTAGAAACTGTTAAACAGAAAGCACTTGAAACCTTCGGTGAAGAGAAAGAAGCGATCTTTGAAGGTCATATCATGCTTCTTGAAGACGAAGAGCTAGAGGAAGAAATCCTAGCACTGATTAAAAATGACAAGATGCACGCTGATAACGCGATCTACACGGTTATCGAAGAGCAAGCATCGGCGCTAGAATCTCTAGACGACGAATATCTAAAAGAGCGTGCAACTGATATCCGTGATATCGGCTCTCGTTTTGTTAAAAATGCTCTAGGCATCAACATTGTTTCGCTAAGCGATATTAACGAACAAGTGATCCTAGTCGCTTACGACCTAACGCCATCTGAAACTGCACAAATCAACCTAGACTACGTTCTTGGTTTCGCTTGTGACATCGGCGGTCGTACTTCTCACACATCTATCATGGCTCGTTCTCTTGAACTTCCAGCTATCGTTGGTACTAACGACATCACTAAGCAAGTTAAGAACGGCGATATGCTGATTCTTGATGCGATGAACAACAAAATCGTTATCAACCCATCAGAAGCTGAGCTAGAAGAAGCGAAAGCAGTTAAAGCCGCTTTCATCGCTGAGAAAGAAGAACTGGCTAAACTGAAAGATCTACACGCAGAGACTCTAGACGGTCACCGTGTAGAAGTTTGCGGTAACATCGGTACTGTTAAAGACTGTGACGGTATCATCCGCAACGGTGGTGAAGGCGTAGGTCTGTACCGTACTGAATTCCTATTTATGGACCGTGATGCCCTACCAACGGAAGATGAACAATACCAAGCTTACAAAGAAGTAGCTG
Source organism: Vibrio sp. TRT 1302 (assembly GCF_050113875.1). NCBI lineage: Bacteria > Pseudomonadati > Pseudomonadota > Gammaproteobacteria > Vibrionales > Vibrionaceae > Vibrio > Vibrio sp. TRT 1302. Next base: position 30,254 of record NZ_JBNJOF010000014.1, on the reverse strand, counting down.
AAGCTATGAACGGTGAGTCAGTGATCATCCGTACTATGGATATCGGTGGCGATAAAGATCTACCGTACATGGATCTTCCTCAAGAGATGAACCCGTTCCTAGGCTGGCGTGCAGTACGTATCAGCTTGGATCGTCGTGAAATCCTACGTGACCAGCTACGTGGTATCCTACGCGCATCTGCGCACGGTAAACTACGCATCATGTTCCCAATGATTATCTCTGTTGAAGAGATCCGTGAACTGAAAAACGCTATCGAAGAGTACAAAGCTGAACTACGTGCTGAAGGTCTTGCATTCGACGAAAACATCGAAATCGGTGTGATGGTTGAAACACCTGCAGCAGCAGCGATTGCACACCACCTAGCAAAAGAAGTAGCTTTCTTCTCTATCGGTACTAACGACCTAACTCAGTACACGCTAGCCGTTGACCGTGGTAACGAGATGATTTCTCACCTGTACAACCCACTGTCTCCAGCTGTACTCACCGTGATCAAGCAAGTTATCGATGCATCTCACGCTGAAGGTAAGTGGACTGGTATGTGTGGTGAGCTTGCGGGCGATGAGCGCGCTACGCTACTTCTACTAGGCATGGGCTTAGATGAGTTCTCTATGAGTGGTATCTCTATCCCTAAAGTGAAGAAAGTTATTCGTAACTCTAACTTCGCTGAAGTGAAAGCGATGGCGGAAGAAGCTCTATCTCTACCAACTGCTGCTGAGATCGAAGCAGTTGTTGAGAAATTCATCGCTGAGAAAACTCAATAACCAACTAATTCCAATGAGATAGACGGTAAAAAAAGTCGTCTATCTCTCTATATTGGTATACTATAATTCGACAGAATTAAATGAAAACGTTAGGAGCATGACACAATGGGTCTGTTTGACAAACTTAAGAAGCTAGTATCTGACGACAGCGCTGACGCTGGTGCAATCGAAATCATCGCACCTCTATCTGGTGAAATCGTAAACATCGAAGATGTGCCAGATGTTGTTTTTGCTGAAAAAATCGTTGGTGATGGTATTGCTATCAAACCTGCTGGTAACAAAATGGTAGCTCCTGTAAACGGTACTATCGGTAAGATCTTCGAAACGAACCACGCGTTCTCTATCGAGTCTGACGATGGCGTAGAGCTATTTGTTCACTTCGGTATCGACACTGTTGAACTGAAAGGTGAAGGCTTCAAGCGTATCGCTGAAGAAGGTCAAGCAGTGAAAGCTGGCGACACTATCATTGAGTTCGATCTAGCACTACTTGAAGAGAAAGCAAAGTCTACTCTTACTCCAGTTGTTATCTCTAACATGGACGAAATCAAAGAGCTGAACAAGCTTTCTGGTTCTGTAACTGTTGGTGAAACTCCAGTTCTACGTGTAACTAAGTAATTTTTACTTAGCTAGATATTAAAAAACGCAGCCGATGGCTGCGTTTTTTTTGCTTATTTTGCTACTTCAGCCCCAATGCATATTTCAGCACTTGAGTTTTCAGAGGTCCTGCATTCTCAGCGACCTTAAGTGCCGCATTTCTTAACAGCTTAAGCGGCGCAAAATCATTACTGAAACCCTTATAGAAAAAATCCATTCCTGATTGCATCAGCAAGTTGTCATAACGCCTATTACGTTCATATTGCTCAAGTAAGGATTGAGTTAATACCTCGTGATTTTGAGTGGCCGCCAGCAGAGCTTCAACATCTTTAAATCCAAGATTCACCCCCTGCCCAGCTAATGGATTGATAGTATGTGCAGAATCACCGACTAACACACAGCCTAATGCAGAATAGCGTTGAGCATGACGGCGAGTTAACGGAAACGAGCCGTATTGAAGCACTTCGATATCACCCAATTCCGCAGGAAAGTAAGCCAATACTTCTTCTCGAAGCTGTGCTGGCGTCATCGCGCATAACTGCCTGATGCGCTTTGGTGAATCATACCAAACCAGTGAGCCTTGATTGCCACATAAAGGCAAAAAGGAACGAGGGCCTGATGGGGTGAACTGTTGCCAAGTAATATCTTGCTGTTCGATCTCAGTTTTGACGTTGATCAGCATACAGTGCTGACGGTAATCCCACGCAGTAACCCCTATCCCCGCTAAATCACGAACCTTTGAATTCGCTCCATCAGCGCCAACCACCAAATCAACCAACAGCTCTTCTCCAGAGCTGAGAGTCACTTTCGATACTTCATCAAACTCAATATCAGATAAGGTATCTGGACAGCGTAAACTTATATTCGAGTAGTGGGAGAACTGAGCCCACAGTCCAAGCTGAATCAGGCGATTTTCAACAATAAAACCCAGACGCTCCATACCAAGTTCATCGCTATGAAAACGGGTTCGGCACTCAGGATGCTCCCACGTTTCTAAACGGCGGTATGGACACACGCGCATTTGTGATGTCGCATGCCAAGCCCCAAGCTCATTCAAAATATCGACCGAATGCTGTGATATAGCAGAAACACGTATATCCATAGGTTGCTCGGGGGAGAATTTTTCAGGTGCCGTACCTTCAACAACAACAACCTTCCGCCCCTGTTTGGCAAAGCCCACTGCAACTGCGGCGCCAACCATACCACCACCGATAACTGCGACATCAAATCTGCTCATATTTTGCACTTCAATTACTTGATAAATTGACTGTTTTTTATTGTACGTTTTCATTACCAAAATGTAACGAAAAACCTTACCCGCTATCAGGGCAAACCCCTTGCGCAATATGGGGTTTAACTGTTTTTGCACCAACACTAGTCAGTAGGTTTTTAAAGCAGTACAATACGCGGCTTACCGCCGAGAGGGCGGCTAAAATAAGGTCACCCAAGCATGTCGATGCGAGTGACTCACTGGAAATATTGGGCGATTTGCTCCCTTAATTTAAACTAACGATCGAGCGAACAACATGAGTAAAAAACTGCTAATTAAAACCTGGGGCTGCCAGATGAATGAATACGATTCGTCTAAAATGGCGGATCTACTGAACGCGGCTAACGGCTATAAGCTGACAGAAGAACCAGAAGAAGCAGATGTGTTATTACTTAATACCTGTTCTATCCGCGAAAAAGCGCAAGAGAAGGTATTCCACCAGCTAGGTCGTTGGAAAACCCTAAAAGACAAAAAGCCAGGTGTTGTGATTGGTGTTGGTGGCTGTGTAGCAACACAGGAAGGCGACCACATTCGCGAACGTGCACCATTTGTAGACGTAATTTTTGGTCCTCAAACACTTCACCGCTTACCAGAGATGATTAAACAGTCTCAACTGGATGAAGCGCCGGTAATGGACATTTCATTCCCTGAGATTGAAAAGTTTGACCGTCTTCCAGAACCACGTGCAGAAGGCGCGACTGCTTTTGTTTCAATCATGGAAGGCTGTTCTAAATACTGTACTTACTGCGTAGTGCCTTACACTCGTGGCGAAGAAGTTAGCCGTCCAATGGATGATGTTCTGTTTGAAATTGCGCAATTGGCTGACCAAGGCGTGCGTGAAGTTAACCTACTGGGTCAAAACGTTAACGCTTACCGTGGTCCAATGCACGATGGTGAAATCTGCTCATTTGCTGAACTGCTTCGTCTTGTCGCATCTATTGATGGTATTGACCGTATCCGCTTTACTACAAGTCACCCACTCGAGTTTACTGATGACATCATTGCGGTATACGAGGACACACCAGAGCTAGTAAGTTTCTTGCACCTACCCGTGCAGAGCGGTAGCGACCGTATTCTTACGATGATGAAACGTCCACACACGGCAATTGAGTACAAATCAATCATCCGTAAACTACGTAAAGCGCGTCCTGATATTCAAATCAGCTCAGACTTTATTGTTGGTTTCCCAGGCGAAACGGCAAAAGATCATCAAGATACAATGAAGTTAATTAAAGACGTTGATTTTGATATGAGCTTCAGCTTTATCTTCTCACCACGCCCAGGTACTCCTGCGGCGGACTATCCGTGTGATGTTCCAGAGCAAGAGAAGAAAGAGCGTCTATATGAACTACAACAAACCATTAATGCTCAAGCAATGCGTTACTCTCGCTTAATGCTTGGTACTGAGCAACGTGTTCTTGTTGAAGGTCCTTCTAAGAAGAACCTGATGGAGTTACGTGCTCGTACAGAGAACAACCGAGTGGTTAACTTTGAAGGCAGTGCGGATCTTATCGGTCAATTTGTGGATGTTAAGATCACGGACGTATTTGCTAACTCTCTTCGTGGTGAGCTCGTGCGTACAGAGAAAGACATGGATCTGCGTACAGTCATTTCACCGACTCAAATGATGGCGAAAACCAAGCGTGAAGATGAGTTAGGTGTAGCAACATTTACACCTTAATTACTACTCTTCGCCACTAGAAGCTTGAAAATACCTCTCTAAGTGACCATCTTAGAAATAGGTATCGTAACCATTCGAAGCCCGGTCTAAATCGGGCTTCATACTAATGGTCAAATATGAGAGGCAACTTTGAGCACGAAAATCGTTACGCTAGAAATCAATCTAGAACCTTCTGACAACCGCCGTTTAGCCAGTCTTTGTGGTCCTTTCGACGACAACATTAAACATCTTGAACGCCGCCTAGGTGTTGAAATCAGCTACCGTGGCAACTTCTTTACCATCGTTGGAAAACCACATACTTCCGCGGCCGCCTTGGAAATCATCAAAACACTGTATGTTAATACTGCGCCAGTTCGCGGCAACATTCCCGATATCGAACCTGATGAAATCCACTTAGCGATCAAAGAGACCGGTGTTCTAGAGCAAAATGTAGAATCCAGTATTGAGCACGGCAAAGAAGTGTTCATTAAGACCAAAAAAGGGGTGATTAAACCTCGTACTCCAAATCAGGGACAGTATCTGGTCAATATGGTCACTCATGATATTTCCTTTGGCGTTGGTCCAGCGGGTACGGGTAAAACCTATCTTGCTGTTGCCGCTGCTGTCGATGCGCTAGAGCGACAAGAAATTCGTCGAATTCTGCTGACTCGACCTGCAGTCGAAGCAGGTGAAAAGCTCGGTTTCCTACCGGGAGATCTCAGCCAGAAAGTCGATCCTTACCTTCGTCCACTTTACGATGCTCTATTCGAAATGCTCGGATTCGAAAAGGTTGAAAAACTGATTGAACGAAACGTTATCGAAGTCGCCCCACTTGCCTATATGCGTGGTCGAACTTTAAATGATGCGTTTATTATTCTCGATGAAAGCCAGAACACTACTGTAGAGCAGATGAAAATGTTCCTCACTCGTATCGGCTTCAACTCTCGAGCGGTGATCACTGGCGATATTACTCAGATCGACTTACCTCGTGGCGCCAAGTCTGGTCTGCGCCATGCCATTGAAGTTCTGAGCGACGTAGAGGAAATTAGCTTTAACTTTTTCCAATCTGACGACGTTGTTCGTCACCCGGTTGTGGCACGCATCGTTAATGCTTACGAGAAATGGGAAGCTCAAGACCAAAAAGAGCGCAAAGAATACGAGAAACGTCGCCGCGAAGAGCGTGAAGCAAAACTTATTGAAGCCCAAGTTGCAGCCGCACCTCAACCTGAAGTGACAACAGAGAGCAAACAGTGATGACAATCGAACTTGATCTACAATTAGCTGTCGAAGATGAAAGCGGCTTACCAAACACTGAAGATTTTCAACTTTGGTTAAGCTCATCCGTTACCAAATTTCAGCCTCAAGCCGAAGTTACCGTTCGAATTGTTGACGAGCAAGAGAGCCAGCAGCTCAATAGCGACTACCGTGGAAAAGACAAGCCGACTAATGTGCTGTCTTTTCCTTTCGAAGCGCCACCAGGAATGGATATCGACCTACTTGGCGATTTAATCATCTGCCGTCAGGTTGTAGAACGTGAAGCCATCGAGCAAAACAAGCCTTTAATGGCTCACTGGGCGCATATGGTTGTACATGGTAGTCTGCATCTGCTAGGTTATGATCATATCGAAGATGACGAAGCCGAAGAGATGGAGTCACTCGAAACAGAAATTATGCAAGAGATGGGATTTGATGATCCGTATCTTGCCGAAAAAGAGTAGTCAAGACTCATCCAGAACCAGCAAGCAGAGTCGCCTCTCTCGCTGCAAGCTGATGTCTTACTACTAATGTGTGCTATCACACTTCTGATAGCGTTACTTAAATGAGAAACAATGAACGAAGACAATTCGCCCTCTTCTCTAGAAGGTAAGAAAGAAAAATCTGAAGGTCCGAGTAGAAAGTCCTTCTTCGGACGCCTAGGTCAACTTTTTCAAGGTGAACCAAAAGATCGCCAAGAGCTCGTCGATGTCATCCGCGACTCTGAAGAAAATGACCTGATCGACCACGACACTCGAGATATGCTCGAAGGTGTCATGGAGATCTCAGAAATGCGTGTGCGCGACATCATGTTGCCACGTTCGCAGATGGTTACCGTTGATCGCAGTGACGATTTAGACACCTTGATCAACCTCATCACCGATGCTCAGCACTCTCGCTACCCAGTCATCAGTGAAGATAAGGACCATGTTGAAGGTATTCTGTTAGCGAAGGACTTACTTAGATACTTAGGTTCTGGAAGTGAACCATTCGATATTGAGCAAGTGATCCGCCCTGCGGTTGTCGTTCCTGAAAGCAAGCGAGTAGATCGTCTGCTAAAGGAATTCCGTGAAGAGCGTTATCACATGTCTATCGTTGTCGATGAGTTTGGTGGTGTATCCGGTCTTGTGACTATCGAAGATATTCTCGAAGAGATCGTGGGCGATATTGAAGACGAGTTCGATGATAATGAAGAACTTGATATTCGTAAGCTCAGCAAACATACATTTGCGGTAAAAGCACTGACCACTATCGAAGAGTTTAATACTACATTCGGTACCACTTTCAGTGATGAAGAGGTCGACACTGTCGGCGGTATGGTAATGACGGCATTTGGCCATTTACCATCTCGTGGCGAAGTTGTTGATATTGATGGTTACAGCTTCAAAGTAACCTCTGCGGACAACCGCCGAGTACTCCAACTTCAGGTAACCATTCCTGATGAAGAGCTGGTTACTGACTCTACTGAAGAGTAACGCTACTCCCCTAAGGGAAACGAAATAATACGATGATGAATTCACTTTTTCATCGCCTCAAACGGCCGCTTGCGGCCGTTTTTGTTGGCGCATTAACAACTCTGGCATTTGCCCCTTATCAAATTTGGCCTCTGGCAATTGTCAGCCCTGCACTCCTGTTACTGCTGATTAACAAGCAGTCTGCTAAACACTCGCTATGGATAGGCTACGCTTGGGGCATCGGGCAATTTTCTACAGGCATTAGCTGGGTACATGTCAGTATCGACAACTTCGGTGGTATGCCCAAAATAGCCAGCGTCTTCCTCATGGTGCTATTAGTTGGCTACCTCGCTGTTTATGCCGCACTATTTGCCTGGAGTCTAAACCGCTTTTTCCCGAATAAGCAGCGCTCACAATTGCTGCTCGCTGCACCGGCTCTATGGCTAATCATGGATTGGTTGCGTGGCTGGGTAATGACAGGCTTTCCCTGGTTATGGCTTGGCTATAGCCAAATAGATAGTCCACTCGCCAATTTTGCTCCGCTAGGTGGGGTCGAACTTATTACCTTGTTGGTGATGATTAGTGCGGGCTCCATCGCTTACGCCGCTCTTTCGCGTCAATGGCTACATCTACTTATTCCTGCCGTTATTCTGATGACAGGCTTTGGATTACAATCCGCTCAGTGGGTCTCTCCTTCTATGGATAAAGTCACTAAAGTAGCGCTTATTCAGGGCAATATCGCGCAAGAGCTGAAATGGCAACCGAGTCAACGTTGGCCAACCATAATGAAGTATACCGACCTGACGCGAGAAAATTGGGATGCAGACATTATCATCTGGCCTGAAGCGGCAATACCTGCTTTTGAATTCGAGATCTCCTCATTTCTAAGCAATCTCGATGCCGCAGCTCGTATGAACAACAGCGCGGTCATTACTGGAATTGTAAACCAAGGTGAAGACAAGAAGTTCTACAACAGTATTCTCACTGTAGGTCAAACTCCTTATGGCGATTATCGTTACGATATGAACAAGCGTTACCACAAACATCACCTGCTACCCTTTGGGGAGTTCGTACCATTTGAGAGCATCCTGAGACCGCTTGCTCCTTTCTTCAACTTGCCCATGTCTTCATTCAGCCGAGGAGATTTTATCCAGCCGAATATTGACGCCAATGGTAAGCAGATGGCTCCTGCATTGTGTTACGAGATTATCTTCAACGAGCAAGTCAGACAAAATGTCGATGACGATACAGATTTTATTTTAACGCTTTCCAATGACGCTTGGTTTGGTCGCTCTATCGGCCCACTCCAGCACATGGAGATTGCCCGTATGCGAGCTCTGGAGCTAGGTAAGCCAGTGATTCGTGCAACAAACAATGGCATCACTGCTGTGACTGATTATCGCGGTCATATCACTGCGCAAGTACCACAATTTGAAACGGCAGTGCTGCGCGCTGAAGTTCCTGCGACTAAGGGAGAAACACCCTACCGAAACCTTGGCACCTGGCCGCTGTATATCTGGGTTGGATTAAGTCTGGTAATTGGGTGGAGAATGAGGAAGGGAGTCTCTAGTCTCTAGTCTCTAGTCTCTAGTCTCTAGTCTCTAGTCTCTAGTCTCTAGTCTCTCAAAAAAAATGAAAGGGTTGATGTGAAGACATCGACCCTTTTTTGAAAATCGAGATAGTTATGGTTTGTTAAGGCGTCATTTTGTTAACACCTATAGAAAACGGTTCCGCCCACCTCTCGAAGCGCGCGCTCGATTCACGGTAGAACGTATTTTCGTTAGCGTAGTCCGCTCTTTTTTATGGTTTCAATGCCTGTCGACTGAATCCTTTGTGGCCACAGTGGGTGCAAGGAATAATGACTGTTGGGTGGGTGTATTGTGTTTTATGACCACACTCATCACAAACAAGCATCCCCAAACCAATCACTTCGCCCGCCTGATATAGACCTTGGTGCTCTAGATCCTGAAATAACTCGACCCACTCGACTTTCGTTCTATCCGTAATATCAAGTAGACCTTGCCAGATAGAGTCGGCAATCATGATATAAAATGGACCACTTTTTGAGTCTTCATAGTTGTCAGCAAACTCTTTTAAATCTGACTTAACATATGCAGACACAAGTGCTAACTCATCTTTGGTTAAGTCATTCGCGGCGTCGACGACCTTACCAGAGGTTTCTAAAACGTGGTTAACTTCATCAGGACTATGCTTTAGAGCTTCGACAACATCTTCAAACATCTCCTCGTAACCTGCTTTGCGTTTTGCCATCGCTAACCTCCTTTCGATTCGGTGGTGCACATTCATAAAGCCCCGTTAAGGCATTAAACATCACCATCTTTACGTGATTTGAGTGGGTATTGGCTATTGTTGTGCCCCTCTCCTTTAGGTATTCTATGACGATCTATTAATGTCTGTTCTAACCGAACTCACAAATTCCAAGATAACCGGATATCATCGATGCAAGAACAATATAACCCGCAAGATATTGAACAAAAAGTTCAACAGCACTGGGATAACAACAAGACCTTTGTTGTAAGTGAAGACCCAAACAAAGAAAAATTCTACTGTCTCTCTATGTTCCCATACCCAAGTGGCCGACTGCACATGGGTCACGTGCGTAACTACACTATCGGTGATGTGGTATCTCGTTTCCAACGCCTTCAAGGTAAAAACGTAATGCAACCAATTGGTTGGGATGCATTCGGTCTACCAGCAGAAAATGCAGCAGTTAAAAACAACACGGCACCAGCGCCTTGGACTTACGAAAACATTGAGTACATGAAAAACCAGCTGAAACTTCTAGGCTTTGGTTACGACTGGAATCGTGAGTTTGCAACCTGTACACCAGAGTACTACCGTTGGGAACAAGAGTTCTTCACTAAGCTTTACAATAAAGGCTTAGTTTACAAAAAGACTTCTTCAGTTAACTGGTGTCCAAACGACCAGACGGTTCTAGCTAACGAGCAGGTTGAAGACGGCTGCTGCTGGCGTTGTGACACACCGGTAGAACAAAAAGAGATCCCTCAGTGGTTCATTAAGATCACTGAATACGCTCAAGAATTGCTAGACGATCTAGACAACCTAGACGGTTGGCCTGAAATGGTTAAAACCATGCAGCGCAACTGGATTGGCCGTTCTGAAGGTGTTGAACTTAAATTCGAAGTAAAAGGTCAGCAAGACCTAGAAGTTTACACAACACGTCCAGACACACTGATGGGTGTGACATACGTGGGCATCGCAGCAGGTCACCCTCTAGCGACTATCGCAGCGGAAAATAACGCAGAGCTTGCAGCTTTCATCGAAGAGTGTAAGAACACTAAAGTCGCTGAAGCGGAACTAGCAACAATGGAGAAAAAAGGTATGGCGACTGGCCTTACCGCAATTCATCCATTGAATGGCCGTGAAGTTCCTGTTTACATTGCTAACTTCGTACTGATGGATTACGGCACAGGCGCTGTTATGGCCGTACCTGCGCACGACCAACGTGACTTCGAGTTCGCGACTAAGTACGGTCTAGATATCATCCCTGTTATCAAGCCAACTGACGGCAGCGAGCTAAACATCGCTGAAGAAGCATATACAGAGAAAGGTGTACTGTTCGATTCAGGCGAATTTGACGGTCTTGAATTCCAAGCAGCATTTGATGCTATTGCAGCGAAGCTAGAAGCTGAAGGTAAAGGCACTAAAACCGTTAACTTCCGTCTACGTGACTGGGGTGTTTCTCGTCAGCGTTACTGGGGTGCTCCAATTCCAATGGTCACAACGGAAGATGGCCAAGTTCATCCAGTGCCAGCAGACCAACTACCAGTGATTCTTCCAGAAGATGTGGTAATGGACGGTGTAACTAGCCCGATCAAAGCAGATAAAGAGTGGGCGAAGACCACATTCAACGGTGAACCAGCACTACGCGAAACCGATACATTTGATACCTTTATGGAATCATCTTGGTACTACGCTCGTTACTGTTCTCCGCAAGCTGATGACATCTTAGATCCAGAAAAAGCAAACTACTGGCTACCAGTAGACCAATACATCGGTGGTATCGAGCACGCTTGTATGCACCTACTGTACTCTCGCTTCTTCCATAAACTACTACGTGACGCGGGTTACGTAACCTCTGACGAGCCGTTCAAACAGCTGCTATGTCAAGGTATGGTACTGGCTGATGCGTTCTACTTTGAGAACGAGAAAGGCGGTAAAGAGTGGGTTGCACCTACAGATGTGACGGTAGAGCGCGATGGCAAAGGCCGCATCACTTCTGCGAAAGATGACCAAGGCCGCGACGTTGAGCACTCAGGCATGATCAAGATGTCTAAGTCAAAGAACAACGGTATCGACCCACAAGAGATGGTAGACAAGTACGGCGCTGATACAGTACGCCTATTTATGATGTTTGCCTCTCCAGCAGACATGACTCTTGAGTGGCAAGAATCAGGCGTTGAAGGCGCTAACCGCTTCTTGAAACGTGTTTGGAAGCTGGTTAAAGAGCATGCATCGAAAGGCGCGGCTGAAGCTATTGACACCTCAGCACTGTCTGGTGACCAAAAAGCACTACGTCGTGACGTTCACAAAACTATCGCTAAAGTGACAGACGATATCGCTCGTCGTCAAACGTTCAACACAGCAATCGCAGCTATTATGGAACTCATGAACAAGCTAGCGAAAGCGCCTCAAGAATCAGCGCAAGACCGCGCGATCCTAGATGAAGCGTTAAAAGCAGTTGTCGCAATGCTTTACCCAATCACTCCGCATATTTCATACGAACTATGGGTTGCGCTAGGTGAATCAGATATCGATAACGCGGTATGGCCAACGTTTGACGAAAAAGCACTCGTCGAAGATGAGAAAACCATCGTTGTTCAAGTTAACGGCAAACTACGTGCGAAACTAACAGTACCGGCAGATATCTCTAAAGAAGAGATTGAACAGCTAGGTCTAAACGATGAGAACGTGACTAAGTTCACTGAAGATAAAACTGTACGTAAAGTTATTTACGTACCAGGTAAACTTCTAAACATCGTTGCGAACTAATCTGTTCTAATAACGTCATAAACAGGGTAGCCACCTACCCTGTTTTATTTATCTTAGCGTTTTGACCCACAATAACTCAGAACTCTAAGATAAGTATTCCAATAATCGAGAGCCATCAACCTATGTTTCCTCAAGTCATGCGACTCATTTCAACTCGTTCTGTAAAGCTATCTACGGTTGTTCTTGCTGCAAGCCTTCTATCTGCTTGTGGTTTCCACCTACGCGGTGACTACTCAATCCCTGAAGAGCTCGATACGATGTCACTGACCAGTTATGACCAGTACAGCAACTTCACGCGCATGATGAAAGGTCAGCTACGTATGAGTGAAATTAAGTTGGTTTCTCCTGCGGCAGATGTTCCGAATTTGCACCTAATTAGCGAAGGTGTGGGTGAACGTACACTCTCGCTATACCAAAACACCCGTGCAGCCGAAAAAGAGCTGACATTCCGTACCTCTTACCGTGTGACTATTCCAGAGCTAGGTTCCAAAACGTTTTCTACCAGCGTAACGCGCAGCTACTTAGATAACCCACTGACAGCTTTAGCGAAATCGGTAGAACGTGACATGATCGAAGATGAAATGCGTAAACTCGCAGCGTCACAGATCATTCGTCAGATGGCTCGCCTAAAAACCAATATCGAATCCGGCACTATGCTTAGTGAAGCTGAGCAAGAGGCACAACTTAAGGCAGAAGAGGAACAGTACCGAGTGAAGACATTCGCTAGTGATGAACCTCAACAAACCGTCACAACTTCTTCTGAGAACCAGCAGTAACTATGCGAGTTTTCGCTGATCGATTGGTGGAGCAGTTAACCAAACAGCTCCACCCTACCTACTTAATTTTCGGTAATGAACCGCTACTTCTTCAGGAATCTCGCCAAGCGATTCAACAAGCTGCCTATAAGCAAGGTTTTGAGGAAAAACATAGATTTGCTATCGATAACTCCTTTGACTGGAACTTAGTTTACGATTGCTGTCAGGCGATGAGCCTTTTTTCTGCCCGACAAATTATTGAGTTGGAGCTACCTGAATCTGGTGTGAATACCACCATCGCTAAAGAGTTGCTTGCGGTCTCCGACTTGCTCCATAGTGATGTAATTCTGGTTCTAATTGGAAGCAAGCTCACCAAGGCCCAAGAGAGTGCTAAGTGGTTTAAAGCTCTTGCTGGAACGGGTTGTTTGGTCAACTGCCTCACGCCAGATATTCAGCGCCTACCTCAGTTTGTTCAAATCCGTTGCCGCGCTCTTGGTCTCAAGCCGGATCCTGAAGCAGTTCAAATGCTGGCTCAATGGCATGAAGGTAACTTGTTTGCACTGACTCAGAGTTTGGAAAAGCTGGCTCTGCTCTATCCAGATGGCGTACTTAATCTTATTCGGTTAGAAGAGTCCCTTAGCCGTCATAACCATTTTACTGCGTTTCATTGGATAGACGCCCTATTGGCGGGCAAGGCTAAGCGTTCTCAGCGCATCCTTCGTCAACTGGAAGCTGAAGGTGTAGAAACCGTCATCTTAGCCCGTACAGTACAAAAGGAACTCACACAACTACTGACAATGTCTCAGCTTCTACAAACACTGCCTATCGGACAAGTGTTTGAGAAATACAGAATTTGGCAGTCAAAGCGTCCTCTTTACTCTGCGGCTCTAAACCGATTAACGCCAGTGAGACTGATGCAACTACTTCAGTTATTGGCACAGGCAGAGAGGACAATAAAAACTCAGTACGAACAATCTAGCTGGCCACTATTACACCAGTTGAGTACTGAGATTTGCTTACCTCAAGTTAAGCTATAAAAAGCGTGGTATACTTCGCCGCCCCAAAATACACTACCAAGTGTCAATCGATTAAATAACGAGGAAAAAACCTTGCAACTTGAACAGTTAAACGAATTTCTAGTCGACAAAGTTGATGATATGAAAGCTCAAGACATTAAAACTATTGATGTTCAGGGTAAATCAAGCATTACAGATTACATGATCGTTTGTACTGGCACGTCAAAGCGCCATGTTGCCTCTATTGCTGAACACGTCGCAAAAGAATCTAAACTTGCTGGTATTATTCCACTAGGCATCGATGGCGAAGCTGAAGGTGAATGGGTTGTACTTGATATGGGTACAACGATTATCCATGTTATGCAGGAAGAGCAACGCGAGCTATACCAACTTGAAAAGCTTTGGGGCTAAGCGATGAAATTACAGCTAATTGCCGTTGGCACTAAAATGCCGAAATGGGTTGAAGAGGGCTTTCAGGAGTATCGTCGTCGTTTCCCACACGACATGCCGCTTGAACTGGTTGAAATTCCAGCTGGAAAACGTGGAAAAAACGCCGACATTGCAAGAATTTTGCAAAAAGAGGGCGAAGCGATGCTTGCGGCAGTGCCAAAAGGCAACCGAATTGTTACTCTCGATATTCCTGGCAAAAAGTGGGATACACCACAATTAGCTGAACAACTAGAGCTTTGGAAACTTGACGCCAGAGACGTGTCTATTCTGATCGGTGGCCCAGAAGGTCTAGCACCTGCATGCAAAGCAGCCGCAGACCAGAGCTGGTCACTATCAGCACTCACGCTACCACACCCACTCGTGCGCATTGTAATGGCAGAAAGCCTGTATAGAGCGTGGAGCATTACTGCTAACCACCCATATCATCGAGAATAACCATCAATGTTAAGGAAGCGTACCCAAATAAGGGATTACCATGAAGAAGCGCGACTATTTAAAAGCCGCGCTATCGTCGCTTTCATCGGTATTGTCGCTATGCTGGGCATCTTGGTGACCAACCTGTACAACATCCAGATTAACCAATACCAAGATTACAAAACCCGCTCTAATGACAACCGAATTAAAGTTGTCCCTATCGCGCCTAACCGCGGCTTAATCTACGACCGTAACGGTAAACTGCTGGCGGAAAACCGCCCAGTATTCAGTCTCGAACTGACGCCGGAAAAGATCAAAGATATGGACGATACCATTGCTCGTCTGCAAAAAATCTTAACCATTACTCCAGAGCAAGTAGATCGTTTTCAAAAAGAACGTCGGCAAACTCGACGCTTTAAATCTGTTCCGATCTTAAACCAACTGACTCCAGAGCAAGTCGCCAAATTTTCGGTCAACCAGCATAACTTTCCTGGTGTATCGGTTAATGCCGCGCTCAAACGTCACTACCCTTATGGTGAAGTGCTGACTCACGTTATTGGTTACGTGTCGCGTATCAATGACCGTGACATGCAACGTCTAGTTCGTGAAGAGAAAGATGCCAACTATCAGGCCACACGCGATATCGGTAAACTCGGCATTGAACGCTATTACGAAGATATGCTGCATGGTACGGCGGGTTATCAGGAAGTCGAAGTTAACAGTCGTGGTCGCGTCATTCGTACACTTAAGTATGTACCTCCGGTTCCGGGCAAAGACATTGTACTTAACCTAGATATTGACCTTCAGCTCTATGTCCATAAGTTGCTCGATGGGCGTCGCGGCAGTGCGGTCGTTCTCGATCCTAAAGACAACGGCGTATTAGCGATGGTGTCTAGCCCAAGTTACGACCCCAATGCTTTTGTTCATGGCATTTCAGGAGAGGCATACAGCTCGTTACTTAACGACAAAAACCGCCCCTTGGTGAATCGAGCAACACTCGGAATATATCCACCCGCTTCAACAATCAAACCATTTATGGCCGTGGCGGCGTTGCAAGAAGGCGTGGTTACCCCTTACACCACTCGAAATGATCCTGGATACTGGAAGATTCCGAACTCTAAAACAAAGCCATTTCGCGATTGGTTACGCTGGGGTCACGGCAAAGTAGATATTGTTCAGTCGATTGAAGAATCTGTTGATACCTTTTTCTATCAAGTCGCTTACGATATGGGCATTGATCGCATATCGCGTTGGATGATGATGTTCGGATTCGGTGACTACACTGGCATTGATATTTACGAAGAAAGTAAAGCCAACATGCCAACCCGTGAATGGAAAATGGCACGACACCGAACGCCTTGGTATCAGGGTGACACTATTCCTGTCGGTATTGGACAAGGGTACTGGACATCGACACCAATGCAACTTGCTAAGGCAACATCGGTACTCGTAAAACGCGGGGAGGTGGTCGCTCCTCACCTGCTAAGAGCTACTATCGACAATGGTGAAGTGTTTGAAAAACAACAGTTATCCGATATTGAAACCTATCCACCTATTGCTGGTGTCAAACCTCGTTACTGGGACATGGCCATTGAAGGCATGAGACTGGTTAACCATGGTAAGAAGGGAACCGCACGTCGAGCATTCACTAAGACACCGTATGTCAGTGCGGGTAAATCAGGGACAGCGCAGGTGTTTGGTCTAGGTGAGGATGAAGAATACAACGCAGATGAAATTGCGGAACACCTTCGCGACCATGCGCTCTTCACTGGGTTTGCTCCGATTGACAATCCAAAGGTGATTGTCACAATCGTATTAGAAAATGCTGGGGGTGGCTCTTCTCAGGGTGGCCCAGTGGTAAGAAAGATATTTGACCACGTACTCGTGGAAAACAAAGAGGCGAACTAATCATGGATTTGAATCCAGCAACGGGTCAAAACCGAGTTCTGTTTGAACGCTTCCACCTCGATCTACCTTTGTTACTGGGAATTCTGGTACTGATGGGATTTGGTCTTGTCGTCATGTACAGCGCTAGCGGGCAAAGTTTAGCCATGATGGATCGTCAAGCAATGAGAATGGCTCTCTCCCTTGGCGTGATGTTACTTCTAGCACAAATTCCACCACGCACTTATGAGGCGATGGCGCCGATCATGTTTGCTGGTGGTGTGGTGCTACTGCTAGGCGTGCTCTTTTTCGGTGAAGCCTCTAAGGGAGCTCAGCGCTGGTTAAACTTGGGGTTTATTCGCTTCCAGCCCTCTGAACTGCTTAAACTCGCAGTGCCTCTTATGGTGGCTCGTTATATTGGTAAACGCCCTCTTCCGCCCACATTTCAGACTCTGGTCATGTCATTGGTCATGGTGTTTGTCCCGACCATTCTGATTGCTAAGCAACCCGATTTAGGTACCTCAATACTGATTGCCGCATCAGGCATTTTCGTTATCTTTCTCGCGGGTATCAGTTGGAGAATCATTTTTGCAGCCGCCTGTGGCCTAGGTGCCTTTTTGCCTATTTTATGGTTCTTCCTGATGCGAGAGTATCAAAAGGTACGAGTGAGAACGCTATTTAACCCTGAGTCTGACCCACTTGGTGCGGGGTATCACATTATTCAAAGTAAGATCGCTATCGGCTCAGGAGGCATATCAGGGAAAGGATGGCTCCAAGGTACCCAGTCACAGTTGGAGTTTTTGCCTGAACGTCATACTGACTTCATTTTTGCCGTCATTGCCGAAGAGTGGGGACTGATTGGTATTCTTATCCTTTTAGGCTTGTACCTGTTTATTATTGGTCGAGGCTTGGTGTTAGCCAGCAAAGCACAAACCGCATTCGGTCGAATGATGGCGGGTAGTATCGTTCTCAGCTTTTTCGTTTACGTCTTCGTAAATATTGGCATGGTGAGTGGAATTTTACCTGTTGTTGGCGTACCGCTCCCTTTAATCAGTTATGGTGGCACATCCATGGTAACTCTAATGGCGGGTTTCGGGATACTGATGTCAATTCACACTCATAGAAAAGCATTTTCGAAGGCAATTTAAATGATAAACAAGCGACTACTGCTTACTCTTGTTGCAACTTGTACGGTTTTAGCTGGCTGCTCTTCAGCACCATCAAAACGCTACACCATTGATGATGACATTGCGCCTGATGCACCAATTTCAGTCGATCATATTGAAGATGCTACTCCACAATACGAATCCTATAGTTTAGGAGGTAACAGTAACTACACGCTAAGAGGCAATAGCTACACCATCATTAAAGAGCCTAAAGGCTTCAAACAGGAAGGCATTGCTTCGTGGTATGGTAAAAAATTTCACGGCCACTTAACATCCAACGGCGAAGTCTATGATATGTATTCCATGTCAGCTGCCCACAAAGAGTTGCCGATCCCGAGTTATGTCAAAGTCACAAACAAAGACAATGGCAAGACAGCGATCGTTCGCGTCAACGACCGTGGTCCATTTCACCCAGGCCGTATCATTGACCTGAGCTACGCAGCTGCAACGAAGTTAGATGTGATTAAAACGGGTACTGCCAACGTCGCTATCGAAGTCATTACGGTCGATAAACCAACGCAAACCAATAAACAGGACTCCCTGTCTAAGTTTGCCGTTCAGGTAGCCTCTTCACAACATCAAGATCGCGTTGAAACTTTAGCGCGAGATTTAAGTCAAAAACTATCGGTGAAAAGCTATGTCAACTCGAATAGTAATGTACACCGCGTCTTTTTGGGCCCTTTCGACGACTATATGTCGAGCCAAAAAGCACTAGAAAGAGTGAAAGAACTGGGTTATACCAGTGCTTTCATTAAATCCCACTAGTCCTCAATCCAGTGTACCCCTATTCCTATACTGGTTTGAGAGATTGATTCTGTTAAGATATGGACAGTTAACGATAAACCTGTAGTCAATATGAAAAAAACAACGCTAATTAAATCAGTTTTTGCGTCTTCTATTGCGCTTTCTGCAACCATCGCATCTTCTGCCTTCGCATCACCAATTGTGATGCCAGACGCGCCTCAAATCGCCGCTAAAGGCTACGTTTTGATGGATTATCATTCAGGTAAAGTTTTAGCTGAAAAAGAGATGAACACGAAACTCTCTCCAGCAAGCTTAACGAAAATGATGACCAGCTATGTTATTGGTCAAGAGTTGGAACGCGGTAACATCTCACTGCAAGACGATGTCACCATCAGCAAGAACGCTTGGGCGAAAAACTTCCCTGATTCATCAAAAATGTTCATCGAAGTCGGCACTACCGTAAAAGTAGAAGACCTCAACCGAGGAATCATTATCCAGTCTGGTAATGATGCTTGTGTTGCGATGGCTGAACATATCGCGGGTTCTGAAGATGCATTTGTTGACCTAATGAACGCATGGGCTGACACAATTGGTATGAAGGACACACACTTCGCCAACGTTCATGGCCTAGACAACGCGAATCTTTACTCGACACCTTACGATATGGCACTACTTGGTACTGCGCTTATTCGCGACGTACCGGAAGAATACCGTATCTACTCTGAGAAAAAATTCACCTATAACGGCATTACCCAGTACAACCGTAACGGCCTGCTTTGGGATAAAAGCATGAACGTTGATGGCATTAAAACGGGTCACACAAGCAATGCTGGTTACAGCTTAGTAAGCTCTGCAACAGAGGGTAAAATGCGCCTTGTTGCCGTCGTGATGGGGACTAAAGATGCTAACGCTCGTAAATCAGAAAGTAAGAAGTTACTCAGCTACGGCTTCCGTTTCTTCGAAACAGTCGCGCCTCACAAAGCAGGTGAAACGTTCGTAGAAGAAAAAATCTGGATGGGTAATAAAGACACTGTGGCACTTGGGCTGGATCAAGACACCTATGTGACTTTACCTCGCGGACAAGCGAAAAATCTGAAGGCTAGCTTTATCCTTGAAAAAGAGCTTGAAGCCCCAATAATGAAAGGTGACGTAGTTGGTAAGCTATACTATCAACTAGAAGGTGAAGATATTGCCGAGTACCCACTACTTGCTCTTGAAGACGTAGAACAAGGTAGCCTATTCAGCCGCCTATGGGATTACATTGTCATGCTGTTCAAAAGCTTCTTGTAATCTAAGTACTTAGCAGAAAAAAGCCGCCGTTAGCGGCTTTTTTTATTTATCTCAGTAGTGACTAGCGTGAGCCACGTCTTGAGATCATCTCAGATAGACAGTACTATTCCGCGCTGCTAATAACGACTTTCCAACTTGGAGTTTCAACATGCTGAACATTAACTCAGATGCAAAATTGAGAGACCTGCTTGAGTTTCCTTGTTCTTTCACATACAAGGTAATGGGCTACGCTAAACCAGAGCTGCCAGAAAAGGTTCTTGAAGTCATCCAACGCCATGCTCCAGGTGATTACAGCCCAACAGTAAAACCAAGTGCTAAGGGGAATTACCACTCGGTATCAATCAACATCACTGCAACCTCAATTGAACAGGTTGAAACGCTTTATAAAGAGCTTGGTGAGATTGACATCGTGCGCATGGTGCTATAAAAAATTTGAATACATTCAAATTTTATTGAAAGCAGCGAAAGCTGCTTTCTTTTTAGATATCAATTAGATAAATATCCTGCAAAAACTCTAGGGTTAAAAATGTGTTACTGGCATATAGTTCAATAACCAGAAGCAGTTTATAATCTTTCCACTTTACTAACCGACGATGGAAGAGCGGAATGCAAAACCAGCTTGTTGTGAAACATCTTGGTAGACAGGACTACAAGCCTATCTGGCAAGCGATGCACGATTTCACTGACAATCGAACAGAAGAAACGCCTGATGAAGTATGGCTTGTCGAACACAACCCTGTCTTCACACAAGGACAAGCCGGCAAAGCTGAACACCTGTTGAACACCGGTGATATTCCTGTCGTTCAAAGCGATCGTGGTGGGCAAGTCACCTACCATGGTCCCGGACAACTGGTCGCTTATTTTCTTATCAACCTTCGTCGTAAAAAGCTAGGTGTTAGAGAACTCGTTACACATATCGAGAACCTCGTAATCAACACCCTAAAAGCATACAATATCGAATCCGCTGCTCGACCTGATGCTCCTGGTGTCTACGTCGATGGCAAAAAGATTTGTTCCTTAGGGCTTAGAATTCGTAAAGGTTGTTCATTCCACGGCTTGGCACTTAACGTCAACATGGACTTATCACCTTTCCTACGCATCAACCCATGTGGTTATGCTGGTATGGAGATGGTACAAGTCAGCCAATTAGGTGGACCTGACGATATCGCTCAAGTTGAGACAAAGCTAGTCGAAGAACTGGTGACTTTACTTGGTTATGACCACGTAGAACTAGATACAGCCGCAAAATCGGCAAGCAACAACGAGAAGTAAGAGAAGCATGAGTAAACCAATCCAAATGGAAAAAGGCGTTAAGTACCGCGACGCTGACAAAATGGCTCTGATCCCGGTAAAGAACATGCCTACCGAGCAGAAAGAAGTTCTTCGTAAGCCAGAATGGATGAAGATCAAACTGCCTTCTGACAGCCAACGTATTCAAGATATCAAATCTGCAATGCGAAAAAACAACCTGCACTCCGTTTGTGAAGAAGCTTCGTGTCCAAACCTAGCAGAATGTTTTAACCACGGAACAGCAACTTTCATGATCCTTGGTGCAATCTGTACTCGTCGTTGCCCTTTCTGTGACGTTGCTCATGGACGCCCACTCGCCCCAGAAAATGATGAACCACAAAAACTGGCGAAGACTATTCAAGACATGAAGCTGAAGTATGTGGTGATCACATCGGTAGACCGTGATGATCTTCGTGATGGCGGCGCTCAGCATTTTGCAGACTGTAACCGTGAAATTCGTGCTCTCAACCCTAACATCAAGATTGAAACCTTGGTTCCTGATTTCCGTGGTCGCATGGATATCGCCCTTGAACTTCTCAAAGATAACCCGCCAGATGTCTTCAACCACAACCTTGAAACGGCACCTCGTCTTTATCGTAAGGCGCGTCCAGGAGCGAACTACAAGTGGTCACTGGAGTTATTGAAAAAATTCAAAGAGCAGCACCCTAGCATTCCAACTAAGTCTGGTTTGATGATGGGCCTTGGTGAGACGAAAGAAGAGATCATTGAGGTTCTCAAAGACCTTCGTGCACACGGTGTCACTATGCTGACATTGGGTCAATACCTTGCACCAAGCCGCCACCATTTGCCGGTTGAACGCTATGTGCCACCATCAGAGTTTGATGAGTTAAAAGAAATTGCTCTAGAGCTTGGTTTCACACACGCAGCATGTGGACCATTTGTTCGCTCGTCGTACCATGCAGACCTTCAGGCTCAAGGTTTAGAAGTGAGCTAGAGTAAGTCAATTTTGTGGCAAGGGTCGACATAATAAGTCGACCCTTTTTGTTATCGGTTGTTGAATGAATCACCACACTTCGATAGGCTTAATCTACAACCATTACTACTAAGCGTATTCCAAGGAACTAGTATGAAAAAGTTTGGACTAGCGGCAATGACTCTGGCGGCCCTGTCTGCTGGCTGTGCTTCAAATACCGAGCAAGACAATTTTCGAGAAGCTTCATTTGAGCTTTGCAATACCGAAGTGGAGATCTACTCAGTGAGTGATGACGGTCGCGTGCGCATTGTTTGCTCTGACGGTTCTAAATTCGCACTGACGAATGAAAGCACTCTGGAAACAATGCGTGACATTAATATCGACTACTGTGACGGTGAAGGCTTAGGTAAATTCAACGAAAGCAGTAAGTATTACTCGTTCAAATGTAAGTCTGGCACTCTTCTTAGCCTACCTAAGTAACAGAAAATGACCAATAAAAAGGGCCGATGTTGTCACATCGGCCCTTTTTATTATCTAAGACATTACTACTAAACTACTTAAACGTGCGTACAGAAATCACTGTACCATTTCCCCCGCCCATAGACGTAACCGCCACTTCAAGAGAGTTCATCGACACTATCCCATTGGGTGAGCAGATGACAAAGACATACGCACAAGAGAATCGGTCCTCAAATGGCATCGGAATTTTATTCCAGTAAAACTCACTCGCTCGCGTGTCGACTCGAAATTTACGATAATCCGCAGGTGCAGTAGAGCCGCGCTGTTTGGCGATATGGGCTACGAACACACGATCGACCGACTTGTCTACACCCACCGCCATTTCACAGCCACTAAACGGACCAGAGGCCATCCAGCTCACTCCTGAACCGGTACTGCGCCCAATGACGGCTTTGGTTTCTGCGTAAGGTACCCAAACACCGCGATCCGCCGCTTGATCATCTCGAGTTAGAATATACTTTCCGTTCTTTTCAAGAATCGTAACCCCGTACTGTTTCTCTAAGTAACCATTGGGACTATCGTCAGGCTGGCTAGTTAGGCGATTATCCATTTCGATCTCTTTGCCTATTAGCTTGGTTAAATTTTCTTTCGTTGGCCTCATTCAACTCTCCCACGTCGATATATCGGAACTCTCTGTCTTATAAAATCAAAACGAGGATTATTCAACTTCAACGTAGAAGGTTGAGACAAGTGTAAGATTTCAAATAATAAATCAGTAAGCACCCCGATTTACTGCTACACCGTCATATCAAAGTTCGGCAGTGCTACCTACCTGCGGAAAATAGCGGACTGCCGCTCAAAGAGAGCACGTGACAATTCCCCAAAAAAACAAAAAGCCCCTTAATAAGGGGCTTGTCGTATTTCAAACTGTGTTGGCTCTAGCTCGAGGAAAAGGGGCGGAGTTTACGCTAGTAAATGGGCACCTTTGACAACGAAATAGACCAAGTCAGGTAGAACCATTAAGCGTAAACTGGTAGACGCTTACAGATATCGAGCACCTTCGCTTTCGTTGCTGCGATAACGTCCTCATTACCGATGTTATCTAAAACATCACACATCCAGTTTGCTAGCTCTTTTGCGTCTTCTTCGGTGAAACCACGACGAGTAATTGCAGGAGAACCAACACGGATACCAGACGTTACAAACGGGCTACGAGGGTCATTTGGTACAGAGTTCTTGTTAACTGTGATGTTTGCTGCGCCTAGTGCCGCATCTGCATCTTTACCTGTAATATCTTTGTCAATTAGGTCAACAAGGAATAGATGGTTTTCAGTACCGTTAGAAACGATCTTGTAGCCGCGCTCTTGGAACTGAGCAACCATTGCTTTCGCGTTTTTAACTACGCGAGCTTGGTACTCTTTAAACTCTGGCTCCATCGCTTCTTTGAATGCAACCGCTTTACCAGCGATAACATGCATTAACGGACCACCTTGGCCACCAGGGAAGACGGCTGAGTTCAGTTTTTTGTACATCTCTTCACCCGCGTTAGACAGGATAAGACCACCACGTGGACCTGCTAGCGTTTTGTGAGTTGTTGTAGTGACAACGTGAGCGTGTGGTACAGGCGTTGGGTATACGCCCGCTGCGATTAGACCCGCAACGTGAGCCATATCTACAAATAGGTACGCACCTGCTTTATCTGCGATTTCACGCATGCGAGCCCAATCTACGATCTGTGAGTAAGCAGAGAAACCACCGATGATCATCTTCGGTTTGTGCTCTAGAGCAAGTGCTTCCATTTCGTCGTAGTTGATTTGACCCGCTTCGTCGATACCGTAAGGAATAACGTTGTAGTGTTTACCAGAGAAGTTAACTGGAGAACCGTGTGTAAGGTGACCGCCGTGTGCTAAGCTCATGCCAAGAACAGTATCACCAGGGTTAAGTAGAGCCATGTAAACAGCACTGTTTGCCTGTGAGCCTGAGTGAGGCTGTACGTTTGCGTATTCACAACCAAATAGCTGACATGCACGATCAATAGCCAGAGATTCAGCTTTATCAACGTACTCACAACCACCGTAGTAGCGCTTGCCTGGGTAACCTTCAGCGTACTTATTTGTAAGCTGAGAACCTTGAGCTTCCATTACACGTGGACTTGTGTAGTTTTCTGAAGCAATAAGTTCAATGTGTTCTTCCTGGCGAAGAGTTTCTTCTTGAATTGCTGCGAACAGTTCCGCATCGTAATCTGCGATGTTCATATCACGCTTTAGCATCTGTATCTCCTGACTCAGATTGAGACTTTAAATTGCAAAAAAACCGACCTTTGACACTCACGCAAACGTTTGCATCAAGCTAATGACGCGCATTCTACATAATTTGATCTTTGTCATAAAGAGAAAATTTCAGTTTTTCTCATGCAGTTTTTTCATAATGCTTTACAGGGAATCTCATGTTGAGCACTTATCCGTACGTTTCGCCAGCTAAGTGTCAATTCCATCCTTTACACCCCGTAAAACGATAATTACATAGGTTTACCTTAAATTTCGCTCTCAAGCTACCGAAATCCTATTTTTTTAAATAGTATGCACGCCATTATTTACTTGTTAAATTTCAAATTGATGGAAAAACACTCAAGACGAGAAGATTGGGTCGCAATTTTGACCGGCACCTTTTTAGTCGCCCAAGGCTTCTTCTTTCTCCAATCAGCATCACTGTTGACTGGAGGCACAGCGGGACTGGCACTTTTAGCCAGCCAGATGACCCACTTTTCACTCGGCACTCTGTACTTTATAGCCAACTGTCCATTCTATTTATTAGCGTGGAAGCGTTTCGGTACTCGATTTGCGATTAATAGTGCGATTTCTGGTGCTCTTGTGTCACTGATTACTGATCACCTCTATTTAGTCATCAGTCTAGAGACCATCAACCAAGTCTACTGCGCGATCGCTGGAGGTCTTTTGATGGGATTAGGGATGCTGATTCTTTTTCGCCATCGTTCTAGTTTGGGGGGCTTCAATGTGCTGTGCCTGTTCATTCAGGACAAATTCGGCATTTCGGTGGGTAAATCTCAACTGGCTATAGATTGTGCGATTCTTTTTGCTTCGTTCTTTTTTGTCTCTTCAGAAGTGATTGGTTTATCGATTCTCGGGGCTATCGCTCTAAATCTTGTCTTAGCAATGAACCACAAACCAACTCGCTACTCGGTGACTTACGGTTAATCGTCAATTTCTGCTGCAGATACAATTAAGCCCGCGATCACTCGCGGGCTTATTACGTTATTTAGTTCAGCTCACCATGTGAGCTTCTAGCTTTCACATCATGGCTTAACTCTTTATTCAGTTCAGCCTCGACATGACCTGGTGATTGTGTGCCTTGCGAAATCAGACGATACATGGCAGGGATGACAAACAAGGTAACAAAGGTCGCAAAGCCCATACCGAAGAATATTACTGTCCCTACCGCAACACGGCTCTCATAACCAGCACCCGTCGAAAGAATTAACGGTATCGCTCCCGCTAATGTGGTGAATGCGGTCATCATAATCGGGCGTAAACGACGCGCAGAGGCATCAAGAATCGCTTTTTCGAACTCAATCCCACGATCACGCAGCTGGTTCGCGAACTCTACAATCAAAATACCGTTCTTAGTAACCATACCAATCAGCATGATCATCCCAATCTGGCTATAGATATTCAGTCCCTGCCCCATCAGAAATAGACCAAGAAAACCACCGAATACCCCCATAGGAACCGTAAACATCACCACCAATGGGTTGATAAAACTTTCAAACTGCGCAGCCAGTACCAGATAAGCGACTAAAAGTGCTAACGCAAACACCAATAGAATGCTCGATTGGTTCTCTTTGTAATCTTTCGATTCCCCAGAGTAGCTAACTGAAATATCACTAGGTAGTAGTTCAATCGCTTGCTGGTCAAGGAAATCAAGCGCCTCACCAAGAGTGTACCCGTCCGATAAGTTCGCTGTTATCGTGACCGCTTTTTGCTTGTTGTAGTGAGAGAGTCGAATCGACGAAGCCACTTCTTCAATCTTCGTTACCGCATCAAGCGTAACAAGTTCACCTGATGATGTACGCATGTAGATTTGGCTCAAGTCTGACGCATTGTTAAAGCTATTTTCATCACCACGCAGATAAACGTCATACTCTTCACCTCGTTCGACAAAGGTCGTCTCGCTCTTACCGCCCAGCATGATCTCCAAAGTATCGGAAATGTCTTGTACGCTGATCCCGAGTTCAGCCGCACGCTGTTTGTCTACGCTCACCACTAGCTCTGGTGTTTTCTCAGAGTAGTTAATGTCGCTGCCTTCCATGTAAGGTGAGTCTTCCGCGATCTGCTCCAATTTCTCAGCCCAAGTTTTCAGTTCACTGTAATCTGAACCACCAAGTACAAATTGAACAGGCTCACTTGACCCACCTCTAAACCCTGGCATAAATGGGAACACGCGCACATCCGCCATTCCAGACAACGCCTTACGCACTTCACCTAACGCCTGCTGTGCTGTGACTTGGCGATCATTCCAATCTTCCAGAATCATAATAACGAAGCCGGTCTGATCTCCCGCATTACCACCAAACGCAGGCGATTGGATGCTGAAAGACTTCAGAAAACCTTGCCCAAGCAGAGGCATTAGTCTGTCTTCGACAATGTCCATATTTGCCGCCATGCGATTGTAACTCGTCGCATCAGCACCGCGAACAAACGCAAAAATGACGCCACGGTCCTCAGATGGTGTTAACTGTGCAGGTACTTGTTGCATCAGTCCCCAACTGCCACCAATACAGGAGACAATAATCAGCGGTGCAGCCCATTTCCATTTCAATGCCCCAGTCAATACTCGACGGTATAGCAACTCCAAACGACCAAATACTTGGTCAATGAACAGATTAAATCGATTCGGTTTGACATTCGCTTTAAGCAGCTTACTTCCCAAAACAGGTGTCAACGTCAATGCGATGAGTGAAGAAAAAATCACCGACATCGCAAGCAAAACCGAAAACTCAGTAAATAGCAGACCTACCATGCCGTCCATAAAGGAGATAGGCAGGAACACCATAACCAAAACCAACGTGGTCGCAATAACCGCAAAACCCACTTCGCGGGTCCCTTTGTATGCCGCAAGCAATGGTTTTTCACCATTTTCGATATGATGGAAAATGTTCTCTACAACAACGATAGCATCATCGACAACCAGACCAATCGACAGAATCAACGCCATCAAGGTAATCAAGTTAATCGAGAAACCAAAATAGTAAGCCGCGATAAACGATGAAATCAAAGAGACAGGAACGGTTACCGCAGGGATAAGGGTCGCCCTTGCCTGACCAATAAAAATGTAGAGCACCAAGATGACTAAACCACCGGTAATAAACAAGGTGCTGTACACTTCTGCAATTGAGCGTTCAATGAACACTGTCGAATCATAATCGATCGCTAAACGAGTACCTTGCGGCAGAAACTTCTGGATGTTTTCAACTTCTTGATGGACTAAATCGGCCACTTCTAGTGGGTTGGCATCTGACTGCGGCACAATCCCCATACTGACGTTAACCACGCCATCACTCTTAAACGTCGAGTTCTCGTTTTCTGCACCTATGTAGACATCAGCGACATCTTTTAGGTAGATAGGTGTGTTATCGGATGCGCGCTTGACCACCAGATACTCAAAGTCTTCTGCCTTGTTATAACTACGAGCAGTACGTACCGACATCACAATCTGGTCGTTACGCACTTCACCTCCAGGGCTTTCCATATTCTCACTACGAAGAGCTGACGTAATATCAGATGTGGTTACGCCTCGGCCTGCCATCTGCTCTGGCTTCAACTTGACGTACATAACTTTGTATAAGCCACCCGAGATATCGACAGAGCTGACACCTGAGATAAGACTGAACCTGTCAATCAATACGCGTTCAACGTAGTCCGTTAACTGAGTTCTATCCATTTCAGAAGAACTGAGGTTGATATAGAGTGAGGCTTCACCTGAACCGTTGTTTTTGAACACAACAGGATCATCCGCTTCATCGGGTAGTGAACGCTGGGCACGGGCAACGGCATCACGAACATCACTCACGCCCGTATTGAGGTCATAACCAAGATCAAAAGTGATGGTAATACGCGACATACTGTTGCGAGTTGTCGACGATATCTCATCAATACCACTAATACCCGACAATTGATCTTCTAATACTGAGGTTATCTGGCTTTCAATAATGGTCGCTGAAGCACCTTCGTAGCGAGTACTAATAGAGACCACGGGACTTTCAATGTCCGGCATTTCTCGCACGGCCAGCTTATTAAAGGAAACAATACCGAAAACGCACAACAACAAACTTAAAACAACCGCGGCAACGGGTCGCTTAACTGAAACATCCGACAGCAGCATTAGTTAGCCCCTTCTTGCGGCTTTGCTTTCTCTTTAGGGCGACCATCGCTACCTAACTCAGAAACCACTACGCCATCACGCATATTTACTATGCCCTGCACGACAATTTTGTCGCCAATCGATAACCCTTGCTCTATGACCACTAAGTTATCGACACGAGCGCCCAGCAATACCTCGGTTCGTTTAGCATTGTTGTCTTGATCAATAACATAGACGTAACGCTTAGTGCCCGAATACTCCAGAGCCTGTACTGGAATAATTGGTGCTTCTATAGCAGGGAAATCCATATTGGCTGATACCAGCATGCCGGGTTTTAGATCTTTGGATGGATTACTAAAGTGAATACGCACTCTAAGATTAAGCGTTTCTTGGTTAATACGAGAGTCAATGGCAACAACTTGTCCCTCAAACACTTTATTCTGCCAAGCAGCCGTAGTCGCCGTCACTTTCATTCCTTCAGAAAGCTGTGACAGGTAACGCTCTGGCACCTGAAGATCCAACTGCATCACGGATAGATTGTCCAATGTGAGTAACGCCTCGCCTGCCGTCACCATTTTTCCGCGACTAAAATCGATAAAACCGACGGTGCCTGCAAACGGGGCTGTAATATGAAGATCTTTAAGGTTTGCGTTGGCCGCATCTAGGCGAGCCTGAGCAATTTCCACACTGGCTTTTTGCGCATCGATCTCTGTCTGCGTAATGGCATTGCGTTTAACAAGACGCTCGAATTCTTTCAACTTACGTTGTTCATCTTTCAAATACGCTTTTGCCTCAGCGACAGAAGCGCGAGCTTTATCATCGTTAAGCTGGATGATCATTTGACCTTGGCGCACAGCTTGATTCGCTTTGACAGCAATAGTGTCGACTTTTCCGGCGACTTCGGGAGAGATCTCTACCGATTGCTCAGCTTCCAACTTACCGACCAAGACAAGGGACTGAGAGACATTGTGTGTTTGAACAAGCTCAGTGACGACTGTAACTGTCGAAGGTCCTTGCCTCTTTGCATAAGAGAGTGGTGCTGCTGTAAGAATAGACAGAGACAAAAGACTCAAAACAATTTTATTTTTCATAGTGAGATTCTGCATAGATAAACTAGATATATTGTATCCGCTAAAATCCATTATGAACGTCAAGTAATGTAAAGAGCGAGAAATATTCTGTAAGTGAAGCCGTTGATTGTTTGAGCTTTATGCTCATTTCCTAGCTTCTTTGTCCAAAAAGACATCATTCAATTCAAAAATACAAGAAAAGTCTTTACAGCATTTACGAGTTTGCTATGATGCGCTCCGCACTTGAGCAATGTGTTGGGAAAACATTACTTAAGCTATTCCTTAATGAGAATAGAAAACACCCTGGAGGGGTTCCCGAGTGGCCAAAGGGATCAGACTGTAAATCTGCTGGCACTGCCTTCGATGGTTCGAATCCG
>NZ_JBNJOF010000013.1:0-110771 GCF_050113875.1 Vibrio sp. TRT 1302 | reverse complement strand
ATAACGACCATTTCACTCAGATTAAAAACAGCCACAACCTCACCGTTGAGGGCGAAAGCCGTACTCTAGTCAAACAAGACACCACCTCGATTGTGGAAGGGAGTCTGCATCAAAAAATCGCTCAGTTGCATGCATTTGAAATTGGCAATGAACTCCACATCAAAGCCGGTACGAAGGTCGTTATCGAAGCAGGCTCTGAAATGACTTTAAAAGCCGGTGGCAGCTTTATAAAAGCTGACGCTTCTGGTGTTAGCTTGGTTGGCCCTAACGTGAATTTAAACTCGGGAGGCAGTGCAAGCACAGGATCTGGGTTTGCGGGGAAAGTAGCTCAGTTACCTTTAAAAAACAACGACACTGCCCCATTAGAAAAGACAGATGAAACCTCATCTACAAACGTCACTCAACCAGCACTGCTACGGGCAGAAGGCGAGAATGTCAGCACGGTGAAAGCGTGTCCTGTCGAAAAACAGGAGAATGCTGAATGATCACATTTGATGAAAAGACACATCTCTATTGGCTCGTTACGGCCAGCAATTTCAGACACACCATTCAAACAACCGGTGCATTGGAAGGTGCAGCACCGGTATTCGATAATACATTTTCAAACGAGTTGATGCCCTTGTCTCCGTGGCTCATCCCGATTGTGACACTCAATCCAGCACTTCAAGACGAGCTAACACAAGGCATCATCTTAGCCAGCAAGACCGAGTTTAATGGCGTTATGGCACATTTACGCAGCCTTCTCTGGGCCTATCTAGAGGGAGAAAAGGTGTTGTTCCGCTTTTATGATCCTGTTGTCATTATGCCCATGCTCGCCGTGATGAGTGACAGTGACCGTTATCAGTTTTTAGGAAACATAAGCCATTGGCTACATTGGGAAGGTGAGAAATATACCCGCTATGAAAATCACTCGCCCCAGCCTTTTACTTTGCGAACAAACCCTTGGTGGAAAGTTAAAAGCGAGCACCTGACAGCAAAAGAAGACCACGCCACACTCGCCACCAATATTGAGCGGGCGTTATGGCGTCTGCTACCAAAAGCAATGAACAGGTTAGCTAACCCCAAACAGTTTATAGAAAAAGCCTTGCAACAATTTCCGCCAATGTATGCGACCTCTGTCGATAGACAAATTTACGTCCTGGCTCACTTAATTAAGGCCGAGATCGTCAACATCTATGATGTGGTTGACGTTTTGCACTTGTCACTGACTGAGCGAGAGCAACTGGAGTACGTTATAGGAGCATTAAAATGACTTTTGGAGCCTTAGGTGTCAGTGAGCACTGCATTCCTTGCGAAAGCTACAGCCATTGGATAGAAATCCATATTCGCGATGAACATAACCAGCCATTCCCCAACATAAAAGGGAATTTGATTGACGGAAGTGGAGCGGTTTACCCAGTTACCCTCGGAGAAGAACCGATACGCTTGGTAAGTTTGGCTCCTGGACGCGTTGCTCTCCAATTTGATAATCCAACCTGGTTGTATCACACCCAGCGTCGACTGCCGTTTGACGGTGAGACTTCTCCTGTCCAGCAATGGCTTGAACAGAATCCAGCCGGAGGCAGTGGTACTTCTTGGATGCATCATACACTAACCTTGGGTGACTTTGTGCAGCTAGAGCAAGGGCAAAACATCCCCAAACGTCACCAAAAAGAGGCGCTTGGCGTGGTCAAACTGGTTACGGACACCAGTCACTTCGTGACCATCCAAGGCTGTCGCTATATTACTCTCAGGTTAGGGATGTTTTTTGATGGGACAGCCAACAACAGCTACAGTGCCAAATGGGGCAAAGCTCGATTAGAGGAGCGCTACTACCTATGGCAAGCCGCTTATCAGGTATCAGAACAGATTGCTAATACTCAGGATATTCATCCAACGCAATTCATTGAAAAATGTTTCGATTGGGCCGACATAACAAGCAGCGCAGCCAATGAACTGACCAATATCCAGAAGCTATTTGACCTCTACCAGAGTGGAACCTTCAATGACGATAAAACGGTCTACCGTTATGCTCGATACATTACTGGGATAGGCACAGGAAATAGCACCGATATTGCCCGAGCAGATGAAGATAACAAGGGATTGGCGTTTGGTTTGGGTAAATATGGCATTATCACTAAAGTCCGCACTGGGATTACAGAGGTGTGTTCTCAACTGGAAAATATACTTGATGACATTGCAAAAAGAGATAACGTTACTTGTGATGGCTTCAGTAGAATCGAGTTTGATGTATTTGGCTTTAGTCGCGGCGCGGCGGCGGCGCGGCACTGTATTAATAGTATATTACTAGGTAAAAATGGGGAATTTGCTCCAGCCTTTATTGATGCTATGGATAAGCAACAAGATAAGCATACCCTAACCACGGATTTTGGTTGGGATAGCAACCAATCTTGCGAAGTAATGTTTGCTGGGCTGTTTGATACCGTCACCGCTTACGGAATCGCGCATAATGATAATGATGAACCGGTACGATTATGGTTAGATCCTGCCAGAGTGCGCAAAGCCGTCCACCTTGTGGCCAACAAGCACAGCGAATACCGCTATAACTTTAGCCTTAACAGACTCAATCCCGCCCCTCATTTTGATGAAATCGTATTGCCCGGCGCACATTCCGATATTGGTGGTGGATATCACTCACGTGTCGCCTTCTCCAACGCAGACTATCTATTACCACTACTCGAAAATAAACGCATAGAAACCGTGCAAAACACCGAGTTATCCCTGTTCGGGCAAAAAAAACAACTTGCCGCCCTAACCACAGAGCTTGAACAAGCGTTAGATATGGAACTTAAACACGGTTGGCTATGGCAAGACTATTTACTGACTAATCCAGAATTTACCTATGAAGGTAAACATACTAGCGGCGCGATAGCGCATCTGCTTTATCGCAAATGTACCGAAGGCGATTTATCACGCCTCTACTTACGGGTGATGTATGGACTAGCTGAATATGCTGGCGTGCCCATAAACGAAGAACAGTACTCTCAACTTGTCTGGCAGCACAACGATCCAAATCGAGATTTTCACCTATATTATCCGGTTCAAAGTCAGTTGGCCTACCCATATCAACCGCAAATTCATCCATTCGATTTCGGACTTCTGTGCCAAAGAATACTTGATTTGGCAAAGATCGGCGAAGTAGTCAATATACAAACGCTGTTAGGTTCTAAAGATATGCTAAATAACTTTATTGCACTGGGGCTGATCCATCATTCCTCCGATATTGATGATTGGTTTGGTCTGGTGACCCCAAATAAACCCCATACCATCAATGACCGCTATGCACGCGAGGAGTACGACGGTGAATAAACGCTATCTCGCGATCACAACGATTGCCATACTCGCTCTAGTCATAGGCTTAGTCGGACGTACTAAGCCAAACTACCCTGATGACCCAAGGTTTAGACCTTGGCGAATTGGCGCCGCGATTTCTTATAATTATCCTGCGTCGGTTAACGAAGCCTACGGTGTCAACTACCAAGAGGACTGGACCAGCATGATGCTGCCGTATGGCGGTTTGGGTTCACCATTACGCTACAGCATGGATAAATATCGAGAATATACCTATCCAGAATACGATGGTTATGCAATACCTTTGGGGGTTCCGGTCAACTTCACCCCTGATCAAATTGGCTCAGGCATAAAATCCTTGCCCGATGAACTCTATATCTATTGGGGGCTCAACGGTTTTCGCTACGCCACAGTCGTTAAGGTCACCGCGCAAATTAAAGCGGCTATGATAAGACCCTATCCACATATTAGATTAGAGGATCAAAACTGCTATCAAACCGACTTTATGTTTGGCTTTCTCCCTGATGGACGAGCAAAATTATGGCTTGATGGATGTGGGGTACTCACCTATGTAGGCGAGTACTCGGCATCAAAAGCGGTGCCAATTCCTCCACCAGCCCCTGAAAAAGAACCAGAGCCACTGACCGAAGAACAACGTAAGCTATTTGCTGACCTTCTTTACAGTACTGAGTCACCAAAACTGCCTGAACCACCCAAAATTCATCCGCGGCCATCACTTGATGACCCGATCCCGTGGGATAAAGTCAATCAAGTCTGGTATAACCCGGGCTATAAAGTACAGAATCTAGAAGATGTTGTTCCGAGCACGCCAGAGTAGCCATCAACCACGGCTATGCAAGCGAGGAGTACGACGGTGAATAAACGCTATCTCGCGATCACAACGATTGTCATGTTCGCTCTGGTCATAGGCTTAGTCGGACGCACAAAGCCAAACTACCCTGATGACCCAAGGTTTAGGCCTTGGCGAATTGGCGCAGCAATCTCTTACAATTACCCTGCGTCGGTTAACGAAGCCTACGGTGTCAACTACCAAGAGAACTGGACCAGCATGATGCTCCCTTATGGTGGGCTGTTGCAATCGCGATACCGTATGGAAAAATATCGAGAATATACCTATCCAGAATACGATGGTTATGCAATACCTTTGGGGGTTCCGGTCAACTTCACCCCTGATCAAATTGGCTCAGGCTTAAAGTCCTTGCCCGATGAACTCTATATCTATTGGGGGAGCCACGGTTTTCGCTACGCCACAGTCGTTAAGGTCACCGCACAAATCAAAGCAGCAATGATCACGCCATACCCAAGTGTCATATCCTCCAAGGAAGGAGCAACATGCTATCAAACGCAGTTTCTGTTTGGCTTTCTCCCTGATGGACGAACAAAACTATGGCTTGATGGATGTGGGGTACTCACCTATGTAGGCGAGTACTCGGCATCAAAAGCGGTGCCAATTCCTCCACCAGCCCCTGAAAAAGAACCAGAGCCACTGACCGAAGAACAACGTAAGCTATTTGCTGACCTTCTTTACAGTACTGAGTCACCAAAACTGCCTGAACCACCCAAAATTCATCCGCGGCCATCACTTGATGACCCGATCCCGTGGGATAAAGTCAATCAAGTCTGGTATAACCCGGGCTATAAAGTACAGAATTTAGAAGATGTTGTTCCGAGCACGCCAGAGTAGAAGCGAGAAAAATAAAAGGGTTGATAATGCATATCAACCCTTTTGCTTTCAATTCAGACGATTAAGCTCTAACAAGCCTCGTAGCCAGTAACTTCCCGACTTGTTCACCACAAGCGCCTATCAAAGAGCGTAGTCCAGCCTCTACTCTTATCGCGGCGAGATATTCGACAAGCACTGGACGTGCACTGTGATCTCTTCACGGTCATGATACAGATGCTTAGCTTGCAGACGGAACTTAACACCGTTTTCAATCATAAATACTTTCAAGTTTTCAATATCTTGTAGTACTTCATCGTAACGGCCTTTCATCGGAAGTTTAAGGTTAAATATGGCCTCTTTAGCCCAACCACTGATGATCCACTCACCCATCAATTGTGCTACGCGTGATGGCTTTTCAATCATGTCACAGACTAACCAAGTAACGTTCTTACGAGCTGGCTCGAACTTGAAGCCATCTTCTTGGTGATGCTTAACCTGACCAGTCTCCATCAAGCTATCTGCCATCATGCCGTTATCAACCGAGTGAACAAACATCGAACGTTTAACGAGCTGATAAGTCCAGCCACCTGGACAAGCACCTAAATCAACACCCCACATACCCGCAGCTAAACGCTCATCCCATTCTTCACGAGGGATAAAGACATGGAAGGCCTCTTCTAACTTAAGCGTAGAACGACTCGGTGCATCTGCCGGGAATTTTAAACGCGGGATCCCCATAAAGAATTGAGAGTTGTTCTCTGGTAGAGAGTAGCCAACAAAACAGTGCCCAGAGGCAACAAAACAGATATGCAGCACAGGCTTTTTAGGGCTATCTTTTGGAAAAAGAATACCTTTACCACGTAACGCCTGACGCATTGGGACAGTGAATTTACGGCAGAACTTAAGCAGTTCTTTGGCTTCATTGGTATCCGGTGTTTCAATGCGGATATCGCCACAACGAGGCATGCTATCAACATCGTTCAACGCTTCAAGAATTGGAGAAATACGGTCTTCTCGTGGTAGATCTTCAATTTCAGTGGCTACCGCAAACATCTGACGAGCGAAAATCAGCGCTTTAAAATCCAGCTCTTTAACCAGTTTTTCTGCATCACCATCTTGGTAGCATTCAAACAGCACATAACCTGTATTCTTCTTGAGGCGTGGGAAACCAAACACTTCTAACTGAGTGGCTCGATCTTGGATTTCTCCGGCACACTCTTTTTCAAAGCCACTACGGCAGTAGAGCATTAACTGTTTCACTGATTCACCTCTTTAGTCTGTAGTGCTGCATAGACAAACAGTCCCCACCCAAGCATAAAGGTTAAACCACCAAATGGCGTAATTGGACCAAACCATTTGATACCGGTTAACGCAAGTGCGTAGAGGCTGCCGCTAAAACAAAAGATGCCGATGATAAAGCAAATCGCTGCAAGGGCGAAATATTTTTGTGACTTTGGCTGCAATTTAAACTGCAGTAATACACCACAAACCACAATCGCCAACGCGTGAATAAACTGATACTGAACGCCAGTGTTGAACACACCGATAAGATAAGGTGACAACACCGACTTGAGGCCATGGGCCGCAAAAGCGCCTAATCCAACGCCTACCCCCATTAATGAGCCACCGAATGCCAAGAGGTA
Source organism: Vibrio sp. TRT 1302 (assembly GCF_050113875.1). NCBI lineage: Bacteria > Pseudomonadati > Pseudomonadota > Gammaproteobacteria > Vibrionales > Vibrionaceae > Vibrio > Vibrio sp. TRT 1302. The sequence goes on along the minus strand of NZ_JBNJOF010000013.1, from coordinate 104,153 downwards.
TTTACTTTTCACCGTACGCCTCCAGTATAAAAGCCGCGAGATTGTCCACTGCCAGAGCAATATTACTTTGCTCGGTATGGCCTGAACGTACTCGCGGCTTAAAGCTATGATCGCCATCTGGGATAAACACGGTCTGAACATTTTCTGATAGACAAAAGTCTTTCAACTCTTCGCGTTTACCAAACGTATCTCGTTCTCCTTGCAAAACAAGGCATGGCTTTGACAGCGTTGCTAAGTGCTCACCGTTGTAGTTTTCCGGCTTGCCAGGAGGATGAAATGGAAAACCTAAACACGCGACACCAGCCACCAAAGGGGCATCTGCGAGTAAACTTGCCATGCGCCCACCCATCGATTTACCGCCAATCACAACGGGAGTATCCCCAGCTAGATCACCAATCACTTTTTGAAAGGCTTCAAGCAGCTTAGGCGCTCTATCTGGCGGACGCTTCTTACCATCTTCCGCTCGCTTGACCATGTATGGAAAGTTGAACCGTACAACCTGAATACCTTTGTCTGCGAGTCCTTTAGCAACCGAGTTCATAAACTCATGATCCATTCCGGCACCTGCACCATGGGCAAAAATAAACAGAGGATCGGATGACTTACCATCACGTAAATAATCAGTCATCTAGCAATTCCTCTTGCTCACTCTGTGCTTTCGCTAACATCCAGTCACGGAAAGTCGCAATTCGCCCCATATCCGCTTGTTTATCATGGCAAACCACATAGAACGCATTTTTAGACAGCAATACTTCATCGAATGGCGCAATTAAACGACCCGCTTCCAGCTCGGGTTGTGCCAGAACATTGTTTCCGAGAGCGACACCTTGGCCATGAGCCGCAGCTTGTAACACCATGGTTGAGTGACTGAATATCGGTCCGTGATTGACATTTACCCCTTCAATACCATTTTGTTTCGCAAACTGTTTCCAATCTTTACGAGATGTGTCGTGCAGCAAGGTATGCTGCTTTAGATCACTTAGAGTTTCTAATGGTTTGTTACCTAAAAGTAACGATGGTGAACAAAGTGGGATCAAGAATTCTTGGTAGAGTTTATCGGCACGTAAGCCAGGCCAGTTACCTCGACCATAGTAGATAGCAACATCAACATCATCAGTCAGTGAACCTTCATCCATATCCACTGCCTTGATACGGACATCGATATCCGGTTCTTGCTGGTTGAAATCGGCCAGTCTAGGCACCAACCACTGGATAGCAAAACTAGGTGGCAAACTGATCGTTAACGCCCCCTTCTCACTACGCTCCAGCACTTTATCAGTAGCTTCTGCTAAAGATGTAAAAATATCCTTTATATCGAGAAAGTAGCTTTGCCCTTCTTCTGTTAGTAGTAACGAGCGATTTCGACGTCGAAACAGCTTTAAGCCGAGGAATTCTTCTAGCGCTTTAATTTGGTGACTAACCGCAGCCTGAGTCACAAACAACTCCTCTGCCGCACGAGTAAAGCTCAAGTGACGAGCAGCAGCCTCAAACACTTTCAATGAGTTTAAGGGAGGTAATCTTCTAGACATAGCAGCCTTCTAAAAAGTGGATTAGTTTTTTTAATCTGAAACATTATAAAATGTCCATTGCCTGACGACCAGAGAAATTCTATATTTCACCCCGCAATGAGGAGTCAGAACGGCTTGATTCCCTTTTGAATCAATTGACTTCTTGTTGCGATGTTGTGTTTGCAAACTCGTATTTCGAGTTAGGTAGGTTTCTACCAGTTTCGTTGAGAACAACGAAACATATACTTCCTGTATTTATTTTGACCTGTCTGTCAAATTTTTTAGCACCGCCTATATGGCGGTGTTTTTTTATGCGCCAAAAACTACCCTCTACTTACGTACCCGCATCTTATGCAACATTTATCTCGATAAGCGGACTTTATCTCCCCCACTTCAAATATGAATCACTAGGCATATTTCTCATTAAAAAACATCCGTTTCAATGCAATGGATTGCACTGTCTCACAAATGAGATGGCTTTTATATAAGCAAATAATAATAAAGATAAAAAATCATCAATATTATTGATACTCAATCACAATGAGAATAATTTGAATAAAATTAATACATGAGGATTATATTTAGCGTTAAATTTGTATCCCTTGAGTTTTAATCTTTTCCAAATTGTTTCATCAAGGTTAATTCTCCTTAGCAACTAAGAATTAAATCATTATTGAAATAATTGTTTTTATATTTAAACTCTGCGCCGAAATTAACAGAGCGGAATTAACTACTGCTCAATCTAAAAATTAAGGACATGAGATGATTACTAAGCTATTCGTTAAAACTCAACAAGCATTAGAAAACTACAAAAATGACGAGCAAGGTGTAACTGCAATTGAATATGGTCTAATTGCTGCTGGTATTGCTGTAGTTATTGCTACTGCTGTCGCTACTGTAGGTACTGATTTAACTGCAATCTTTACAAAAATTTCAACAGCTCTGAAAACAAGTTAATTCTTTGACTGATGATCTAAGGTTGATGTGGCTATGTGTAATAGCCACTTTTTCTATTTTCGTTGTCTACTCAGACATTAAGTATCGAAAAATAGCAAATACAACGTGTCTATTGCTCTCTTTTTTCTGCGGAGTCTACGCGTTTATCTACTCTGAAATTCAGATCCTAATCCCAATCGTTATTTTGCTATCAGGGATAGTTTTAAGTGTTCTAAGGATATTAGGAGGTGGCGATACCAAGTTACTTGCCGCTTATTCTTTGGCCATAGACCCTGACCTATTCTCAAGCGTACTAATAATCATTGGTATTAGTGGTGGATTATTAAGCCTGATTTATTTGCTTATATATAAAAATGTAAAAAACAACCAAGCCAGCCTTCCGTATGCTATTCCAATCGCTATTGGTGGCTCGATTGGTATTCTTGCCTCAATGTAAAGGATTAGAATGAAGAAGATCGTATTACTCATAGTCGCGGGAACGGCCATACTGTTTGGTCTGTATGGCCTAGCGGGCAGCTTAAGTGCAAAACCTGCTGACAATAGTGCGAAAGAATTACAAGAGCCAACTATCAATGTATGGAAGTTCTCGCGTTCAGCTCAAATCGGGCAGGAGCTTGAACGCTCTGACGTCGAATTAGTCAATCTGCCCGAGAGCCAAGCCAACCGCCTTGGAGTCAGTGATGATATGACGTTCAATTTTGAAAAGGGAGCTGTCTTTGTAGATACAGTAAATGCTGGCGAAGTCGCTTTTGCTGAACATTGGATTACCCCATCACAAGATGGCTATGTCGATGTCATCATTGCTCCTAATCGTGTTCCTTATGCAATTAAAGTCCAGCCAGAAGCCATCGTGGGTGGTGTTATTTCTCATGGTTCAACGGTTGATGTCTTGGCGTTATCGCTTCCGACTCAGTTCTCACTGGAAACCGCTGAAACAGAAGCAAACCGTAAGCGCAATATGTTTGTTACTCCCGTGCTCACCGGAGTCAAAGTCCTGCAAGTCAACAAAAATGCCGTCGAAGCGACACGCAACAGCCCTGCAATCACCGAGGTTAACCTGATTTTGGAACTGACTCGTAAACAAGTCGCCACACTCACGGTTGCAAAACGAATTTCAGAGTTGGAAGTGCATAAATCCATTGGTCAATATCAGCAATCAGACCTTCATGCTGACGCTGGCGATGTCCTTTCAAACTTTAAATCAATTGTCGAATTCCGCGCTGACACTGTCACCGTTAACTGAGGTCTCCATGCCCCTAATAATTAGATTGATAATGGTGATTGCCCTAGCATTTTCCACCAACCTTTATGCGCAACCCATGACATACCTTGCTGAAGGCGAGATGAAGGTCATTACGAGTAACGAAGATATCGAATCGGTGTTTGTATCCGATCCTAAAGTAGCTGATTACCAAGTGATCGATAAACGCAAAGTTGCTCTGTATGGCAAAGCGATTGGTCAAAGCTCGTTGGCACTGTTTGGTGCTGAAGGTAAAACCCTAACGACACGAAAGATCTGGGTGAATACATCTCTATCAGAGTTAAAACAGCAAGTGAGTGCCCTGTACCCACAGGCTAACGTGCATTTCGCTCACTTGGGCAAAAATGTCGTGTTATCCGGCACAGTCGCCAATGAAAAAACTAAAGATGGCATCAATAAGCTCGTTGGTGAGATGTTAGAGAAAGACCGTCAAGAGCTGACATTCGAGTGGCAAACGGGCAATGATGATGAAGATTTAGAAATCGAGTTCATGAAGCGTTTTCACTACAAAGGCGTCATAAATAACATCGAAGTAGTCACGCCAAAGCAGGTCAACGTCAAGCTCTCTGTTGCGGAAGTATCCCACTCTTTCTTGGAGCAGTTCGGTATTCAGTATGGCAGTCAAGGGGCGAGCGCAGGTGTCTTTGTCGATAAACTGACTTCATTCAGTGCCTCTGACATAATTTCGGTGATCACCGCTGTTGGCAATGACACTGTTGGCCAAATACTCGCTCAGCCAAATCTTTCAGTAATGTCGGGGGAAACCGCCAGCTTTTTAGTCGGTGGAGAGCTCCCTGTCGTCACTGTTGTTGATGGCACGACAAACGTTGATTACAAAGAGTTCGGCATTCGTTTAGAACTCATGGCTAAGGTATTGGAAGATGACAATATCAAACTCTCTCTGATGCCAGAAGTGAGCTCTCTCGATACCCAATACACCAACGAAACCTATAACCTACCCGCGTTGAAAACACGCCGAGCAAGAACAACCGTCCAATTAGCCGATGGGAAAAGCTTTGTTTTGGGTGGTCTATTAAGTACTGAAGACAAAGAGTCGATCAGCAAGATCCCATTCATCGGTGACTTACCTGTACTCGGTGCGTTATTCCGTCACACCGGTACGGAGCGTACTCGCACAGAGTTAATTATCGTCGCAACTGTCAACTTGGTACAGCCAGTGGATGAGCACGTGATTCAACTGCCGACCATGAAGAAAACCACTAGCCTAGAACGTTTCTTCAACGTTACTCCGAACAATAAAACACAGCCGGCGCAAGAAATTTATGCAGCAGGAGGCTTTAAACTATGATGATTCATCGCGTTTCTATTTTGTTCGCTATCGCTGTTGCAGCCATACTCACAGGCTGCGCCGAGAAAGTTACAATGAGAGAGGGGCAATCTCTTCACCTTATACCGGTAAGCAAAGCGTGGAGTTCAGTAATCAATAGCTCTAATGCCCAGAAAGTTAAGTCTGACCTGTTTGAATTGGCAAACAAGAACTTGCAACAAATCGCTCAAAAAGGCGTGGTAGTTGCGTATTCAGCCAAAGGGCAGACACTTGCTGCTGAGTTAAATCGCTGGCTAGTAGCACAAGGTGTCGCGTCAAAAAAAATCATTCTGACCAATGTGACCTCTCTAGGGGCCTACGACATTCAAATCCAGTTTCACGAGTATCAAGTTGTCACTGAATCTTGTAGCCCGACTCAAATCGGCACTTATGGTTTCAATGAAGATGGATGCTATGCAGAAAACGCACGTTGGCAATCTATGGTTAACCCAAACGCCATGCTTAAACCCCATTCCAACCAGTAGTGAGTGACAATGATGTTTGATTTAGTAGATAAATTGCAAAGTAAGTCACTTGAGGCAAAGATCCAAAAAGAGACGATCACCTCCGTACTGTTTCATCAGACGCAAGGCTGCGTTGAGTTAGTGGAAGAAGCGTTTCGTTTTGAGGGGATCACAGCCCCAACTATGCTCGCGAATAGCGATGAAAGTATTCGTGAGCATGTTCGCGAGTCGTTGGTTGAGATCGTCATCGTTGAGCTCAACTTAAGTAGCAATGTGACCCAAGATATGGAACGCATTAGCCACCTATTGCCAAACAATGCCTCTGTCATCGTTATTGGTAGTGAAGATGCGATTTCTACCATCCGTAATCTGAAAGAGATGGGCTTTTACTACGTATTTTGGCCAATTACTAAACAAGAACTTATCGACTTTGTGCGCAACGTAAATAGCAATCGTCAACGCAATTCAGGGTTAGGTAAAGATCGTACAGCAAAAAAAGTTGGCGTTTGGGGTACCAAGGGTGGTGTGGGAGCTACACTGCTAACCGCGGAAATTGCTTTCGAACTGTCCAATAGAAAAAAATCTTCTAGTTTAGTCATCGATCACGATTTCCGTGGTGGTAACTTAGATATTTTCCTAGGCCTTAAAAAGTTTGACAAGAAGTCGATCACCCGCGCTTCACTGGCATCCAACTTAGATGCAGCTTACGCTTCTAGCCTGGTAAAAAAGGTCGACAATATGCTTCATGTGATGTCTTTGGAGTCTGACGACCTTAATGAACTTGAACTCAAAGAGTACGTTCGAACTTTGTCTGCCCAGCTCGAAGGTCAATACAACTTTGTACTGGAAGATCTCTCTCGGAGCTCAAACTGTAAGCAAGATATTGAATACATTGCCAATCACTATGACATCTTGGTTCTGTTGATGGAACCAACGGTATCCAGTGTTCGCGAAGCCAAACGTGTACTCAAATCGCTTGAACGTGCCAACTCGACAGCGAGATGTCTGTTTGTCATCAACTATACGATGGCCGAAAAAGCCGCCACCGTCAGCCTTAGCGAAGTAAAAGAGTTTTTGGGTAAAGAAGCCGATATCGTCCTGCCTAACGAGCCTAAGCTCGGTCGTCTCATTTTGGAAGATAAACACCTATTCCAGCATAACTTTCCTGTTAGCCAATCACTGCATCAGCTCACTTCACTGCTACTAGGTCAGAATGACAAAAACAGCAAAGCCTCTCTGCTACACAAATTACTCAAGCGGGGTAAATGATGGATATCACTAAATCAGCTTACGTCCAAATTAGGCAGCATATCTTTGAAGCTCTCGATGCAGAAGTGGTGAACTCATTAACTAAAGAAGCATTAACACAACAGTTATCTAATGCGGTCAATATGTTAATTGATCGCTTTGGCTTATCTGTAGCTTCGGTGATACGCGGTGAATATGTCAAAAGTCTAGTGGATGAACTTCATGGACTTGGTCCATTACAGTCATTAATGGAAGACGAATCTGTTTCCGACATCATGATTAATGGCTGTGAGAACGTGTTTGTTGAACGCCATGGCTTAGTCGAGAAAGTCAATGTCTCTTTCATTGATGAACAGCAATTACTGCAAATTGCCAAACGTATTGCCAACCGTGTAGGTCGACGAGTGGATGAATCATCACCTACGTGTGATGCACGTTTGCCTGATGGTAGCCGCGTCAATATCGTCATTCCACCTATCGCTATTGATGGCACGTCAATTTCAATCCGTAAGTTCAAAAAACAGAGCATCGACTTTGGTCAGCTAGTTGACTTTGGGGCGATGAGCCCTGAAATGGCAAAAGTGTTGATGATCGCAGCACGATGCCGCTTGAATATCTTAATTTCAGGCGGTACGGGTTCAGGTAAAACCACCATGCTCAATGCCCTTTCGCAGTTTATCTCTGAAAAAGAACGCATTGTAACCATCGAAGATGCCGCTGAACTGAAGTTGTTCCAACCTCATGTCGTACGTTTAGAAACACGTACTGCTGGCATCGAAGGCAATGGTGCGATTGATCAACGTGATTTGGTCATCAACTCATTACGTATGCGCCCTGATCGAATTATTGTCGGTGAGTGCCGCGGTGCGGAAGCCTTTGAAATGCTTCAAGCAATGAATACCGGTCATGATGGTTCAATGTCAACCTTACACGCCAATACACCTCGGGATGCCATATCTAGGGTTGAATCGATGGTCATGATGGCAACAAGCAACCTACCGCTTGAAGCAATTAGAAGAACCATCGTTAGTGCTGTTGATATAGTAGTGCAAATAAGCCGTCTTCACGACGGTAGCCGAAAGGTGATGAGCATTACCGAAGTTGTCGGAATTGAGGGGTCCAACGTTGTTCTTGAAGAGATATTTAAGTTCCAACCGACCAGCAGTATCGACAATGGTAAAGTGCAAGGTCGCTTTGTTACCGCGGGGATGATGCAGCGTTCCGTTCTGGTACAGAAGGCAAAATTCTTTGGTTTAGAAGAACAACTAAGCCAAGCATTCAATGTAGGTGAGCCTGCATGATTTACTGGCTAACACTCATTTTCGGCGGTGTAATTCTATTGGTTGCGTTTTGGCCACGAAAAAGTGAGCAGCGCACATATTACCTACAAGAAGAGATCAAAGCACTCAAAGTCGATTCCATTGATGAAGCGAGTCAAGCTGTTGATCTTAAAGCGTTGTCGGACAAATCCGTCATTGATGGCATACGTGGGCGGATAGCAAATATCAAACACCAGCTAGGTAAATTTGCTGAAATCAAAATCGCCCTGTTTACCTTCTCATTGATATTGTTGGCGCTGTTTTTAAATGCCAAATACCTGCAAACTAATGGCATAAAAGTTGTCATCGGCTTTATTTTGATTGGCTGGCTGTTGGGCTATCAATGGTTGCAAAAAAAGCAGAGAGAAGCCTTTGAAACGGCGTTTCCTGATGCATTGAACATGTTATCGAGTGCCGTCAGTTCAGGCGAGAGTATTATGCACGCGATCATTTATGTTGGCCGCTCATTGCAAGGCGATGTCGGACAAGAGTTCAAACGCATGGGGGAACGACTTCAGTTGGGAGAGTCCCCAGACAACGTGTTCAGGAAATCATGCGAGCGATTCCCTTATCCTTCGTTTTATTTCTTTGTCATTACCCTGCGCGCCAATATGCAGCGTGGTGGTCAGTTGAAAGATGTCATGGCTCGACTTAACCGTCTGATGTTTGACGCTCGAGCGATTGAAAAGAAAAAATACGCGCTGACCGCGGAAGCACGAATGTCAGCAAAAATCGTCGCTGCCATTCCTTTCTCGGTTTTATTTGCTCTCCAGTTTACTAGCCCAGAAAATTTTGAGTTTTTGATGTTTTCACCAGCAGGAAAGCCAGTGCTCTACTACCTAATCATCAGTGAAAGCCTCGGCTTATTCATCGTCTGGATGTTGATGAAAGGAGCACAAAAGTAATGACTAACCAAATTTCAATTTTTATCACCCTAGTCGCCCTGTTTATTGGCATTGCAGTGTGGGGCTTCTATTTGTGGAAAAATATCCAACGCCGTAATTATCTACGTAATTACGACTTAATCGATAGCCACAAACCAACACAAGCGGAAAACAACATTGAGTTGGTATTCGATAGATTAGCAGCATCATTCGCAACGAAAGAAGACGATATTCAAGAAAAACTCGAAGAGGCGGGAATCAATAGCTCTTTTGTCGCAAAATACTATATGCATTTGAAATATGGCATCTCTTTAACCGGATTGGTCACCATCTATCTGCTTGCACCAATACTGGAAGTTGCTTCGACTCATATGATTATTTCCATGGCAATTTGGTTTATTGCATCCATCATCATCCCAGATTCTCTGCTCGCTGCGCGCTCGAAAGCGCGACGAGAAAAAATATCGGGGCAACTGCCTTACCTTCTCGACCTGATGGCAATTTGTGTTCAGACAGGTATGACACTTGAAGCAACAATTAAATACCTCGCCATAGAACTAAAATCCTTCGATAAGGACTTAGCCAAACTGCTCTCTAAAGTCAGCGATCGAGCCAATATAGTCGGATTGGAAAAGTCACTCGATGAACTGTATGTGAAATTACCAACACCAGAAATACGTAGCTTCGTCATGACGTTGAAACAGAGTCTCCAATATGGCTCATCAATCTATACGGTTCTGACAACACTTGCGGCTGATATCCGTGACATCAATATGCTAACCGCCGAGGAGCGTATTGGTAAGTTGGCAGCAAAAATGTCACTTCCGCTCATTTTGTTCATCATGTTCCCGATCGTCATCATTATTTTGGCCCCTGCTGCGATGAGGTTTATGGATCATGTATAAGCGATTACTACTTGCAATTGGCGTCGTACTAATAAGTGGTTGCGCATCGACGAAACAATCGAGTGCTGAGCTGGAAAAAATAAATAAAGAACAAATGTTTGTCGAAGCAAACAACTATCCGCAGTTAATTGAGTTTTACAAGAATGAGTTGCGCCAACAAGAGAGTACAGAGGCTCGTCTAAAGCTGGGGCAAGCCTACCTTGATCATGGTGACGCAGAGTCCGCACTTTTTGTTGTTTCTCAGCTACCGAAACAAGCGCGTTCGAGTCAATCCGAATTGATATTAGCTAAAGCTTTCTTTGCCCTTGAACAACTGGAAGAGGCGCAGCAACATATTGAGAATGTGCTTCAATTCGACCGCCGCAACGGAGAGGCCTACAACCTATTAGGCGTGATTCAAGCAACCCAAGGTGACCTTACTCAGGCTGAACAAAATTTTGTTCAGTCGCGTCGCGAGTTTTATCAGGACAATGCTGTAAAAAATAATCTCGCGACCCTCTATTTGATTCAGAAACAGTATCACAAAAGCTATCAGCTATTGCGTTCGGTTTACCAAGCCAATCCAGACGATCAAACAACTCGCGCCAACCTAATAATTACCTTGATTAAGTTGGAACGAATTGATGAGGCTAAAGAACTGCTTGCTTCTGACTATAAAGCGGGGGAAGTCTCGGCCATTATTGACTTCATCAGTGCTCAGGAGGTCTCAGTTTCTACCCTACCGAGTACACCGGAGCAACAGCATGAAACACACTAGCTTAAAAAAACAACATGGCGTTGCCTCAATCGAGTTTGGCTTAGGGTTTATGGCCTTTTTCCTGATGTGCATGCTGTGGGCAGAAATCGGCTATATCGCCTATGTCTCTTCGGTGAATGACCTCGCCATTGCTGAAGCAGCAAGAGAGGCCAAAAAAGTCAATCCGAATGCATCACGTAGTAGCACTCAATCCGCCTTTATGCAGGCTTTTAAAAGAGTCATTCGAGAACAGTCTGGGATAATGGGGAGCGTGATAAACCCAAACGACTACCGTCTCACCGTGCACTATTACGCCACACTGGATGAGTTTGCTGCCCATTCAGGAGATATCTCTGAGCGATGCACTCAAAACGACAGTAAAACAGAAACAGAATGTGGTATTGCTAACAACAGTTCACTGGCTATTTATCAAATTCGATACGACTACCAACCTATGTTGTCATTTTTTATGGATGGCAGTAGTGCATTTACCCGAGAAGTCATTGTTATTCAGGAGTACGAGCGTGATCAATTCAAGATCTAAGCAGAAGGGAGCGTTCTCGATAGAATTTGCCCTACTGGGCGTTGTATTTTCGACAATGTTGCTTTTCACCGCAGACACAGTAGTTAAATTATCTGTGCAAGGAAAGCTTGATCGCTTGTCCTATTCTTTAGTTAACATTCTTAAAGAACGCACCCAACTGTATGCAAAAGATGACCATAGTTTGACCAATAGCATGGCTCAAGAGCTATTTGGTTTTGCCCAAGGTTCCTTAAGCCGCACGTTAGGGGACTATGAGCGCATAAGGCTGCGCGGTGATATCGAAGTGCTCTCATTCGATCACAATAACCGACTCAGTACCGACTCAAAAACACTCAACGGTGGTTGCAACAGTACTCAATCGATTCGCCATTTTGAATCTCTCTCGATGACAACATCATGGGGACGCAGAGCGGCGTTATATCGTGTAACTCTCTGCTATGACTCTAATAACTGGGCATTCGATGGTGATGATACTCGCCTTGTCTCTTCTTCGATCATGATGGGACGCTAAGATGAAACACTCAATTAAAAAACAGCAGGGGCACGCTGCGATATTGTTCGCTTTGATCATTCCTGCAATGTGGGGATTCTTTACGATAGCGATTGACGGCTCTAGAGCGATTCAGACCAAAGCACGTTTGGGAGATGCAACTGAAGCCGCTGCCTTGGCTTTAGCAGCCAAGAACAGCACTAATCTCACCCAGAATAAAGCGCTCGCGAAAGACTATATTGACGCCTATTTACCAGATGCGGACATCTCTATTCCCAAAGTATTACGTACGGAATGCCGTGTATCAGATGGACGCGAGTGCGAAGGTGCGAGCCGTTATGCTCAATATGATATTGATGTATTAATAAAACAAGACCCATGGGTCCCTGTTGGTAATGACTTTGTAGGTTTTAAAGGAGCCTATGATGTAACCCACACCAGTACTGCTAGAAAATATCAGGGTGACAGCATTGATATCGCCTTCGTTATGGATTATTCGGGATCTATGAATGATCGTTGGCAAGGGAAACCCAAATACAAACATGTACGCGATATCATTAACGATGTCCTTGATGAACTAGAAGAGTATCAGGGGATCCAAGAGATTAATAATAAAGTCGCTCTTGTACCTTACGCAGAATTTACCGCGAGACCTGATGATGGTCGACGCTGCCCTAGTTGGCCTTACCGCCAGCCGATAAGATTCGTAGATTACCTCTACTACCAGAAAAACAGCCGAGACAGGGTCTATGTAGACGCTAGAAGAACGGTCAATAATTGGCGTGTAGACCGTTCACTAGACGCCAATATGGTCTGTAACTTTGAGGATTATAGAGACTACTACTTAAGCTACAAAAACGTCCCTTTTACAGACTCTTTCCGTCGACTAAGAGACGATATGCAATCATTCAGACCAGGCGGAGCAACCGCCTCTTATCAAGGGATTATTAAGGCCGCTCAGTTATTTAACCAACTTGATACCCCCAACCCACGCCAATTAATGGTCATACTGTCAGATGGTGATGATACCAATGGGAATAATGGCCCTCTTAGTCGCTACTCGCCAGTTCCCACCGAGGCGTTAGTGGACGCAGGGTTGTGTGAAAACATCAAAGCTACATTGAATAGCCAAAGAACAGCCGATAACCGTCCTGTTACGTTTCAATTTGCCTTAATTGGGTTTGACTACAACGTAAACAGAAACCCTCTTACCGAATGTATCGGCACTGAGAATGTTTACGACGCAGCTAACCCAGATGAGCTTCTGGACATAATTTTAAACCTTATTTCTGAGGAAATTGGTCACCTATCATGATAACCAAAACAACAAACTTACTCGCACTTTCTTCCATGATGATCAGCTTTGGTGCGCTGAGTGCTGGCAGTCAAACCACATTTGAACAGATCTGTGGTTCACAAAACGGCTTAGTTGCGACTCAGATATCTGTCGGTGAGCCGATTTCATTGACACCGAATAGCGGTAACTACCTGTTAAAACAGCATGAAACGTCCACACTTGAGATCGATTACATTGTCGAGACCCTAGCGAAAAAGCTTGGCTTAGGCCAAAACTGTGCCGAGTTTTTAGTCACCAATGGTCGGGTTGAAAGCCATAAGCAGGGAGACCTGTTGGCACGTGTTCATTTTGACTTTGACCAGGCAAATGTCACTCCAGCATCTAAGAAGATACTGCAACGAATTATTGATATTGCGTCGGTTTCAGATAGTGAGTTTACCTTGACTGGCCATACAGACAGCGCGGGCAGCGAAACGTATAACTTTGAGCTCGGGATTCGACGTGCCAAAGAAGTCCAAAACTATCTCGCGCAACATAGTGTTGAACAGGTAAAAGTTGAATCTAAAGGTGAAACTCAGCCTGTTGCTAGTAACCAAACCGCAGAAGGACGAACTCAAAATCGACGCGTCGATATTTCATTGTGATGTTGCTTGACACTTATCGGCGCTCTTTTTCTCCTCAATCAGAGGCTGAGTGCCAATAGCAAAGCTCATGAATAAAAAAGCGCAAATCGAATGAACGATTTGCGCTTTTTAATAACCTTCAATTTACCGAGATTAAGGGCGGTAAACCTTCACGTTGTGGAAGCCCTGCTCTTGTAGGTAAAGGGCCTGTAGACGGCTCATTACGCCACGGTCACAGTACAGCAGGTAAGTCTTCGACTGGTCTAGATCACCAAACTGAGTGCCTAGTTTGAAGAATGGAATGTGCTTAACCTCTACACCGTCAATTTCTAACGGGTTATCGTCTTCCTCTTCAGGGCTACGAATATCAAGTACAATCGCGTGCTCTTCAATTGCTTGAACTTGCTCAACTTCAGGGGCCGCTTTTTCTGTCTCTTTAGCAATATCACGAATATCCATCACTCTCGCGTCACGAACAACTTGCTCAAGGATATCGAAATCGAATTTCTCTTCTTCAGCGTCCAGTTTCGCTTTAATCGCTTTAACCGTTGGCTTCTTAGAAATCACACCACAGTACTCTGGCATTGTTTTAGCGAAGTCTTCAGTGCCGATATCACGAGCTAGGTTAATGATGTCTTCTTTATCCCAGTTGATAAGCGGACGTAGGATTAGCGTATCAGTCACATTATCAATATGACGTAGGTTGGTCAGTGTTTGGCTTGAAACCTGACCGAGTGCCTCACCAGTCACCAACGCTTCAATCTTAAACTTCTCTGCCACCATACCCGCAGCACGCATAAACATACGCTTAAGAACAACGCCCATTTGGCCGTCATCCACTTTCTCTAAGATCTCACCCACAACCGGCTCAAAGTCGACGGAAATAAAACGAACTTTTGCCGATGAACCGTATTTGTTCCATAGGTAGTAAGCAACTTGCTTAACGCCAATTTCGTGCGCAGGACCACCTAGGTTAAAGAAACAGTAATGTACTTTAGAACCACGTTTGATGTGCAGGTAGCTAGAGACGCCCGAATCAAAGCCACCAGAAATCAAGCTAAGAACATCTTCTTGTGTCCCCAGAGGGAAGCCACCAAGACCTTTATAGCGAGCGATAACTTGGTTTAGCTTTTCGTTAGCGACTTCAAGTTTCACGGTCACGTCTGGGTTGCGTAGACGAACACTCGCACTTTCTACCGCTTGGTTCAGACCACCACCAACGTAACGCTCTAGCTCAATTGACGTAAAGTCATGTTTACCACGGCGCTTAGCACGTACCACAAAGGTTTTACCTTCAATAAGTGGACGATTCAGTTCTAGCACCTGTTCGTAGATGTCATGCAGATCGTTGAACTCTGACTGCTGAACTTCCAGTACATGGTGAATACCTGGTGTTTGCGTCAGGACTTCTAGAGTCTCTTTATAGAACTCTGATGATTCAGACGTCACCTCGATGTGGTCACGGCGATTAAAGACAGCAACAGACTCTGTACGACTCTTGATGATGTTACGAATGTTGCATTCAAGAATCTTTGTGAAGCGCTTACGCACAGACTCACTTTTTACAAAAATTTCTGGATGGGGCTTTACGATAAATTTCATAATTCACTTCACAAGTTAACTGTTTCGCTAATTTAATGCTCTATAGAGCGTAGCAGCGGTCTTTCGCTATGTGCTGCCTCTAAGGGCGCAAGATTATACATGAAGCAATGCCCATAAAAAAGACGAGCGTTTTGCTCGTCTTTATATTTTGCCTTACTGCAAGGCTGGAACTTCATCGCTTTGGAGCGGTTCACCTTGCATAATACTGATTTCAACCCGCCTGTTACGTGAACGTTGAGCCTCAGTATCGTTCGGGCCGAGAGGCTCGGTGTCTGCCATACCACGAACTCGCAGTCGTTGGTGATTAAACCCGCGCACCTTCTCCATCTCCTGTGCAACAGAGACCGCACGTTGTGCAGATAGATCCCAATTAGACCGATACAGTTCAGAGTCAATACGTTGGTTGTCTGTATGCCCTGAGACACGAACCACGCCAGGGATATCTTTTACCAAGTCGGCAATCTGACGAACCAAAGGACGGAACTTGGGTTGTAAGAAGGCCGAACCTTCAGGGAAGGCTCCTTTTTCACGAATACGGATATCAATCTGTTGACCGAGATTTTCGACTTCAATCGCCCCTTGCTCAATCTCTCGCTCAAGGGCTTTTTTGATGCTTTCCATCAAGGTTTCAAGTTCTTGCGACATTTCAGCAGATTGCTGCTGTTCATTGTCTGACTCTGAATTCTGATTGTTCTGCGTGGCGGTATCCGGTGACTGGCCACCCGTCAATGACCCTTTGTCTCTTTGTGTCCCGCCCGCTCGATCTGACTCGCCCTCATGAAATTCGAGAGTTTGCTGAGTAATATCGATAGTTTGCTGCATGATCACATCAATCGGCGTTGGCTCAGGGCGACCTGGCCTAAACTCTTGCGCAATGATACTGGTACCTTTAGGGATATCTTTCACTTCAAGACGGTTTTGGACACCAAATGCAAACTTCATCGAACCAGCGATCTGTTTGAACTTCAGTACGTCCATCTCCGAAAACGAAAGAAGCAGTACGAAGAAACACATCAATAGTGACATCAAGTCTGCAAATGTTCCCATCCAAAGCGGGAGGCCGGGCGGCGGACATTTGCAGTCGTTATCATCATCCATAACTGCGTCCTTACTCGTTATCTACGTCAAGAGCACGTTTACCTTCATTGAGGTAGTTTTTCAGATAACTATCTATCACTCGAGGGTTTTGGCCATCTTGGATTGCTAAGACGCCATCCATAATCAGACGACGATTCAATTTTTCTTGCTCACGGCGCAGAGAAAGTTTGTCAGCAATAGGAAAAAACAACATGTTAGACAAGATCGCACCGTACAAGGTTGTCAAAAGCGCAACCGCCATTGCAGGACCGATCGCTTTAGGATCGTCCATGTTTGACAGCATCGCAACCAGACCAACCAGTGTACCGATCATCCCCATCGCAGGCGCAACGTCACCGAATGCTCTGAAAACACTCGAACCAAAATCATGTCGCTCATCAGTCAGCGCGATGTCTTTTTGCAGCGCGGCACGAACAACATCAGCATCGTGACCATCGACGAGCAAGTCGATGCCTTTTTGCATAAAGCTGTTACTGATCTCCATCTCCTCAAGGGCGAGAAATCCACCTTTACGCGCTGCGTCAGCCATTTCAACCACTTTAGCGATCAAATCTTCAGGCTCATCAGCTTTGAACATAAAGGCTTTGCCGGCGATCTTGGCGGCACCAAAAAACTGCCCCATAGTGAACTTCATCAACACCACGAAGGTAGAACCACCCACCACGATAAGTATTGATGTGACATCGACGAACATCATGATGCTTCCGCCGAGTATCATCGCCATGACAACGAAAGCCAAACCGCCAATCAGTCCTATCAGCGTTGCTAAATCCACAGAGCACTCCTCATGCTATCTTTGAGCTTCTAACAAATTATATCGGCAACATCTTCAGATCTTTAGTATTTTATTGATACCGCATTCACATAAATATAGATGCTTACCCCATTCTGAGTACTAGGACTTTAACCCTATTATTTACTTGGGTACATGAAATGAACGCTTTAACTCCATTTTTCTAACAAATTTACTCGGTTAAATTTGACCATCATTAATGGCTAAGGTAACTTTCGAGCATCTTTACCTGTGTAGAAAAGTTATGGCGAGCAAAAAACCGGAAAACATGACCTTCGAAGCGACGATTGAAGAGCTCGATGCGATTGTAGAAAACCTCGAAAATGGTGATTTAGCATTAGACGATGCACTCAAGAACTTTGAGCGTGGTATTACGCTTGCTCGCGCAGGCCAAGCCAAACTCAGTGATGCTGAACAACGTGTCAGTATCTTGTTACAAAACGATGACGAATCGCCACTGAGTGATTTCGATGCTCTACCAGAGTAATTGAACGAGAAGATGTCTGTTATGCAAGAGGCACTATCCTCACTACAACAACGAAACAATGCCCAGTTAGAAAACTGGCTCAAGTCATTGCCTCATCAAAACCTACCTCTTATCGAGGCGATGCGTTATGGCTTATTGCTTGGTGGCAAACGCGCACGTCCGTTTTTGGTCTATATTACCGGCCAGATGCTCGGATGCGAACTTGACGACTTAGACACTCCCGCTTCCGCTGTTGAGTGCATCCATGCTTACTCGTTAATTCATGATGACTTACCGGCCATGGATGACGATGAACTGCGTCGTGGTCAACCAACCTGCCACATCAAATTTGACGAAGCGACCGCTATCTTGACGGGTGATGCGCTGCAAACCCTTGCGTTTACCATCCTCGCAGAAGGCCCTCTGGCTCCGCATGCAGAAAGCCAACGTATTAAGATGGTTAAAGTGCTTGCCGATGCTTCCGGTGCCAATGGTATGTGTATGGGCCAAGCCCTAGACTTAGCCGCAGAAAACCGCAGCGTAACGCTCGAAGAATTGGAAGAGATTCACCGCAACAAAACGGGGGCGTTAATGAAATCAGCCATTCGTTTAGGCGCCTTAGCCGCAGGTGAAAAAGGAGCGCAAGTCCTGCCGCTTCTAGATCAATATGCCGATGCTATTGGTCTCGCTTTCCAAGTCCAAGATGACATTCTAGATATCATTAGTGATACTGAAACCTTGGGTAAACCACAAGGTTCTGACCAACAATTAAACAAAAGTACCTATCCCGCTTTGCTAGGATTGGACGGAGCTATAAACAAAGCTCACACTCTGTTAAATGAAGCTCTTCAAGCTTTGGACGCAATCCCATACAATACAGAGTTACTCGAAGAGTTCGCCCGATACGTCATCGAGCGCAAGAACTAACACTATAAGCGCGCATTTATATGACTCTTGATATTTCGAAATATCCGACACTGGCTCTAGCAGATACTCCTGATGAGCTGCGCAGCCTTCCTAAGGAAGTGCTGCCAAAGCTGTGTGATGAATTACGCACTTACTTACTTAATTCAGTAAGTCAATCCAGCGGCCACCTCGCTTCTGGTCTAGGCACAGTTGAACTGACTGTGGCGCTTCACTACGTCTACAACACACCTTTTGATCAATTGGTGTGGGATGTTGGTCACCAAGCGTACCCGCATAAAATCCTAACGGGTCGTCGCGACCAAATGCCAACGATTCGCCAAAAAGATGGTTTGCACCCCTTCCCATGGCGTGAAGAGAGCGAGTACGACACCCTATCAGTCGGCCACTCTTCAACATCGATCAGTGCTGGCCTTGGTATGGCTATCAGCGCGGGTAAAGAAGGCAAAAACCGCAAAGTCGTTAGTGTGATCGGCGATGGTGCTATCACCGCGGGCATGGCATTTGAAGCCATGAACCATGCGGGTGATGTCCACCCTGATATGCTGGTGATCTTAAACGACAATGAAATGTCGATTTCTGAGAACGTTGGTGCTCTGAACAATCATTTAGCTCAAGTACTATCAGGAAGCTTGTACACCTCTATCCGTGAAGGCGGTAAAAAAGTCCTGTCAGGTGTCCCCCCGATTAAAGAGTTGGTTCGTCGTACTGAAGAACATCTTAAAGGCATGGTGGTACCAGGCACTCTCTTTGAAGAATTAGGTTTTAACTACATCGGCCCTGTCGATGGCCATGATGTAAATGAGTTGGTCAAAACTCTCAAAAACATGCGTGAACTAAAAGGTCCGCAGTTTTTACATATCATGACTAAAAAAGGCAAAGGCTACGAGCCAGCAGAAAAAGATCCGATTGGCTATCACGGCGTGCCTAAGTTCGACCCAAGCCACAACTCGCTGCCAAAAAGCAGCGGTGGATTGCCAAGTTACTCGAAGATTTTCGGTGACTTCCTGTGTGATATGGCAGCTCAAGATCCTAAGCTTATGGCGATCACTCCCGCTATGCGTGAAGGTTCTGGGATGGTTCGCTTCTCTAAAGAGTATCCTGACCAATACTTCGATGTTGCGATTGCTGAGCAACATGCCGTGACCTTAGCTACAGGTATGGCAATTGCTGGCGATCACCCTATTGTGGCGATTTATTCTACCTTCTTGCAGCGCGGCTACGATCAGCTCATTCACGATGTTGCCATCATGGATTTGCCGGTAATGTTTGCGATAGACCGTGCAGGGCTGGTTGGTGCGGACGGTCAAACTCACCAAGGTGCCTTTGACCTGAGCTTTATGCGCTGTATCCCGAATATGGTCATCATGGCGCCGAGCGATGAGAACGAATGCCGTCAAATGCTCTACACTGGCCACCAACATACTGGCCCGTCGGCTGTCCGTTACCCTCGTGGTACAGGCATGGGCGTTGACATTGAGAAACAGTTTACTGCATTAGAAATCGGTAAAGGCCGCCTAGTTCGTCAAGGTGAGAAAATCGCTATCCTCAGCTTCGGTACCTTCTTAGGCAATGCACTTGAGGCCGCACAAGCACTCAATGCCACGGTAGCGGATATGCGCTTTGTCAAACCACTTGATGAAGAGTTGATTAAACAGCTTGCCGCTGAACACGACATCATCGTAACCATCGAAGAAAACGCCATCGCTGGCGGTGCGGGTTCAGGTGTCGTTGAATTTATGATGCAAGAAAAGCTGATCAAACCGGTACTCAATCTTGGTTTACCCGATCAGTTCATTCATCAGGGCACCCAAGAAGAGCTACACCAAGAACTGGGGTTAGACAGCCAAGGTATTGAGAAAGCCATTCGCGCTTACATGGAAAAATAGTCTCAACCACTAGACCAATAGAAAGCCCTCAATCGTGAGGGCTTTTTTGATTCGATAAGTTCGTGAATCGATGGAAATCAGATATACGCTCGCAATTATCAAACTCCACACTAGCAATTGGGGATGCAATTCCAATATGTAGCGTCCGATTTGCCAATCCCTCCTCAAATTGGCACCCTTTCTCTGGTTAATTAGAGTGTTAAAGAGGAAAAGTTATGAATTTCAAATATGTTCTCAACAAACAGCCTCAGTCCAATGGCGACTATGAAGTCCACAACATGACAACTGGGTGCACTTATATGCCAAACCCGGAGAACCAAATTAATTTGGGAATACACTCTTCATGCGTAAGCGCGGTTGCCCATGCCAAAAGCCAATTCAGTAACATCAAAGTCAACGGCTGCTATTTTTGCTGCAACCCATGTCATACCTCTTAGTCAACCAAGTGGCGATGTGTGACCTGCGGGTTCAATGAAAAATCCGCCACTGAAGCGTGGGGAGAATTGTGAGACTTATTCCACTTGATTACGACGCCCGATTATTTCGGAATTTGACTACAAGCAAATCTCGCCAGCTGCATTAAATTCAGAATGCTTGCTAGCTCATGGCAAGTGCCTCCTTTGCTAGTCAACACGGCTAGACCCAGCTCGTCATTACCATTATGACGAGCTTTTTTTATGTTGGATGGTCAATCTCAACGTGATCAGTTTAAGGCGCTGACCAGCCAAACTCAGCACACAGTTTTTGCCATGTTTCATCTAACCCCGCTTCAATAATAATTTCTCGCTGAGTAAATGGATGAACAAACTTAAGGGAAGAAGCGTGAAGCAATAGTCGATGCGAGTCGTACACTTCTCTAAACAACTTGTTGTGTTTACCGTCACCATGTGTCGTATCACCAACGATTGGATGGCGTAGATGAGCCATATGGCGTCTGAGCTGGTGTTTTCGTCCAGTCAGTGGCTTCATCTCCATTAAGCAGTAACGATTGGTAGGAAAGCTCCCCGTGGAATAGGGTATTTCGACTTGAGCCAGTGGTTGATAGTCAGTGATCGCTTCTTGTGCTTCTTTATCTTGGCTAGCGTGCTTATCTGCAATTTTGTCCAACTCTACCTTAAGTGCATAGTCGAGACGACCGGATTCCATGATCCAACCGCGAACAATCGCATGATAGGTTTTTTCCATCTCGTGGTTCGCAAACATCGGCATCACTTGAGACGCAACCTCACTTGATAACGCAAAAATAAGCACCCCTGATGTGGGTCTATCTAATCGATGAAGTGGAAAGACATGCTGACCAATTTGGTCACGCAATGTTTGCATGACAAATTGAGTTTCGTGCTTATCCAGCCAGCTGCGATGAACCAACATACCAGCAGGTTTGTTGACGGCAACGAAATACTCGTCTTGATATACGATCTCCAGCACTAGCGGCATTCCTCATCTAACTTTTGAATAATTGTAACTAACGGTGTGAATTGCGGCTGTTCTTTCCAGCACTCCTCGAAGTAAGGCGCAATTGAAAATCCGCTCGGTAGTGGCTGATTTTGTTCTATCAGCAAACGGATTCGGGCAATGAAGATCCATTGCAACCACTCGCTTGGCGTTAAGGTGTCAATAGCAAACGGCTGCTGACTACTCAGTGCCTGTTTGCTTGGGGGCGTCGCTTGCCACTGACCAAGTTGTTGCATCGACAACTCTAAGTCGTCGATAAGCTCGGTCAATTGTTTCACTTTTGTCATTAATCTTTGTTTGGAACCTTGAAAATTGGCAATAGAATACCATTTATAGAGTAAATAAAGTTAGGACAATTGCTTCAATGGAAACCATTCATACTCTCACTCAACTCCTTACCGACAGTGATTGCCAATATCAAGTCTTTGATCTTGGACGTCGTATTAAACAGATCGACGCAAAGGTCTTTGCTGACGCAGAAAAAGGCCAGCTTGCCTATCCCTATCCAATGCAGCGTAAGGCACACATCGCTATCGCTTACTGGAATCAAGAGCAGCAGCCTTGGATTTGGTTTCTAAAATTTGAATTAGATGAACGTGGCTTACTTAAACAAGCAGATATTGGTAACTTCATTAAGTATGTCATCGAAGCAATGGGCACGCGTCTTAGCCAAGAGCTAAGTGAAGAGCAACAAGACAAACTGGCAAACAATCCCTATACCTTTAAGCCGGCGGAAGACAAAATGGCGGTCTTTCATAGCCAAGTTCGCGCGGCGATGAATTTACCTTGCAGCCAGTACTACGAACATGCGCAATTATACTTTGCAGGCGGGTTGGAATGGGATAAATGGCACACGGTTGGTTTACAAGGGGTGACCGATATCTGTGCGCGACTTGGTCAGGAACAAAATGGCGTCAATGTCCGTAAGGCACTAAAACATCTGCCCTCCGAACCTCTCTATGCCTTACTAGGTGCGCTTGAGCATACCGAGTTACCAACAAAACTTGCACAAAACCTTGCCGAAATGGCTCAGACACAGATTGACAGTCACGATCCAGATCTCTTCTTGCTATCCGCGCTCACGAGAGCCTTGTCCGGAGCAGAGGATGCCATTGCTCAACCTATCATTGGTCAGATTCTTTCAAGTGCGCGTTTGAGCCATCAAGAGGTACTGATTGGTGTCGCGGGACGATGCTGGCACTGGTTAAGAGAAGCCGACATCGCAGAACAATTCCTACTGCGCCTCGCACAGACTGGAAACCAGACACTGTTTAACCAGCTATTTGCCGATTTGGTTATGCTCCCTGAGCTGCGTATGGTACTGCTTCCTTTGCTTCACTCCAGCCCATCAGAAGAGTTGGCAAAAGCACTGATTAACCTACAGCAAGCCACTAAGGCGTAATTATGATTCATGACCTGTTCGCCATCCTCGCACTTGCCATTGTATGTCTGATTTTTTGGCAACAAAGACGGCAGGCAGAGCTAGCGAAAAGTATCGCCTCTCGAAAATGTAAAGAGCTCGATTTGCAGTTGCTGAGCGTGGCGCTTAAAGGTCACAAACTAAAAACGCCAGACGGTGTCTGGCGTTGGCATTCAGTTTATCAGTTCGAATTTTCGTCGCTTGGTGATGACTGCTATCAAGGCCACATCGTTATGCAAGGTTTCCAACTAGCAAAGGTGGAGTTGCCGCCACATCGGATGTAAAGACAAACTCATCATAAGGACCAAACGTATCTTGTTTGTGGGCATTAAATACGAAACCAAGTTTCTTCAGGATTCGAATCGACGCCTCATGATCGACATTAGCGGTAGCGATAACTCGCTCTAAGTTCAAATCTCTTACTGCTTTGGAAAAGAAAGCCTGCACCACTTCACTGGCAATACCCTTACCCCAGTACTCTTTGTCAAAGATATAACCAAGCTCAGGTAACGTGTCTAAATCAGAAATAAACACGTGTCCCATGTACTCCCTTGTGTGACTATCAAGCACTGCCATCGCAAATATGGTGCGATCACTGAGTACTTTCTCAAACTGCTTTTTAGCAGAAGATACCGTCTGTGCTCCATTCATCTGAGCACGGTTAATGGCACAACAGTTGAGCATCAAAAATTCAGATTGTAGAGAGTCGTTATAAGGGACCAATAACGATCGGCGAGTCACTATCGTCATGACACATCCTTGTAAGCAGCAATAATTGTCTTTTAAAACAAAGCCGAGAAGTTAAACCAACTGATGGCAATCTTTATTGATCTAGAACGTTTTTTGGCACGTTGTTGTTTGAGTTTTTCTAAAGGTGAGATCTAAGAAAAGCCCCGACACGTTAGTATCGGGGCTATAGTCTTACTCGCAGCAGTCCGGCTACAAAAGTTGCTCCATGCATCTTCCATAATAGTTACTGAATCCTTCAGTATTGTCCTAACTTCGCCGTCCTAGCGGTGTCCTAATCATCCTGATAGCTAACATCCTCGTCAGCTCACTTCACTTGTTCCTTGAGCGGTGTCCTTAGTATCATCCTGATACTGTCCTGACCTCATCCTCGAGGTGTCCATTGTCTTTCCTTAGTCACCAACCATCCTAGCTAGTGAACGCATCCATACAATGTCCTTTCGCTCCATGCCTGATCAACTATCCTAGTCAACCATTCTTCGTCCTGAAGACTCCAATCCTTGGTTTTCCTGTTCCGAGTCAGCATCCTACCGACAGGTTCTAATTTACCCTATTCGCATTTAGGTACAATCCATCTCTAGAAAATAATTTTCGATTCTTTTGATTACAAAAACACCAACATCATTACTATCAATAACTTAACACCAAAAATCTATCTATCCGCCCGTTTAAAACACAGATTGTCTCACAACACTTGTAAGATATCTCTCACACGACTTTTCTTAATTTTCCATTAGTCAATAAATCATAGGACCAGTATTATTACCCTTATCAGCACAACGGAGGTTTTATGCTTACTCAAGACGTTAGCCAAGAGCTAAGAAGTATCCTTGAACAGTTACAATCAGAAGGGAAAGAGCCAACGGTTGCTCTGGTGAAGGCTAGATTGAGCACGACTGTACCCATGCCAGCGTTGATCACAACAATCAAAAGCTGGAAAAGCGCAAACCACGTACCCAAGGTAGAAGTCGCCGCTCAAAGCTCAGGTTCTGAAATGGAGCGAATAGATCAACTCGAAGCGCAAGTCGCGAACTTAACAGAAAGACTTATCGCACTAGAGAAGAAGTTCGATATCTAAGTAGATATCACTGGCCTGTTTGATTTGACAGCGATGGGAACGGTGAACTTCTCCCTTAGACAAAAACAAAAAAGGCTTGGCGCATTGCCAAGCCTTTTAGTATCAACGGTTGAATTACCAGCCAGTTACTTCACGTAGACCTTTGCCGATATCAGCAAGAGACTTAACAGTCTTAACGCCCGCAGCTTCTAGTGCAGCGAACTTATCTTCCGCAGTACCTTTACCACCAGAGATGATCGCACCAGCATGGCCCATACGCTTGCCTGGAGGAGCAGTAACACCCGCGATGTAAGAAACGACTGGCTTAGTCACGTTCTCTTTAATGAACGCTGCCGCTTCTTCTTCAGCCGTACCACCGATTTCACCGATCATTACGATAGCTTCAGTTTCAGGATCTTCTTGGAACAGCTTCAGAATATCAATGAAGTTTGAACCTGGGATTGGGTCACCACCAATACCTACACAAGTAGACTGGCCAAAACCTTCGTCAGTCGTTTGCTTAACTGCTTCGTAAGTTAGTGTACCTGAACGAGATACGATACCTACTTTACCTTTCTTGTGGATGTGACCAGGCATGATACCGATCTTACACTCGTCAGGAGTGATAAGACCCGGACAGTTAGGACCGATCATGCGAACGCCAGTTTCTTCTAGCTTCACTTTCACGTCGATCATATCTGTTGTAGGGATACCTTCAGTGATCGTTACGATTAGCTCGATGCCTGCATCAATCGCTTCAAGGATTGCATCTTTACAGAAAGGTGCTGGTACGTAGATAACTGTTGCTGTTGCGCCAGTTGCTTCTACTGCTTCACGTACTGTGTTGAATACAGGAAGACCTAGGTGTGTTTGACCGCCTTTACCAGGAGAGACACCACCAACCATTTGTGTACCGTATGCGATAGCTTGCTCAGAGTGGAAAGTACCTTGACCACCAGTGAAACCCTGACAGATTACTTTCGTGTCTTTATTAATTAGTACAGACATTATTTGCCCTCCGCAGCAGCAACAACTTTCTGAGCTGCGTCAGTTAGAGACTCAGCTGCAATGATATCAACATCAGAATTAGCAAGAACTTCGCGACCTAAGTCTGCGTTAGTACCTTCTAGACGAACAACAACAGGTACGTTTACACCTACCTCTTTAACCGCACCAATAATACCTTCAGCGATCATGTCACAACGTACGATACCGCCGAAGATGTTAACGAGTACTGCTTTAACATTGTCATCAGAAAGGATGATCTTGAATGCTTCTGCTACACGCTCTTTTGTCGCGCCACCACCTACATCTAGGAAGTTAGCTGGCTTACCACCGTGCAGGTTTACGATATCCATCGTACCCATTGCTAGGCCAGCACCGTTAACCATACAGCCAACGTTACCGTCTAGTGCTACGTAGTTCAGTTCCCACTGAGCTGCGTGCGCTTCGCGCTCATCTTCTTGCGAAGGATCGTGCATTTCACGTAGCTTAGGCTGACGGTACATTGCGTTAGAGTCAATGTTGATCTTACCGTCTAGACACAGCAGGTTGCCTTCGCTAGTAATCACAAGAGGGTTGATCTCAAGTAGAGCTAGGTCGTACTGAGAGAACATGTTGCCAAGACCCATGAAGATCTTAACAAACTGCTTGATTTGGTCGCCTTCAAGACCTAGCTTGAATGCTAGCTCACGGCCTTGGTAAGCTTGAGGGCCTACTAGTGGATCGATAGCTGCTTTATGAATCAACTCTGGCGTTTCTTCTGCAACTTTCTCGATTTCAACACCACCTTCAGTTGAAGCCATGAATACAACTTTACGAGTTGCACGGTCAACAACCGCACCTAGGTAAAGTTCGTTAGCAATGTTTGATGCTTCTTCAACTAGGATTTTTGTTACAGGCTGGCCATTCGCGTCTGTTTGGTAAGTCACTAGGTTTTTACCTAGCCACTTTTGTGCGAACTCTTTAACGCCGTCTTTCGTATCGTGTAGCTCTACGCCACCCGCTTTACCACGTCCACCTGCGTGAACCTGACATTTGACTACTTTCTTCTCAGTAGAGATACGACCCGCAGCTTCAAAAGCTTCTTGTGGTGTATCACACGCGTAACCTTCCGGTACAGGCAAACCGAATTCTGCAAACAGCTGTTTGGCTTGGTATTCATGCAAATTCATTTTGATATTCCGTTTATTTTATTATTTCCATAACGGCGCCGTTTTAGCACTCGTCTGTAGGGTCTTCTCAAATCAACCGCGATCTATTTTCTAATAGCTTAACGATTCAAATGAAGGCCAGACAGTTGAGCTAGTCTAGCCTTTAAAACTATCGCACGCCTAGCCAGAATGACTGACTAGACGTTTTGGCGATATTAAACGTCTAATAGCAGACGTGCTGGATCTTCTAGCAACTCTTTAATCGTCACTAGGAAGCCCACTGATTCACGACCATCGATTAAACGGTGATCGTAAGACAGCGCAAGGTACATCATCGGCAGAATTTCTACTTTGCCATCAACTGCCATTGGGCGATCTTGAATCTTGTGCATACCAAGAATCGCTGATTGTGGCGGGTTGATGATTGGCGTAGACATCAGTGAGCCAAATACACCACCGTTAGTGATAGTGAAGTTGCCACCCATCAAGTCTTCAACCGTCAGTTTTCCATCACGGCCTTTGATTGCGAGATCTTTGATACCTTTTTCAATATCAGCGAAGCCTAGTGTGTCACAATCTTTTAGAACTGGAGTCACTAGACCGCGTGGCGTAGATACCGCCATGCTGATGTCGAAGTAGTTGTGGTAAACGATATCATCGCCATCAATCGACGCGTTGACTTCAGGGTAACGTTTCAGTGCTTCTGTCACCGCTTTCACGTAGAAAGACATAAAGCCTAAACGAATACCGTGACGCTCTTCGAACTGGTCTTTGTATTGCTTACGAAGATCCATGATTGGTTTCATGTTTACTTCGTTGAACGTCGTTAGCATTGCTGTGCTGTTTTTCGCTTCTAGAAGACGGTTAGCTACTGTCTTACGTAAACGCGTCATTGGCACACGCTTCTGGCTACGAGCAGCCGCTGGCGCTTCAACAGCAGGAGCGTCTGCTTTTGGTGCCGCTTTAGCGTTCGCAAGATGTGCTTCAATATCTTCACGAGTGATACGACCACCTACGCCAGTGCCTTTGACTTGGCTAGCTTCTAGGCCGTGTTCAGCAAGAAGACGACGAACTGCTGGGCTTAGTGCATCGTTGCTCTCTTCAGTTAGAGACGCTTTATGACGCTTATCTGGAGACGCTTCTGACTCTTCAGTCGTGTCCGTAGTCGGTTCACCCGCTACCGCACCAGGTTTAATACGAGCAATCAACTGCTTAGAAAGTACTGTTGCGCCTTCTTCTTCAATAATGGCTTCCAGAATACCCGCTTCAGGAGCTGGTACTTCAAGTACTACTTTGTCTGTCTCGATATCAACCAGTACTTCATCACGCGCAACTAAGTCGCCTGGTTGTTTGTGCCATGTTGCCACTGTTGCATCAGCGACAGATTCAGGTAAATCTGGAACCAGAATTTCAATTGTCATATCTGTTTCTTCCTTTAACTTCTAGCTCTTAATCCGAAGTTTTTGTATTCACGTTAAGTGCGTCTTCAACCAACGCTTTCTGTTGTTTCAAGTGTACTGACATGTAACCTACTGCAGGTGATGCTGATGCTGGACGACCAGCGTACTTAAGATCTGCACCTGCTGGGATGGCAGCACGGAAGTTGTGTTGGCTACAGTACCAAGCGCCTTGGTTTTGAGGCTCTTCCTGACACCAAACAAAATCTTCTACATTGGTGTATTGCTCAATGACAGCCTTAACCTCATCCAATGGGAATGGGTATAGCTGTTCAATACGAACAATCGCCACGTCATCCTGTTCATTGTTACGACGCTGCTCGAGCAGATCGAAGTAAACTTTACCAGAACAGAAAACAACGCGTTTCACCTTCGCAGCTTCTAGGTCATCAATCTCACCAATCGCTGCTTGGAATGTGCCTTCTGCTAATTCTTCAATGGTTGAAGTACATAGCGGATGACGAAGCAGAGATTTTGGAGACATCACCACAAGTGGACGACGCATCGGTCTTACAACCTGGCGACGAATCATGTGGTAAACCTGAGCCGGAGTTGAAGGAACAACAACTTGCATGTTTTGTTCAGCACATAACTGAAGGTAACGTTCTAAACGAGCAGACGAGTGCTCAGGACCCTGACCTTCATAACCGTGTGGTAGTAGCATGGTTAGGCCACATAGACGCGCCCACTTCTGCTCACCAGATGAGATGAACTGGTCGATAACAACTTGTGCACCGTTGGCAAAATCACCAAATTGCGCTTCCCAAATAGTTAAGCCGCCAGGTTCAGCCGTCGCATAGCCGTACTCAAACGCAAGTACTGCTTCTTCAGATAGAACTGAGTCGAAGACCTCGAACGGACCTTGCTTATCATGGATGTTAGCAAGCGGGATAAACGTACTAGCATCGTTTTGGTTATGCAGTACCGAGTGACGGTGGAAGAAAGTACCGCGACCAGAATCCTGACCTGAGATACGAATACGCTTACCGTCATCAAGCAAAGTGGCGTAGGCAAGTGTTTCTGCCATACCCCAGTCAATTGCCTTCTCACCACTTAACATTGCTGTACGGTCATTGTATAGCTTGTTAACGCGGCTCTGTAGCTTATGGCTTTCTGGGTACTGACAAATACGTTGACCAAGCTCGACCAGACGACCTTTGTCAAACTCGTTTTTCCACTCAACGTCCCAGTCGTGTCCAAGATATGGCGACCAGTCAACAGAGTGTAATGCCATCGGGCGCCACTCTTTAACAACCACTTCACCGCGGTCTAGAGCGTCACGATATTCATTAACGAGTTGAGTCGCTGTATCGATACCGAAATCACCGCGCTCAATCAACACGTCTGCGTAAAGCTTACGTGGCGTTGGGTGTTTCTTGATCTTTTGATACATCAAAGGCTGAGTCGCATTTGGCTCATCAGCTTCGTTGTGACCGTGGCGACGGTAACAAACAAGGTCAATCACCACATCGCGCTTAAATTCATTACGGTAATCAAGAGCGATACGAGTAACGAAGGCCACCGCTTCTGGATCATCAGCGTTAACGTGGAAAATTGGCGCCTGAACCATCTTAGCGATGTCAGTACAGTACATAGTCGAACGGGTATCGTTCGGGTTTGACGTAGTGAAACCAACTTGGTTATTAACTACGATACGAACCGTACCGCCAACACGGAAACCGCGCGCTTGCGACATGTTGAAGGTTTCAGCTACAACACCCTGACCTGCGATCGCTGAATCACCATGAATGGTGATAGGAAGCACAGTTGAACCATCAGTATCACCTAAACGATCCTGACGAGCACGAACCGAACCGATAACTACTGGGTTAACAATCTCAAGGTGAGACGGGTTGAATGCTAGCGCTAAGTGGACATCGCCACCTGGTGTTGCGAAGTCAGCAGAGAAACCTTGGTGATATTTAACGTCACCCGTACCCCATGAATCGCCATGCTTACCCGCAAACTCATCAAATAGGTCTTGTGGTTTCTTACCAAGAACGTTAACCAGCATGTTAAGACGTCCGCGGTGAGCCATACCAATAACGACTTCGCGCATACCGCTCTTACCGGCATGACGAATTAACTCTTTAGTCATTGGGATTAGCGCATCACCACCTTCAAGCGAGAAACGTTTTGCACCTGGGAATTTTGCTCCTAAGTAACGCTCCAAGCCTTCCGCTGCTGTCAGCTCTTCAAGAAATTCTTGTTTTTCTTCCTTGCTGAACGTTGGTTGGCCAACGACTGATTCCAAACGTTGCTGGATCCAACGTTTTTGCTCAGTGTCAGTCATGTGCATGTATTCAGCACCAACCGAACCACAGTAGATTTTGTTCAGCGAAGAGTGGATGTCTCTCAACTTCATTGTATCTTTGCCAATAGCAAAAGAACCTACGTTGAAAGTTTCTTCAAGATCATCTTGTGTAAGATTATGGAATGAAGGATCTAGCTCCGCCACTGGTGGACGTTGCCATAAACCTAAAGGGTCAAGCTGAGCCGCTTCGTGACCACGAAAGCGATAAGCATTGATTAATTGAAGTACTTTTACCTGTTTAGCGTCGACATCAGGATCACTAACTTGGACATTGTAATGCTTCGTTTCTTGAGCGAGTCGTCGGAAGTAGTCACGGACACGTGAGTGTGGTTGTTCGACCACCTCTTCTGATGGCTTAGGTAAACCATCAAAAACACGTTTCCACTCCTCACTTACCAGATCGGGATCACTTAGATACAGTTCGTAGAGGTCCTCTACATACGTTGCATTGGCGCCAGCCAAGTGTGAAGACTCGAGCCACGCCTTCATCACGCCGTTGTGCATATTTTCCCTTAACCAGTAGTTTTCACGTTTGCTTCGGTCTACGCCGAGCTATTAAGAGCCGACCTAGGATAGGTCGGCAATTTGTTGTTAATTACACCGAACGATTAACCAGCATCGTTTTGATATGACCGATAGCTTTCGTCGGATTTAGTCCTTTAGGACAAACACTTACACAATTCATGATGCCGTGGCAACGGAAAACGCTAAATGCGTCATCAAGATTTGATAGACGTTCATCTGTTGCTGTATCGCGGCTATCAATTAACCAACGGTAAGCGGCTAGTAGACCAGCTGGACCAATAAATTTGTCAGGGTTCCACCAGAAAGACGGACATGAAGTTGTACAACATGCACACATGATACATTCGTACAGACCATCTAGATGAGCACGCTCGTCAGGTGTTTGCAGATTCTCACGTGATGGCGGTAACGCACCGTCATCAATCAAGAAAGGCTTAACTTTCGCATAGTTATCGTAGAACTGCGTCATGTCAACAATAAGATCTCGAACCACTGGCAGACCTGGTAGTGGGCGAATCACAATCTTGTCTGCTTTGAGAGCAGATAGCGGTGTGATACACGCAAGACCATTCTTACCATTCATGTTCAGACCGTCTGAACCACATACGCCTTCACGGCATGAACGGCGGAATGAGATGCTTGGATCTTGCTCTTTCAGCAGGATTAAAGCATCCAGTAGCATCATGTCAGAACCATCTTCCACTTCAAGTGTGTAGTCTTTCATGTATGGCTTTTGGTCGACGTCCGGATTGTAGCGGTACAAAGAGAAATTCAGTTTCATATTCTTATTCTCCTTTCCTTAGTACGTACGAGCTTTCGGTGGGAACGCTTCACGGTGAACCGGTTCCATGTTTACGTCACGCTTGCTCATGCCTTCCGTTTCTGGATTGTAGATAGAGTGACATAGCCACTGCTCATCATCACGATCTGGGAAGTCAAAACGAGCGTGTGCACCGCGGCTTTCTGTACGGTAGTTTGCCGCTACAGCAGTTGCGTAAGCTGTTTCCATCAAGTTTTCTAGCTCAAGACACTCAATACGTTGCGTGTTGAACTCAGTTGACTTGTCAGCAAGGTGTGCGTTCTTCAGACGCTCACGGATAACTTTCAGCTCTTCTAGACCTTTAGCCATAGCATCGCCTTCACGGAATACCGAGAAGTTGTTCTGCATACATCTCTGTAGATCTTTACGGATTTGCGCTGGGTCTTCACCCTCAGTGCTGTTTTCCCAACGGTTGTAACGCTCTAGAGAACGTTCGATATCCGCTTCTGTCGCTGGTTTCGCTTCAGCTTGCTTCGCTAGAGTTTCACCTAGGTGCAGACCCGTTGCACGACCAAATACGACTAAGTCTAGTAGTGAGTTACCACCTAGACGGTTAGCACCGTGAACCGATACAGATGCAATCTCACCACAAGCAAATAGACCTTGAACCTCAACGTCCGCGCCATTTTCATCTTGCTTGATTGCCTGACCAGATACCTGAGTTGGGATACCACCCATCATGTAGTGACAGGTTGGGATTACTGGAATTGGCTCTTTAACTGGGTCAACGTGTGCAAACGTACGAGACAGTTCACAAACACCAGGTAGACGTGACTCTAACGTCTCTTTACCTAGGTGATCCAGTTTCAGTTTAATGTGAGGACCCCATGGACCATCGCAACCACGGCCTTCACGAATTTCGATCATCATTGAACGAGCAACAACGTCACGACCAGCAAGGTCTTTCGCGTTTGGTGCATAACGCTCCATAAAGCGCTCGCCATCTTTGTTTAGAAGGTAACCACCTTCACCACGACAACCTTCAGTTACAAGAACACCTGCGCCAGCGATACCCGTTGGGTGGAACTGCCACATTTCCATATCTTGCATAGGTACGCCAGCACGTAGTGCCATACCAACACCATCACCCGTGTTGATGTGAGCGTTAGTTGTTGATGCGTAGATACGACCTGCACCACCCGTAGCTAGGATGGTCGCTTTAGCTTTGAAGTAACAAACTTCACCCGTTTCCATACATAGCGCTGTACAACCTAGAACAACACCATCTTCATTCTTAACAAGGTCAAGTGCATACCACTCAGAGAAAACCGTTGTTTTGTGTTTGATGTTTTGTTGGTAAAGCGTGTGTAGAAGCGCGTGACCTGTACGGTCAGCGGCTGCTGCTGTACGAGCAGCCTGCTCGCCACCAAAGTTTTTCGACTGGCCGCCAAAAGGACGTTGGTAGATAGTACCGTTGTCAAAACGAGAGAAAGGTAGACCCATTTTCTCTAGTTCGATAACGGATTCAGGACCGTTCTTACACATGTACTCGATAGCGTTTTGGTCACCGATGTAGTCTGAACCTTTAACGGTATCGTACATATGCTGTTCCCAGTGGTCTTCATGTGCGTTACCTAACGCAACCGTGATACCACCCTGTGCTGATACAGTGTGAGAACGAGTAGGAAAAACTTTAGAAAGCAACGCACAAGATAGGCCTTGCTCAGAAATTTGTAGCGCAGCACGCATGCCTGCACCACCAGCGCCGATTACAACGGCATCAAATTCGCGAACTGGAATAGACACTTACGCACCCCACAGAATAAATAGACCAGAGAAGAAGTAACCAAACAGTACAGCGATAATGCCTAACTGTAGGCCACCACGAAGCTTAGCGCACTTGATGTAGTCAGTAAGAACTTGCCACAAGCCAATCCATGCGTGGATTAAAACAGAAACTAACGCTAGCATCGTGAACACTTTAGTGAATGTGCCACCAAAGAACTGAGTCCAAGATACGTAAGAAATATCCGTGAAAGCACAGAAGCTAACCAGATAAATAGTATAAAGTGTCATGATGATCGCCGTCGCACGAATCAATAGGAAATCGTGGACACCATTACGACCAAAAGATGAAATATGTTTTACCATACCATTACCCCCGCCAGTAGAGACAGAACGGCTGTAGCTGCGAATGCAACCTTAGCGCTCATTGCACCAGATTCCAGCTCTTCAAAATGACCCATATCCATCAGTAGGTGACGAACACCACCAGCGATGTGATAGGCCAAAGCCGTTAAGATGCCCCATAAGATAAACTTCACAAAGAAACCGTCGACAATATCAACAGCCTCTGCATAACCGACTGGGGAGGATAGCGAAATGGATAATAACCACAGCAAAATTCCGACAGCCACAAACGTAATCACACCGGAGACACGGTGTAAGATAGATGCGATTGCAGTGATCGGAAAGCGAATGGTCTGTAAATCTAAATTAACAGGTCTTGACTTTCTTTCTTTCACGGGCTTGCTCACTCAGCTCCATTGAGCATTTATAGTTATGAACGAATTTTGATTGCAAACCTACAAAAGTTAACATTTATTTAACAGTTGACTGCAACAATTGTCGGAGTATTTTGTAAAATAATTGTTAACAACAAGGATTAAAACTTCACCTCACATTTGTTTCAAGCCTTGAATTTATAAGGTTTCCACCAAAATTTACTGCGCCACTATACGGCTGGCAACATTCTAATACAATTGATGTAACAATTTTTGCTACACAGACCAGATTTTTAACGTTACACCTTCAAAAAATCATAACAAGTGCACACATCAGAGGAGAAAAATTGACTTTGATAACGAACACACGTACAAAAATGTCACACAAACATCCTGGACGGATTAAATAATAAACAAAGGAGATTGTTATGGCAGATAAGAAAGCTACCCTTCATGTTGAAGGTCAAGCGCCTATCGAGCTACCAATTACTGAAGGTGTTTTAGGCACACCAGTGATTGACGTTCGTAAACTGGGAGCAAACGGATTTTTCACTTTTGACCCAGGTTTTCTTGCCACTGCATCCTGTGAATCTCAAATCACCTACATCGATGGCGGCAAAGGTATTCTTTTGCACCGCGGTTACCCGATTGATCAGCTAGCTAATAATGCTGATTATTTAGAAGTGTGTTACATCCTTCTTTATGGTGAAGCCCCTACACGTGAGCAATACGAGCAGTTCAAAACAACAGTAACTCGTCACACTATGGTCCATGAGCAAATCGCAAGCTTCTTCCACGGCTTCCGTCGTGATGCTCACCCAATGGCTGTAATGTGTGGTGTTGTTGGCGCATTAGCTGCGTTCTACCACGATTCACTCGACATTAATAATGACGTACACCGTGAGATCACGGCATTCCGACTATTGTCAAAAATGCCAACACTTGCGGCAATGTGTTACAAGTACTCAGTTGGTCAGCCGTTCATTTACCCACGTAATGACCTGAGCTATGCAGAGAACTTCCTACACATGATGTTCGCTAACCCATGTGAAGAGTATGAAGTTAATCCTGTTGTTGCTCGCGCAATGGACAAGATCTTTACTCTACACGCAGACCACGAACAGAACGCATCGACGTCTACTGTACGTCTAGCTGGTTCTTCAGGCGCTAACCCGTTTGCATGTATTGCAGCTGGTATCGCATCACTTTGGGGCCCTGCTCACGGCGGTGCTAACGAAGCGTGTCTGAAGATGCTTGAAGAGATCGGTAGCGTAGACAACATCCCTGAGTATGTTGCACGCGCGAAAGATAAAGATGACCCGTTCCGCCTAATGGGCTTCGGTCACCGCGTTTACAAGAACTACGATCCACGCGCGACTGTAATGCGTGAAACGTGTCACGAAGTGCTTAAAGAGCTAAACATCCAAGATCCACTGCTTGATGTAGCAATGGAACTTGAGCGTATTGCCCTTTCTGACGAATACTTCGTATCTAAGAAACTATACCCGAACGTAGACTTCTACTCAGGTATCATTCTTAAAGCGATTGGTATTCCAGTTTCTATGTTTACGGTAATCTTTGCTCTATCACGTACGATTGGCTGGATTGCACACTGGAACGAAATGCACAGCGACCCACTTAACCGTATCGGTCGTCCTCGTCAGCTTTACACAGGTGAAGTTCAACGTGAATTCTCGCCTATCCACGAGCGCGAATAATACTGATAGCTTCTAGTTGCTAGTTGCTAGTTGCTAGTTGCTAGTTGCTAAATAGACAAAGGGTTGATGTGAAAACATCAACCCTTTTTTTGAATTCGAGATAATGATGGGGAATTAAAGAGGCGTTCCATCAACGCCTTACGGCAGGTATCATCACCTTACAATAAGCCCCGACTCACGAAGGGCACAGCCCATCCTTATCCTAGACTGGATTGTCGATGTCGATAAACGTCACATCTAATCCGTGCTCCGCTGCCAACCATTCACCCAGAGCTTTGATCCCGTAACGTTCAGTCGCATGGTGACCGGCAGCAAAGTAGTGAACTCCCATTTCACGAGCCGTGTAGGTTGTGCGTTCAGATATTTCACCTGAAATAAACGCATCAAGACCGAGACGAACTGCCAATTCAATGTAGTCCTGACCACCACCGGTACACCAGCCGATGGTCTCAATGAGTTTACTTTCATCTTCAGGCGCGATGTGCAGAGGTTGGCGATTAAGCACTTTATTAATTTTATGGGCGAATTCACCACCAGACATAGGCGAGTTTAGGCGACCAAACATTGCGACAGATTGTTCATGTCCTTCCATTCCCCCTTCGACCTGAATGTCGAGCAAGCGTGCAAGTTCTGCGTTGTTACCTAACTCAGGGTGAATATCTAAAGGCAGATGGTAACCCAGTAGGTTGATATCATTTTTTATCAAACTACGAATGCGTTTCCCTTTCATGCCACGAATCGGTTCAGGTTCGCCTTTCCAGAAATAACCGTGATGGACAATAATTGCATCCGCATTGAGTTCGATCGCTTTATCAATCAATGCCTGTGAAGCGGTTACGCCAGTCACGACTTTCTGAATGGTCTCTTTGCCTTCAATTTGGAGCCCGTTTGGCGCATAGTCCTTGATCAACTGCGGAGACAGCTTCTCATTCAGAATCTTTTCTAGTTTTAAGTTGTTCATTCTCTTGTCCGATCGATGACTGTTTACTTAGTTGCATCAAAGTGTATTCCAACCATAGCAACGATACCAGCAGCTCGTTACAATAGTGCCAAACCCAAATTGTCAGGTCTTAGGATGAGCCAACTCGATCGTTTCTATCACTGGATAGCGGCCGCGCCTTCACTATTCGAATTAAAAGCCCCTTTCGAGAGCCTTGAACACTTGATACCTCCCCCACTGAACGCGAGTGAGTACCATGGCAATCCTAGACTCGGTTTTCTCTATCAATATTTATGTACAGAGCTACTCACGCACAGTGGTCACTATCAGTTAGAAGCCGAAGAGATTCAGGTCAATCACCCGTCAGGTCAGACACTTGGTGCCATTGATCTCATTTTAAACAATACTGTCGAGCGCCGATTAGAGCATTGGGAAGTCGCCATAAAGTTCTACCTATTACACCAAGGTACATGGTATGGGCCGAATGCTCACGACCAACTCGATATCAAACTCGGTAGAATGTTATCTCACCAACTCAAGATGAGCTCTCGTCCTGAATTCTTAACGCAGTACCCTCAGTATGAAGATCTGTCAGAGCATTTACTCCTGCAAGGTCGACTTTATATCAATCCTTTTTCCCCTGAAGAGGTTCCTCAACGGTGTTTAGGCTATCGATTGAATCACAGCCAGATTAGTGGCTATTGGTGTTATCAAAGTCAGTGGGAGCAGATTGGAGAGCCACTCTACCCACTTGAAAAACCACAGTGGGCGACGGGGACGGATGCATTTGACCCCCCTATAGATAAACCGAACGGACGCTTTGTGCATGCACAGAGTAAAGAAGGACAGTTTTGGTTTGTTGTGCCGGATAGTTGGCCGAAGGGGTAAAAAAGCAAAAAGGGCTGACCAAATAGGTCAACCCTTCTCTTTATCACTTAGACAATTAGCTCATAATCACTAGCTATCGTCTGTAGCTTTCGCCCGAATCTCTTAGAGAAGCGCCGGTGCCTTAAAGCCCAGCTTCTTTAAAGACTTGGTTTACAATTTCTTGCGCTTCAGCTTCGATCTGTTTCAGGTGTTCTGCACCTTTAAAACTCTCGCAATAGATTTTGTAAATATCTTCAGTACCTGACGGACGCGCTGCAAACCAGCCGTTTTCAGTTGTCACTTTAAGACCGCCAATCGCTGCGCCATTGCCCGGAGCATGAGTGAGACGAGCTGTAATAGCGTCACCCGCTAAAGTCTCTGCCGTCACCATTTCGGCTGAAAGCTTCTTCAGTACTTCTTTTTGAGGGCCATTCGCCACTGCCTGAATACGATTGTATTCAGAAGTACCGTGCTTAGCTGCAAGTTCTTCGTAGTATTGCTGAGGATTTTTGCCAGTTACTGCAGTAATTTCAGCCGCTAGCAGACATAAAATAATGCCATCTTTGTCGGTTGACCAAGGCGTACCGTCCTTACGTAAGAAAGACGCCCCTGCACTCTCTTCACCACCAAAGCCAAACTTGCCTTCATATAGACCATCCACAAACCACTTAAAGCCCACTGGTACTTCACAGAGTTCGCGACCTAAGTCCGCGACAACTCGGTCAATCAAGGCACTTGATACTAGCGTCTTGCCTACCGCGACATCTTTACCCCAACCTTCACGATGACGGTATAGGTAATCGATACACACCGCTAGGAAGTGATTCGGATTCATCAGGCCTTTAGGCGTAACAATGCCGTGGCGGTCGTAATCTGGGTCATTACCAAACGCTAAGTCATATTCATCTTTAAGTGCTAATAGGCCAGCCATCGCGTAAGGCGAAGAGCAGTCCATACGTACCACGCCATCTTTGTCTAGAGACATGAACTGGAACGAAGGATCAATCGCTTCACTAACCAAGGTTAAATCTAGGTTGTACGCTGTTGCGATCTGACGCCAGTAATCGATACCACTGCCCCCTAATGGATCGACACCAATTTTAAGATTCGATTTTTGAATCGCTTCCATATCGATCACATTCACTAAGTCATCGATGTATGGTTTCACAAGATCTTTTTGAATGAATAGCTCAGACGCTTTTGCTTCTGCTAACGGCATGCGTTTCACGCCTTGAAGCCCCTCAGCAATCAGTGCATTCGCACGATCTTGGATAGCCTGAGTCAACTCACCTTCGGCAGGACCGCCATGTGTCGGGTTGTACTTAATGCCGCCATCTTGTGGTGGGTTGTGGGAAGGAGTAATAACGATACCATCGGCTTTATCTTGGTTTACTAAATTGTGCGTCAGGATTGCATGAGAAACACCCGGTGTCGGAGTATAGCCATTATTTTCCTGCACAATCACTTGCACACCATTGGCTACGAGCACTTCTACCACAGTCGAAAACGCAGGTTCAGAAAGTGCGTGAGTATCTTTACCCACAAAAAGTGGTCCTGTCGTTCCTTTTTCAGCACGTACTTCAGCAACGGCTTGAGCAATCGCCAGGATATGGTGCTCGTTAAAGGTCACTTTGTCCGCCGTACCGCGATGACCAGAAGTACCAAATTCAACTTTGTGTGCTGGGTTTGAAGGATTAGGTTGGAGAAGGAAGTAATTTGAAACTAAGGCTGGAATATTGTGTAGATCTTGCTGCTGAGCTTTTTGTCCCGCTCGTGGGTGCATCGCCATTTTGACATCCTTTCTTAAAATACAGAGAAATAAAAAAACCTCATAATACGTGAACTATATAACGCATTATGAGGTTTGAATCAGATATTTTTGATTTTTAAATCGAGTTTGTCACTTTCTCGATGAGATCTGATGGGAAACTCATTCGCGCCATGAGTTGCTCAACCATCTGTCTTTTGCGACTGGTATTATTATTGGTAATAACCCAGAAAGGTGAACCTGGAATCGCTTTTGGCTTAGTCGTATTGCCATTGGCAAGTAGGGTCTGCTCGTTATCCGCAAAGTAAACTCGCTTGCGGCCTTTCACTTGCGTTGCTTCAGAGAAACCATTTGGATTAATGTGATGCAGCGTCGATAAAACAAGCATGAAGCGATCAATCGCTTTTTTAAGACCAGCAAACTCATCGGAAATAAGCAGAGAACGCATCTCTTTTACACTGTCTACTGTCTCTTCTTTAATTGCATCTTTGCTAACCACTACACCCTTTGGTTGCGTCGCTACCTGCGGTTGGCTTGCTACCGAACTCTGTGCATCCGTCATCAATAGACGGCGTAAGATATCCGAAGCACTCTCGCCAATATGCTGGGTTTGACTTGCGATGTAACGGTATAGATCCTCATCAACCTCAATTGTTTTCATTCGCTTTTCACAATCTCTATGTTTAAACTCTGGGGGATTATAGCGAGATCTTTAAAGAGACTCTACGGTTAACCGGTAACGAATAAAATAAAATGTCACATCTGCTCAACTACAAAGTCGAAGGTGAGGGTCACACCATAGTTTTGATCCACGGTTTGTTTGGTAATTTAGACAACCTTGGGCTATTGGCTCGAGATTTGCGCCAAGATCATCAAGTGATTAGTGTCGATCTAAGAAACCATGGTCAATCGTTTCAGAGCGAAGAGCACAGCTATCCACTCATGGCGGAGGATGTCTACCAATTACTGACATCACTGGAGTTGGAGTCCTACACTCTTATTGGTCATTCTATGGGTGGAAAAGTGGCCATGAAGGTAGCTGAAATGGCAGGAGATCGTGTCGAAAAACTGATTGTTTTAGACATGGCACCAGTGAAATACACGCAAAACCGTCACGACAATGTTTTCCAAGGATTACAAGCAGTTATTGCGGAAAAGCCAACTAACCGCAAGCAAGCTCTCGATATTCTCGCACAACATATTGAACTCGAAGGCGTGCGACAATTTCTTGGTAAATCTTTGTACAACAACGGCACTCATCTCGCGTGGCGTTTCAATGTAGAGAGCTTATTGGCTAACTATACGGAAATACTCGGCTGGCAACCTATCGAATCTATTGACACTCCGACCCTCTTTATTAAAGGCGGAGATTCAGATTACCTCACTGGTGAACATCAGCCACTCGTCCAAAAGCAATTTCGTCACGCAAAAGCTCATGTGATCGCTAATACTGGTCACTGGCTTCATGCAGAAAAGCCAGCTGAAGTGCTGCGTGCAATACGTAAATTTATTGCTTAAAACAGAATGAGAGGTCAGTTGTGCTCTGACCGTTAACTTTAGTGAGCAACAGTGGTATAGTGCGGCGCAAGTAATTTGGCACAAAGGGATTCCATGCTTTACGACTACATGAATATGCTCGAGTCTATTGGTCTCGATCTACTTTTCGCGTCTATCTTTTTCTTGATTGGTATGGCGATAAAAGATGTCTTAAAAGCGGGTAATGTTCCCCCTTTCGGTCGTCGCATTGTATGGTTAGTCCTATTTCTTGGCTGTGCTGGGTTTATTGCTAAAGGCATTATCCAGCTAAGTTGGGAAGGTGGTGGTCTAGGCTGATTAAGTCGGGTCACAACAGATAATAGTTAAAGGTAACGAATCTATGGCAAGTGTAGGCATCTTCTTTGGTAGCGACACAGGTAACACTGAAGCTGTTGCAAAGATGATTCAAAAGCAACTAGGTAAACAACTGGTTCATGTTCAAGATATTGCTAAAAGTAGCAAAGAAGACATCGATAACTTCGACCTTCTTCTTCTTGGTATCCCAACATGGTACTACGGCGAAGCGCAATGTGACTGGGATGACTTCTTCCCAGAGCTAGAGCAAATTGATTTCTCAACTAAGCTAGTTGCAATCTTTGGTTGTGGTGATCAGGAAGACTACGCAGAGTACTTCTGTGATGCAATGGGTACAGTACGTGACATCGTTGAAGCGAAAGGCGGTACTATCCTTGGCCATACTTCTACTGAAGGCTACGAATTCGAAGCATCAAAAGGTCTAGTCGAAGGCGACGACAGCCTATTCGTTGGTCTATGTATTGACGAAGATCGTCAACCTGAACTGACTGAACAGCGCGTCATCAACTGGTGTAAGCAAATCCACGAAGAGATGTGCTTAGCAGAGCTAGAAGACTAATCGCAATTGAAGTTGTTAAAAACCTCCCAGTGGGAGGTTTTTTTATGCTGTCTGTTGTTCACCCTCATCCCTGAATTGGGGTTTCTTCCTCACGTATAGCTTACGCTGCACTTCAGAAACAATATTGCCCTGTTTATCTTTGACATAGATAACAAACTCGGGGAAACATTTCTCACCTTCCGCCGTCTGCGACAGAATGCTTTGCAATTGATCGTCTGTCACACGAAATTCGGCAAACAGGTCACTCTGGCCGGGCTTAATGAAGTTGATGCTGGCTTCCTTATCCCAAACGTAATACCGTTCACCCAGAATCCCCATCAACATCAGAGAGTAAGTTGGATCGGTCAAAGAAAAAATACTGCCACCATATTGGGTTCTGTTGGCATTTTTGTTCCACCAACGCAGCTTCAATTTCATTTTAACTTCACGAAAGTCATCACTGATCGATAGGATTTTAATTCCAGCCCCCCAAAACGGAGGCCATGAGTTGAGAGCAAATTTAACCACACCTGGCTTATAGATTTTCGCCAAAGACTTATTCATTGTTCTTCCCTAACTGTGTCTAATTGCGAATTGTTAACTGATTGTAACTGGTCGGATGTCCTTTATCAGTGACTTTGCACTAGTTTATAGAAAAATACTAGTAACCCCTTGAAGTTCGTGGTTTATTGTTGATGTTTACTA
Organism: Vibrio sp. TRT 1302; assembly: GCF_050113875.1. NCBI lineage: Bacteria > Pseudomonadati > Pseudomonadota > Gammaproteobacteria > Vibrionales > Vibrionaceae > Vibrio > Vibrio sp. TRT 1302. The sequence continues at coordinate 61,039 of NZ_JBNJOF010000013.1, read as the reverse complement.
CCCTATAATGATAGGAATATTGAATTCTGTTAATTACTGCAGATCATCAACAGGAAAGTATATGTCAGACAATAACCAAGCGCTCAAGGATGCTGGTCTAAAGGTAACCCTTCCTAGACTTAAGATTTTAGAAGTCCTACAGCAGCCAGACTGCCAACATATTAGCGCTGAAGATTTATATAAGAAGCTGATTGATCTAGGGGAAGAGATCGGTCTAGCTACCGTTTACCGCGTATTAAACCAATTTGATGATGCAGGTATCGTAACTCGCCACCACTTCGAAGGTGGTAAATCTGTGTTTGAGCTGTCTACACAGCACCATCACGACCACTTAGTGTGTCTTGATTGCGGTGAGGTTATCGAATTTTCTGACGACGTAATTGAAGAGCGTCAGAAGGAAATTGCTGCCAAATACAACGTGACGCTGACCAACCACAGCCTATACTTGTACGGTAAGTGCGGTGATGGTACGTGCAAAGGCAATCCAGACGCGCACAAAGCTAAATAATAAAAAAGCACCCGAGGGTGCTTTTTTAACAGCCATCGTGCTCATCTCTGAAGCGAAAAAAATGCCAGTCTCAAGACTGGCATTTGTCGTCACTTTGGTTGTGATTACTGAGCTTCGATCTTCGCCCAAGTATCACGTAAACCAACGGTACGGTTGAAGACCAACGCATCGGCTTTAGACTCTTTAGCATCAGCGCAGAAGTAACCCATACGCTCAAACTGGTAACCTTTCTCAGCCTCTGCATCCGCTAGGCTAGGCTCAACAAAGCCGTTTAGTTTTACCAATGAGTCTGGGTTAATTGTCTCAGCAAAGTTATCTGCTGCTGCTGGGTTTGGCACTGTAAACAGACGATCATACAGACGAATTTCAGCTGGTAGGCCTTTATCTGCTGATACCCAGTGAATAACACCTTTCACTTTACGACCATCCGCAGGGTTCTTACCTAGCGTTTCATTGTCGTAAGTACAGAAGATAGTTGTGATGTTACCTTCTGAATCTTTCTCTACGCGTTCCGCTTTGATCACGTAAGCACCGCGCAAGCGAACTTCTTTACCAAGAACTAGACGCTTGTACTTCTTGTTACCTTCTTCACGGAAGTCTTCACGTTCAATCCAAAGTTCACGAGTAAATGGCACTTCACGCTCACCCATTTCAGGTTTGTTTGGATGGTTTGCGACAGTCAGTGACTCAACGTTACCTTCCTCGAAGTTTTCGATAACAATCTTAACAGGATCTAGCACCGCCATCGCGCGTGGTGCGTTCTCATTGAGATCATCACGAATACAAGACTCTAGTGAGCCCATTTCGATCATGTTTTCTTGCTTTGTCACACCGATACGTTTACAGAACTCACGGATTGAAGCAGGCGTGAAGCCACGACGACGTAGACCTGAAATTGTCGGCATACGCGGGTCATCCCAACCATCAACTAATTTCTCTGTGACTAGTTGGTTCAGCTTACGCTTAGACATTACTGTGTATTCAAGATTCAGACGGCTGAACTCGTACTGACGAGGCTGGCAATCAATCGTGATGTTCTCAAGAACCCAGTCATACAGACGGCGGTTGTCTTGGAACTCTAACGTACAGATTGAGTGTGTAATGCCTTCTAACGCATCAGAAATACAGTGCGTGAAATCGTACATTGGGTAAATGCACCATTTATTGCCTGTTTGGTGATGTTCAGCAAAGCGAACACGGTAAAGCACTGGATCGCGCAGTACGATGAAAGAAGACGCTAGGTCAATCTTAGCACGTAGACACGCCTTACCTTCCTCGAAACCGCCGTCACGCATTTTCTCAAATAGCGCTAAGTTTTCTTCAGGAGTACGGTCACGGTACGGGCTTGGCTTACCTGGTTGAGTAAGTGTGCCACGGTACTCGCGGATCTGCTCAGGACTTAGCTCTTCAACGTACGCTAAGCCTTTGTTAATTAATTCCACTGCGTAGCCGTAAAGCTTGTCGAAATAGTCTGATGAATAACATACTTCACCATCCCACTCGAAGCCTAACCAGCTCACATCATTCTTAATTGACTCAACGTATTCAACGTCTTCTTTTTCTGGGTTTGTATCATCAAAACGAAGGTTACATTTACCCTGATAGTCCTGAGCAATACCGAAGTTCAAGCAAATTGACTTAGCGTGACCGATATGCAGATAGCCATTTGGCTCTGGCGGGAAACGAGTATGCACGCTTGTGTGTGTACCATCCGCTAAATCTTTATCGATGATCTGGCGAATGAAATTCGATGGACGAGCTTCAGCTTCACTCATCTATAGCACCTCAATTGTTGTAGTATTGTCAGAGAAATTGATCTTCGAACAAGCGTGAGCATGTTCAAAGCATATAACGACTAATGATCCACAATTCTTAATCAATACACAACTACAACCGAAGCTTTATTCGCAAATAATCCCTCTTTTATATTGATAACAGTCAAAAGCTGGTTAGCTTTTCAGCGAATCCGTTTTGTTTCGCTCCAAACGCAAGAAAGCCTCCCTAAGGAGGCTTTCGTCACTTACCAATTAACCAGAGGTTATTATGGAAGTTTTACATCAGATAGGTCTTCGTTAGCACCGATTGCTTTCATTTCGCCAGCAACGATTTCAGCTAGAGGACCAAGGATAACTTGAAGGTTGTTCTCACCTAGTTTCACAACACCTTTAGCACCAAGCTTCTTAAGTACAACTTCGTCAGCTACAGAGCGGTCTTTTAGAGTAAGACGTAGACGAGTGATACAAGCGTCGATTGAAGTTAGGTTGTCATGACCACCTAGAGCTTTTAGGTATTGACGCGCTAGGTCGCCGTTTTTAGCGTCGCCTGCTGGAGCAGCTGATGCTTCTTCGTCGTCATCTTCACGACCTGGAGATTTCAGGTTGAATGCGCGGATAGCGAACGTGAAAGTGAAGAAGTATAGAGCACCGAAGCCTAGACCGATTAGCAGTAGAGTGAACGGTTTAGTTGCTAGACCCCAGTTCAGTACGAAGTCGATTAGACCAGCAGAGAAACCAAAGCCGTGTAGCGTACCAAACATGTTAGCAACAACTAGAGATAGACCAGTGAATACAGCGTGCATTGCGTATAGAGCTGGAGCTAGGAACACGAACATGAATTCTAGTGGCTCTGTGATACCAGTTAGGAATGAACAGAAACCTACTGAGAATAGTGCACCACCAACTTGGCTACGTTTTTCAGCTGGAGCTGCGAAGTACATAGCTAGAGCTGCACCTGGTAGACCGAACATCATTACAGGGAAGAAGCCGTTCATGAATACGCCAGCAGCTTTGTCGCCACCGAAGTAACGGTGTAGGTCACCAGATTTAACTGTTTCAGTTACTTCTTTAACAGTTGCAGTGATTTCTGGAGTTACAGCGTTAGCAAATTCAAATGTGTGAGTTTGACCAGCAACAAGAGTCTTAGCTAGAGCTGGGTCTACACAAAGCTGTTGTAGTGCAGGTAGAGCCTGACCAGCAGCTTGAGCACCAGTAACTAGAACTTCTTGACACGTACCCATACCGAACCAGAAGTATGAGTTAAGAACGTGGTGAAGACCTACAGGGATTAGCGCACGGTTAAGAGTACCGTAAACGAACTGACCAATTGCGCCAGAAGTTGAAACTGCGTGAGCAAGAGCGTCAAGACCACCTTGAATGCTTGGCCATACAACACCTGCGATTGCACCTGCAACTAGAGCGAATAGACCTGCCATGATAGGTACTAGACGTTTACCAGAGAAGAATGCCAACCACTCAGGAAGACGGGTTGCATGGAAAGCGTTGTATGAGTGACCCGCAATGATACCGCCGATGATACCACCGAAGAATGACATGTTGATGTCAGCATTAATTGTTGTTGCTGTTGCTGTTAGCACGAAGTATGCAACCGCACCAGCTAGGCCAGCAGCGCCTTGACCATCTTTAGATAGACCAATTGCGATACCAAGACCAAATAGAAGTGGTAATTGACTGAAGATTGCTCCACCCGCTTGCGCCATGAATGGAATATCTAGTAGGTCGCCTTGACCTAAACGTAGTAAGAGCGCCGCAACTGGAAGCGTTGCGATAGGAAGCATAAGAGCTTTACCTAACTTTTGCGCATATCCAAGAATATTCACCTTAAGTTCCCCCTATAGGATTTTGTTTTTGGCTGAGCCACTTTTTTTAGTCGCTCAATTTAGTCCTGCTCAGTTTATGACATTAATTTTGCTCCGCAAATTAAAACCTCATCATTTGTGATCATAATCACCAGAAACAGCCAATATCCAAGGTTTTTGCTAGCGAGATCATAAAACTTATTTTACAATCCAAAAAAATAGCATTCATTACCCGATATTCGCGGTATTCTTACATTATAGATAAGAGCTACGATTACTGTTATATAAGGCATCGCCTACATTTATCGAGCCAATATGACACGTATGTTCCACCAGCATCGACCACGGTGACTGACGTGATTTAGAAGACCCAATTGTCCGTTTGCTAAAGATATTTTGCGATCTAATTGAAGCGTACGAATAAAGTGCCACCTTGTGACGAGAAGGGCTCAATTAGACACCTAAAAGTATTAAGAATCTAACCTATAAGGATTAGCTAACTATGTATGCGCTAACTAACTGTAAAATCTATACTGGCAGCGATGTGCTCGTTGACCATGCTGTAATCATTAACAACGATGTTATTGATTCGGTATGCCCTGTTTCTGAGCTTCCTCAAGGTATCGAAACTCGCGACCTTAATGGTGCTAATGTCAGCCCAGGTTTTATTGATCTACAGTTAAACGGCTGCGGCGGTGTGATGCTCAATGACGAAATCACTGCTGAAACAATGCAAATCATGCATCAAGCTAACCTAAAGTCAGGCTGTACAAGCTTCCTCCCGACACTTATCACCTCTTCTGACGAAGATATGCGTCAAGCGGTTGCTGCAGCGCGTGAATACCACGCTAAATACCAGAACCAGTCTCTAGGTCTGCATCTTGAAGGACCGTACCTTAACGTCATGAAGAAAGGGATTCATAGCGTCGACTACATTCGCCCTTCAGATAACAACATGATTGACTTCATGTGTGACAACGCAGACGTCATTGCAAAAGTCACGTTAGCGCCGGAACACAACGACTTGGCTCATATCGAGCGCCTTAAACAAGCAGGTATTGTCGTGTCTATCGGTCATACCAATGCGACGTATGCTGAAGCACGCCGCGGGTTTGATGCAGGTATTACCTTCGCAACACACCTATTCAACGCGATGACACCTATGGTTGGTCGTGAACCAGGTGTCGTCGGTGCCATTTACGACACGCCAGATGTCTATGCAGGTATCATTGCTGATGGTTTCCATGTCGACTATGCAAACATTCGAATCGCTCACAAAATTAAGGGCGAAAAATTAGTATTAGTGACCGATGCCACAGCTCCTGCAGGCGCTGACATGGATTACTTTATTTTTGTTGGTAAGAAAGTATATTACCGAGATGGTAAGTGTGTTGATGAAAATGGCACACTAGGCGGCTCAGCACTCACTATGATTGAAGCAGTACAAAATACTGTTGAGCACGTCGGTATCGCTCTGGACGAAGCACTGCGTATGGCTACTCTGTATCCTGCAAAAGCAATCGGTATGGCAGACAAACTTGGCCTTGTGAAAAAAGGTATGATTGCCAACCTGACTGTTTTTGACCGTGACTTCAACGTCCAAGCGACGGTTGTTAACGGACAATACGAGCAAAATTAAGAATGAATGGCGGACAAATAGGTAACGTAGATTTAGTAAAACAACTAAATAGTGCAGCAGTTTATAGACTGATTGACCAGCAGGGCCCTATTTCTAGGATCCAAGTTGCAGACGTCAGTCAACTGGCTCCTGCCAGTGTTACAAAAATCACCCGCCAACTCCTCGAGCGCGGCCTAATCAAAGAGGTCGCGCAACAAGCTTCTACAGGTGGACGTCGCGCGATATCACTCACAACAGAAGTAGAGCCATTCCACTCTGTTGCGATTCGCCTAGGGCGAGATTACATTCAATTCAGCCTTTATGATTTAGGTGCCAAAGAGCTTGCTTCAGACTACAACGAATTCTTCTACACAACCGAGGAAGAATTGGTTGAAGGTTTGCTGTCTCACTTAAAGACTTTTATTCAAACCCATCAAACAAGCATCAATCAATTGATCGCTATTGGTGTGATTCTACCGGGTCTGGTGAATCCAGAGACAGGTGTTGTTGAATACATGCCAAACATCACGATCGATAACCTTGCGCTATCGGATGTGATTGAAAAGACTTTCCATGTTCAATGTTTTGTCGGCAACGACGTACGTGGTATGGCATTGGCAGAGCATTACTTTGGTGCGAGTAAAGATTGTCAGGATTCAATCTTAGTCAGTGTTCACCGCGGTACAGGTGCAGGTATCATTGTTAACGGTCAGGTATTCCTTGGCTATAACCGTAACGTAGGTGAGATTGGTCACATCCAGATCGATCCACTGGGAGAGCAATGCCAATGTGGTAATTTTGGCTGTCTTGAAACGGTTGCCGCTAACCCTGCCATCGTCGAGCGCGTAAACAAGCTGATTAAACAAGGCTATGAGTCCAGTCTGACTGCTCTTGAAACTATCCGTATATCTGATGTCTGCGAACACGCCAACCTAGGTGATGAGTTAGCAAAACAGAGTCTAGTGCGCGTGGGTAATCAACTTGGTAAAGCAATTGCAATTACCATTAACTTATTCAACCCACAAAAAGTCGTGATCGCGGGTGATATCACTCAGTGTGAAGAGATCGTCTTCCCAGCCATCCGCCGTAACGTCGAAAATCAATCTTTGACCACGTTCCATAGCGGATTACCGATTGTTGCCTCTCAAATCGACAAGAAACCGACCTTAGGTGCGTTTGCTATGGTTAAGCGTGCGATGTTAAATGGCGTTTTGTTACAAAAATTGTTAGAAGATTAATCTTCTGCACCAGTAAGCAACTAATTGAGTTAGAATAACGGGCTACGAATATGTAGCCCTTTTTTTTAGGACGAAATCGCAACTATATGGAACTCATTTTAATTTCAGCCGCTTTCCTAGCTGGCTTTATTGCGCTCAAATGTAACCTACCTCCACTGGTCGGCTTTTTGTTAGCAGGCTTTGCATTACATGCATTTGGCTATCAATCTAATGAAACCATCATCACTTTGGCCGATTTAGGGGTCACGCTACTTCTCTTTACCATCGGCTTAAAGCTCGACATTAAAACCTTACTCTCCAAAGAAATATGGGCAGGGGCAACGGTTCATAACCTACTCTCCACTGCCCTTTTCAGCGTTGTTCTGTTCTGCTTTAAGTTTCTTGGCGTAAGTTCATTAGCGGCCATGTCTATTGACCAACTGCTGCTACTTGGCTTTGCGCTCTCTTTCTCAAGTACCGTATTTGCAGTGAAATCGCTACAAGAGAAAGGGGAAATGAACGCGACCTACGGTACCATCGCCATTGGTATCTTAGTTATGCAGGATATTTTTGCGGTGGTCTTCTTAACGGCATCAACGGGTAAACTCCCCGAGTGGTATGCGATTGGGTTATTCGCGTTACCACTTCTTAGACCTCTATTTTACAAGATGCTTGACTGGGTAGGCCATGGTGAGATGTTGGTTCTACTTGGAATCTTCTTTGCACTCGTCGCAGGCGCGGGGTTATTTGAGTTGGTTGGAATGAAGCCAGATTTAGGCGCGCTGATCCTCGGTATGCTGCTTGCTGGGCATAAAAAAGCGTCAGAGCTATCTAAATCGCTTTTCAACCTCAAGGAGCTGTTCTTAGTCTGTTTCTTCCTCAACATTGGGCTCTCAGCTCAACCAACGCTATCAGGTCTTGCGTTGGCGCTACTCTTCTTGATGCTACTGCCTCTCAAAGGCATCCTCTATTTTCTTGTACTTAACGGCTTTAAGTTCCGTGTCCGTACGTCTCTATTGGCGTCATTAAGCCTGTTCAACTTCAGTGAATTCGGTCTTATTGTTGGGGGACTGGCGTATAAAATGGGCTGGATGAGCAGTGACATTCTCGTTGCCTTAGCGATATCTGTTTCAATTTCATTTGTCTTAGCCGCCCCGATCAACCGTCACGGTCATGCATTGTATCAACGCTCTGGTCGTTGGTTGCGCGAGCACGCAGCAGAAACGCTAAACACACGTGACCAGTTAATTAATCCCGGACACGCTCAAGTACTTATCCTCGGCATGGGTCGAATTGGTACCGGTGCTTACGATGAACTGCGTAAACGTTATGGAAAAATCAGTTTAGGTATTGAAGTACGTGAAGACGCTGCACACGTTCATAAAAGCCATGGTCGAAACGTTATTGCAGGCGATGCGACCGACCCAGACTTCTGGGAGCGCATCTTAGACACTGCAAATGTTAAGCTGGTGCTATTAGCTATGCCACACCACCAAGGTAATCAAATCGCACTCGAACAATTAAAGCGCCGTAATTTCCAAGGTCAAATTGCCGCGATTGCAGAGTATCCCGATCAGTTGGACGCACTCATTCAAGATGGTGTCGATGCGGCATTCAATATCTATAATGAGGCAGGTAGCGGTTTTGCCCGTCATGTTTGTGAACAATTACAACCCTCGTTCTCTAAACCATAAATAAAACTAAGGCAGCAATTTCGCTGCCTTTTTTACACCCAGCGAACAAAAAACGACCTTTAGTGAAAATCATTCACCAAAAATACACTTTAATTAAACGCCATCTAACACAATGGCTTTTTATTGATTTTTTTTATCATTGAAGGTTGATTTTTTTAATCAGAATGGCAAATTGAACTTAACAGATTAAATGAAATTTAAAGGGAAGTTGTATGTGTTCAATTTTTGGTATTTTAGACATCAAAAGTGATGCAGAAGCGCTACGTCCAGTCGCGTTGGAAATGTCTAAAAAGCTTCGCCACCGTGGCCCAGACTGGTCTGGTATCTACTCATCACCAAAAGCCATTCTTGCGCATGAGCGCCTTGCAATCGTAGGTCTAAACAGTGGTGCGCAGCCTCTATACAGTCCAGACAAGAAACACATCCTTGCGGTTAACGGCGAAATCTACAACCACAAAGAGATCCGCGCTCGTTATGAAGGCAAGTACGACTTCCAAACAGATTCAGACTGTGAAGTGATCTTAGCCCTGTACCAAGATATGGGTGCCGATTTGCTTGAAGAACTGAACGGTATCTTTGCATTCGTACTGTACGATGAAGAGAAAGATCAATACCTGATTGGCCGTGACCACATCGGTATCATTCCTCTTTACCAAGGCTACGACGAGCATGGTAACTACTATGTCGCTTCAGAAATGAAAGCCTTAGTGCCTGTATGTAAAACCGTGAGTGAATTCCCTCCAGGCAGTTACTACAGCAGCACAGACTCAGAGCCACAACGTTACTACATTCGTGACTGGAACGAGTACGCGGCAGTTCAAGGTAACAGCAGCAGCAAAGAAGAACTAAAAGAAGCGTTGGAAGCAGCGGTTAAACGCCAACTGATGACCGACGTTCCTTACGGTGTTCTACTGTCTGGTGGCCTTGACTCATCAATCACTTCTGCGGTAGCAAAACGCTTTGCGGCTATGCGTATCGAAGATGATGAGAAATCAGAAGCATGGTGGCCTCAACTACACTCCTTTGCGGTTGGCTTAGAAGGCGCACCAGATCTTAAAGCCGCACGTGAAGTTGCTGAAAAAATTGGTACCGTTCACCACGAAATGACTTACACCATTCAAGAAGGTCTAGATGCCATTCGTGACGTGATTTACCATATCGAGACATACGACGTGACGACGATTCGTGCATCGACACCAATGTTCTTGATGGGACGTAAGATCAAAGCGATGGGCATCAAGATGGTGCTATCAGGTGAAGGCGCGGATGAAATCTTTGGTGGCTATCTCTACTTCCACAAAGCACCAAACGCTCAAGAGTTCCACGAAGAGACAGTACGTAAACTGCTTGCACTTAACATGTTTGACTGTGCTCGTGCCAACAAGTCTCTTGCGGCTTGGGGTGTCGAAGGTCGTGTACCTTTCCTAGACAAAGAGTTCATTGATGTCGCAATGCGTCTCAACCCAGCAGACAAGATGTGCGGCAATGGTAAGATGGAAAAACACATCCTGCGTGAGTGTTTCGAACATTACCTACCAGACTCAATCGCATGGCGTCAGAAAGAGCAATTCTCAGATGGCGTCGGCTACAGCTGGATTGACACACTAAAAGAAGTGGCTGAAGCGAAAATCACAGACCAACAAATGGAAACAGCGTCTTACCGCTTCCCATACAACACACCAACAACTAAAGAAGGCTACGTATACCGTGAGATCTTTGAAGAGTTGTTCCCTCTGCCATCAGCAGCAGAATGTGTTCCTGGCGGTCCATCGGTAGCCTGTTCTTCAGCGAAAGCGATTGAATGGGATGAGTCATTCAAAAATATGGCTGACCCTTCAGGACGTGCGGTTAAGAGCGTACATAACGACGCTTACTAAGCCAGCAACGACTTATCCAAAGGCACCTATTTAGGTGCCTTTTTTATTTATACCCCAACAAACCATTCACATTCTCCATAAATGTAACAATCTCGAAAACACACCTCAGTTTTGGAAACTAAGTTTGTGGCACGGCCAAGCCCCTTACCCACTCGGAAAATAAACATTTAAATTCAAACACTTAAAATCAATTTCAATAAAAACCATAGCTGAACGCCATTTGCAGAGAATAAGTCTAAGGAGTATATGTAGAGAAAAATAAAAAACTGTAATAACTCAAATTAGTAAAACTTATGACAAACCAACATCAACAATTTTTTGGACATCCTAGAGGCTTGTTCCTACTTTTTGGTACTGAGCTTTGGGAGCGTTTCTCTTACTACGCGATGCGCGCGATCTTAGTTCTTTATTTGACCGATACTACTATCAACGGTGGATTAGGTTGGTCGACTAAAGATGCCCTAGACCTCTACGGCATCTATACTGGACTTGTCTATATCACACCGATGATAGGTGGCTATCTTGCCGACAACTACTTAGGTCAACGCCGTTCGATTCTGATTGGTGGTGCTTTGATGGCGGTTGGTCAGTTCACACTCGCTCTGCCTGCCGATATGATTGGGTTGAGCGTCACTCACAGCTTCTATCTTGGCCTTGCGTTACTGATCCTTGGTAATGGTCTGTTCAAGCCAAACATTTCCACTATGGTTGGTGATCTTTACCAAGAAGGTGATAACCGTCGCGATGGCGCATTTACTATCTTCTACATGGGCATCAACCTAGGTGCTCTGATTGCCGGTGTCGTATCAGGTTCTGTCACCAATGAATTTGGTTGGAAGGCCGGATTTATGGTCGCGGGTCTAGGTATGATCATCAGCTTAATCATGCAAATGACTTTGGCTAAGTCTTGGCTGGGCAACATAGGCGTTGTGCCCGCAGCGGCTCGTGATCTTGAAAAGAAACAATCGGCGACCAAACAGCCGTTAACCAAACAAGAAGTTGATCGCTTAAAAGTCATTCTAGTAATGGGTCTGTTTGTTATCGTGTTCTGGGCAGGCTTTGAACAAGCTGGCGGATTGATGAACATCTACACTCAGCAGTATACCGATCGTATGATTGGCAGTTTTGAAGTTCCAGCGGCTTGGTTCCAGTCACTTAACCCATTCTTCATTATTACCCTCGCTCCGCTACTCGCTGCGCTATGGGTAAAACTGGGGCCAAAAGAACCAAATTCTCCAGTGAAGTTTGCGCTAGCGCTATTCTTCTTGGCACTTGGTTTCCTATGCATGGTAGGCGCTGTAATGGAGCAAGGCGGTGACACTAGCGTTAAGACATCAATGATGTGGCTAGTAGGTGCGTTTTTCTTCCATACTCTTGGCGAACTTTGCCTATCACCAATTGGTCTGTCACTTGTAACTAAGCTAGCACCTCTTCGTCTTGCATCGCTAATGATGGGTGCGTGGTTCGGCTTCAATGCCATTGCCAACTATGTCGCCGGTTTGATCGGTTCACACGTAGGCGAGCTAGGTGCGCTGCCGATTTTCGGAGGCATCGCTGTGGCAGCAACGATCTCTGGTGTTGTCTTACTTCTGTTCTCAAATACGCTCGTTCGTTGGATGCACGGTGCAGAAACACCTATTAGCAACGCGGAGCAGGTCGAAGAGCAACAAGCTCAAGTCGCGTAACTCGCTTATCTTAATAATAAACGCCCAGCCTTTTAGGCTGGGCGTTTGCTTATCTGACAATGCAGAGCTATTTCACACGAGTAACACGGCTCGCTTTCTCACCCGTTGCTGATACTGAACGGATGAATACTTCCCCTGCTACCATCGGGCGGTCTTGGTCTGAATAAGTCATCCACGTCTCGCCATCAATAGAGTATTGAAGCTCAACCCCTGGAAACTGAACATTCATTGTAAGTTGACCATTTTCCAATTTCGCACCAGGTACAGGTAAACGATAGTCGATACCCGATTTTTCAAGTTTCGCCAGTTCACGTTGGCCAAGTACGTTCGCAAAGCGGTTGTAGTCTTGGTTTAACGCGGCTTTATCGACGAGATTGGTATTCTGAGAGTATTCTACTCCTACTTTGTAGTCATTCTCCCAGCCAGCGCGATGCCATGCGCGTTCCGCTGCCGCGAGGACGCGTGGGAATACCATGTATTCGTACTGCTCATCATTACGAACCGTCTCAGACCAAAGCTGTGCAGATAGACCGTAGAATGGCTTCGCTTCAACCTCACCTTTACCAGTAAAACCATTGCCATCACGATCTAGAGATGTTTCTGCGTTCTGCGGCATGTTCTCTGGTGCAAAGCCAAACATCTTGCGAGTGTCTGTAGCGCGTGTCGCCCAGTAGTACCCGCGTTCTTTAGGATCTACCTCATAAGGCATGTCCATATAAACGTAATCTGGGTTTGAAACGATGACGTCGTAACCTTTCTTAGACCACTCATAAACAGATGATGTACCACCCCAGTAAAGAACGTCCCAGAAATTAACGCGTTTGTTTTGTGTTGCAAACGCCTCTGCACCTTCACTGTATTTCAAGCCATCTTGCCATGCTTGGAAGCTTGGAATACCCTTCTCTGCAACAATTTTTGATACCTGCTCAGCAAAGTAGCTCGGTAAATGTCCATAATCACTGACCGTGCCATCTTCGATTAATGTCTGACATTGTGGTGAACGTGCAAATGGTTTGTCCTGCTGAGAAAGATCGATCGAACCTTTCCAGCTCACTTTGTCTTGCGCATTCACATCTTGGAATCCAGCGCCCAGCTTAATATTTTTTGCTTCATCGCCACCGAAGTGCCATGTTGTTAACGGAGCACCCGCTTCAGCGTGCATCGCTGCAACCTCAGAAATCACTTTGTCGACAAAACGAGTAGACGATTCCATACATGGGTTGATAAAGCTCTGTTTGTTGTAGAACTGTACCGTGGTAACGTTTGAAGTGTCTTGTGGATCCATCAGACGATATTCGTTTGCTAATGCTTCATTCCCTTCTGCCATGAGACGGTCGTAGCGAGCTTCCATAGAAACCACGGCGGCACGAGCGTGAGCTGGCATATCAATTTCTGGGATCACTTCAATATTACGCGCCTGCGCGTATTTCAAGATTTCCACGTAGTCTGCTTTGCTGAAGTAACCAGAACCAAAGTTGTCCGTTGTTGCGCCAGAGCCTAGCTGAGGCAGTAAACAGCTTTTCTCTTGTTCATCAAAACAACGGTTTGATCCGATCTCAGTCAGCTCAGGCAGACCCGGGATTTCTATACGCCAACCTTCATCATCAGTGAGGTGAAGATGGAGTTTGTTCATCTTATACGCAGCCATCTGGTCTAGAGTGGCTAGAATCGCCTCTTTAGAGTGGAAGTTACGCGCAACATCCACCATCACGCCTCGGTAGTCGAAACGTGGAGCATCTTTAATAGACAGTTGTGGTAAGTGATCAGGGTTTTGGCTGTCTATCAGACCAAAAATAGATTGCACTGCGTAGAATGCACCCGCTTGGTCAAACGCTTTAATCGCAATACCTTTGCCGCTAATGACCATTTCATACGCACCGGATTTCGCCATTTCATTCGAAAAGTCCGCAGGAACAAGCGTGACGCTTACTGGTAAAGCTCCACCGACATCAACACCTAACAGTTCCGCACGCTCTTGAATGGCGGCGAATTGAGCCGGTTCAAATGCGCCCGTTGGTAGCGCAATGCCGCCCTCAATACTGACCAAACCATCACCCGCTTCTACATGCATAGGTGTTGGTAACAAGGTAGTCGATACGTCTTGAACGTTTAGATCTTGGTTCTTCTCGAAGCGAGACACCGCGTTAGCAAAAACGTTGTTGTCATCCGGTGTTCGTTTTAGGTTATTCCCTTCAAGCCCAGTAACAAACGACGCGACATCTTCCGTATTAAGAGAAGCGATCATTTTAGGTTCAGCATTAGGTGCTGCAACGAATGCGCCTGGCATGAAATCCGTTTCGAATAACTGCCAGTATTCGCCGATCAGAGGAAGGACGATGGTTTCCCCAGCAGAAAAACCATCAAATTTATCTGTCGGCTCCAGCTTATGTAAGTCACCTGTCACTCGTGTGATTTTGAACTGTTCGTTGTTTACATCGAGAATTAGACGAATGCTGTGGAAATAGATAGCCCACTCTTTTGAGTCGATCGCTTCACCTTGATTCACCAATGTCATATTGACTTGATTACATGATGCCCATTCCGCACCTAAATCCTGACATGCAAGACCTTCATTTGCACCGTGGTTAGTGAGTACTTGATATTGAACATCAAGATTCTCCGCCAGTGAATTCACCACGCGTTGTTCTGTTGATTGAAATGATGCACAACCAGCCAATGTTACCAATACTGACGCTGCAATCAGATTTTGTTTAAACATCTTACTTACCCCAGAAAAATATCGAGCTCAAAATGACGGCTCTTAATCAAGATGAACTCAACATATCTCTAGTTATTTCGCATCGTGAAATTAATAATTTACAAAAGTGACCAAGCTCAAAATTTAGATTTAATGAGCATTTAAAACCTAACAAAAACAAACATTTAAACGAAACGTCAAAATCGACAGACTTATTTTAACGAGATTACTGAGAGGAAAATCACATTATCTAGGGAAAGCTTACTATGAGAGGTGAATTAAGATCACAATATGCCGTTTCTATCTTAAAATTAACAACAGCGGGAAATATAAAAACGTGAATTAACACGCATTTTTCTCTCGCTAAACTACGTCAAAAAAGACGCAATTTAACGATTTTTCCGCATGGTGTTAGGAGCTGAAATGAAAATACTGATGGTTCTGAGTTTACTGGTTGCTTCAATTAGCGTTAACGCTGAGCCTTTATACTGGAAAGCTCAAAAAGGCCCATTGACCTATACCATCATAGGTTCCGTACATGTAGGCGATGAGAGCATGTATCCCTTGCCCGAGAAAATCTTTAAACAGCTAAAGGCCAGCAAGGGATTAATTGTTGAAACCGATATCCGTCAAACCAGTGGGATTCAGTACCCTCCAATCGATTTAGTGGCTAAGGATGTTTTAACAAAACAGCAGCAAGATGAGCTATTGGGTATTGCGACTCTCCTACAACTTAATGGTAATGAACTACTCCTATCACCACCTTGGGCCGTCGCCTTGGCAATCCAACTCAAACAAATAGAGTATCTTGGTTACTCAGCAACCGATGGCGTTGATATACGTTTAGCCAACAAAGCGACGCTATGGAAAATACCCGTTATCGGTCTCGAGTCTTTGCAGTTCCAGATTGATGTTCTTACTGGGCAAGACCAAGCTGGTAAAGAGATGCTAATCAGTGCAATCGAGGAATTTGATCATTCGGAAGATTCTACCCACTGTCTAATAGACAGCTGGAAGGCAGGTGATTTAGATAAGCTCAATGAATTTGCGACACTGACCGAAATGTCCGAGCAACTCGAATCTTCATTGTTGACCGATAGAAATTTAGACTGGGCAGAGAAACTATCGAATCCAAACTGGCTTCCTGACAATAAAGGAAGTTATGTCGTTGTGGTCGGCACGCTGCACTTACTCGGTGAGCAAAGCGTCCTGCAATTACTCAAAGATAATGGCTTCAAAATATCTCAGTTGTCGCAAAGCACCAAAGCTCAATGTGAATTTAAGTACTAATGAGCTTATTCCGCCCACCCTTAAACGACAAAAGCCGTAGCATTTCTGCTACGGCTTTCTAAATGTGGTCGGTGAAGAGGGATTCGAACCCCCGACCCTCTGGTCCCAAACCAGATGCGCTACCAAGCTGCGCTATTCACCGAGTTGTCTCTTCAGGCTTATTGCCCGTCAACGGAAGCGTATATTACGGATTCTCAGCACATACGCAAGCCATTTTAGCTAACTTTTTGAAAAATTAAGTTCGTTTGACTAAAACATCATCGACGGGCGACAAAGTGTGAGCAAAAACACATCAAGACAAACAAAATAGCAACCTAATAACAACAATTGATCCAGATCAGTGTTGCATATTTAACCTAGGTTTACCTTAAGCCCTGTCATCTCATTTTGTATTCAACGGAGGAACTATGGACTTTTGGCTTGATCTCCTATTTGGTAATGCGGTAGGACTATCTTCAATGATTGTTATCTTTGGAGCCTTAGGTCTAATGCTATTCTATGGCGGTTTCATCGTCTACAAAGTGATGAACGACAAATCTCCTCACTAGAATCGCTTAGCCCTATTTCTCGGAATAGATAATTCGCTATGCACCGAAGTAGATACATTGTCTGCTTCGGTTTTTTATTTCCTCGCTACAAAATCTTGACCACTCCCTTCGCCTGTTGGGTATAATATTGTTATTAATTTCCCATGCTGAGATCTCGTGATGTCTCAAGACGATGAATTCGGTTTGTTTCAACAAATGATGGGGGATGTAAAACCTCTCAAGCAAGATACAACCGAACATAAAAAACACCATCAAGTAACGGATGCTCAACTCGCCAAACGCGAAGCCGCAATTTGGCTGACTGAAGATGATCCTGAATATTTGTCTATCGACCACGCGGAAATGATCAAGCCCGACGACGTCATCGAGTTCAAACGTGATGGTGTCCAAGATGGCGTGTATAAAAAGCTGCGTCTAGCCAAATATCCTATTCAGGCTAGATTAGACTTGCATAAAAGAACACTAGAACAAGCTCGGGATGAAGTGGTTAAGTTCCTAAAACAATGTATGCGTATGGATATCCGTACCGTTGTCATTGTTCACGGCAAAGGGGAACGTTCAAATCCACCAGCTCTAATGAAGAGTTTCGTTGCTCAGTGGTTAAAACAAATCAAAGAAGTTCAGTGTGTTCATAGTGCTCAACGCTTTCATGGCGGGACTGGTGCAGTTTATGTTCTCCTCAGGAAAAGCGCTGAGAAAAAAATAGAAACGCGCGAACGACATCAAAAACGTCTGGGTTAACTTGTCGCTCGGTGCTAGAATGCGCGCCCTCTCTGTGTTGATATTTTGATCAGCACATTTTATTAACCGCCGTTGTGAAACGTTAGGAGAACAACATGACACAAGATACTGGTAAACGCCTGAATAAATTCATCAGTGAGACGGGATTCTGTTCACGAAGAGAAGCAGACCGACTGATTGAACAAGGCCGCGTAACAATTAATGGTCTCGTACCTGAAATGGGAACTAAGGTTCAATCAGGTGACGACGTTCGTGTTGATGACAAACCAATTTCAGCCACAGTCGACAAACCTATTTATATCGCTCTGAATAAGCCAACGGGTATTACTTGTACCACCGAACGCGATATACCTGGCAACATTGTCGACTTTGTCGGCCATAAAAAACGTATTTTCCCAATTGGTCGTCTCGACAAGCCTTCTGACGGTCTTATCTTCCTAACCAATGATGGTGACATCGTTAATAAGATCCTCCGTGCGGGTAACAACCACGAGAAGGAGTATGTTGTTCGTGTCGATAAGCCAATCAGTGATGACTTCATTAACAAGATGTCTTCCGGCGTCAACATTCTTGATACCGTAACCTTGCCTTGTAAAGTTGTAAAAGAGACTAAATACTCATTCCGTATCGTGTTAACTCAGGGCCTTAACCGTCAAATACGTCGTATGTGTGAAGCACTCGGCTACGAAGTCTTTAAACTTCGCCGCGTCCGCATCATGAACATTTCGCTTGATGGTATTCCCAATGGACAATGGCGCTACCTAACCGATGCAGAAGTCTCTGAAATTCTTGCTATGTGTGAAGACTCAAGTGGCACAGAAGAAGCGTCTAAGATCGACGCGAAAGGTAAACGCATTCGTCGAGCAACTGACGCGAAACTATTTGACAGCCGTGAAGAGAATCAAGAGTCGAAAGCACGTCGCAACCAAAAGCAACGTACCTTTAAAGGTCGCAACGCTGAAGAGTTCCGCCATGCTCCAAACTCTAAGAAAGGTCGCAATAGTGACCAACAAGCAGAATCGAAAGGCAAGCCTGCTAAAAAGACTTTCTACAAACCCACTTCAGAAAAAGCGCAGCGCCCAGCTAAGCCACAAGGCGGCACGTTGAGTTTGAAGAAGTAAGACTCGAGACGATTCGCTAGCGAGTAGAATTACTCACATAGACACACTCGTTATCCATAGGGCTCAGCCCTGAATTCTCTAGATTACGACCAAAAAAAAGAGAGCCTGATGGCTCTCTTTCGCAATCATTAAAATCTTCGATTATTGTGTGCCGAAGATCTTGTCACCCGCATCACCAAGACCAGGGACGATGTAGCCTTTGTCATTTAGCTTTTGGTCGATTGCCGCAGTGTAAAGCTCTACGTCTGGGTGTGCTTTTTCTAGCGCTTCGATACCTTCAGGAGCCGCGACAAGAACAAGCACCTTGATAGCTTTACAACCTTTCTCTTTTATAAGGTCAATCGTTGCGATCATAGAACCGCCAGTTGCTAGCATTGGGTCAACAATAAGAGCAATACGCTCATCCATGTTAGACGCTAGCTTGTTAAAGTACGGTACTGGCTCTAGTGTCTCTTCATCACGGTAGATACCAACAACACTGATACGTGCACTTGGCATATGCTCAAGAACGCCATCCATCATGCCTAGACCTGCACGTAGGATTGGCACTACTGTTACTTTTTTACCTTTGATTTGGTCCACTTCAACTGGACCGTTCCAACCTTCAATGGTTACTTTTTCCGTTTCAAAATCCGCTGTCGCTTCATAAGTTAATAGGCTTCCAACTTCTGTCGCTAGCTCACGAAAGCGCTTAGTGCTGATATCACCTTCTCTCATTAGACCAAGTTTGTGCTTCACAAGAGGGTGTTTTACTTCAACAACTTTCATTTCCATCTCCGGATATCAGGTAAAATTTAAACAAACCTCCAGATTATAAACGATTTCGTTCTCAATTTCTTGTCATAGCGCAAAAGAAAAAACTTGCGCAAACGTTTGCTATATAGGTTTATCCACTGTTAGAATAGCGCCGTTTTCATATCCAACTTAAAACCGAGGACTTCCCTGTGAGTGCTGATAACACATCTCTTAGCTATAAAGACGCTGGCGTAGATATTGATGCAGGCAACGCGCTTGTTGACCGTATTAAAGGTGCTGTAAAACGTACACGTCGCCCAGAAGTAATGGGTGGAATTGGTGGTTTTGGCGCATTGTGTGAACTACCAACTAAATATAAGCAACCAGTTCTAGTATCTGGTACAGATGGTGTGGGTACAAAACTGCGCCTTGCTTTGGATATGAAAAAGCATGACACAATCGGCATCGATCTTGTTGCTATGTGTGTGAACGACCTTATCGTTCAAGGTGCTGAGCCACTATTTTTCCTAGACTACTATGCAACGGGTAAGCTTGACGTAGACACTGCGGCTGACGTTGTCTCAGGTATTGCTGATGGCTGTGTTCAAGCGGGTTGTGCTCTTATTGGTGGCGAAACCGCAGAAATGCCGGGCATGTACGAAGGTGAAGACTACGACGTTGCAGGTTTCTGTGTTGGCGTTGTAGAAAAAGAAGACGTAATTGATGGTACTAAAGTCGCCGCTGGTGATGCCCTGATTGCCGTTGGTTCAAGTGGCCCTCACTCAAACGGTTACTCACTAATCCGTAAGATCCTTGAAGTATCTGGCGCAGACAAAAGCGAAGAGCTAGCTGGCCGCACAATCGGTGAGCACCTATTAGAGCCGACCAAGATTTACATCAAATCAGCACTAAAAATGATTGAGAAACACGACATCCATGCGATTTCTCACATTACAGGTGGTGGTTTCTGGGAAAACATTCCTCGCGTACTGCCAGAAGGTACCAAAGCCGTTGTAGATGGTAGCAGTTGGGAATGGCCAGTTATTTTTAAATGGCTACAAGAAAAAGGCAACGTAACCACTCACGAAATGTACCGCACATTTAACTGTGGCGTGGGCCTTATTGTTGCTCTACCTCAAGACCAAGCAAGCGCGGCAGTTGAACTGCTAAAAGCTGAAGGCGAAAACGCTTGGATCATCGGTGAGATTGCCAACGCAGCATCAGGCGAAGAGCAAGTAGAAATTAACTAGTATTCAAGTAGAGTTCAATCAAGTATGAAAAGTATCGTTGTTTTAGTATCAGGAAACGGTTCAAACTTACAAGCAATCATTGACGCTTGTAATACCAGTATTACTGGTGGCCGTGTCACAGCCGTGTTTTCAAACAAGGCCGATGCGTACGCGTTAGAACGTGCGAAAATGGCTGAGGCTGGGGCTCATTTTCTTGATCCAAAAAGCTTCGATACCCGTGATGCTTTCGACCATGAGTTAATGAAGCAAATCGATGAGTACAAACCTGATGTCATCGTACTTGCTGGCTACATGCGAATCCTTAGTGGCGAGTTTGTTCGCCACTACATGGGTCGAATGATCAACATCCACCCTTCATTACTGCCTAAATACCCTGGGTTGAACACTTACCAACGTGCAATTCACGCAGGCGATGAAGAACACGGTACTAGCGTTCATTTTGTTACAGAACAGCTGGATGGCGGTCCTGTGATTCTACAAGCGAAAGTACCCATCTTCGATGAAGATACCGTAGACACATTGACTGAGCGCGTTCAAACACAAGAACACCGAATCTATCCTATGGTCGTTAAGTGGTTAGTCGAAGAGCGCTTGGTCATGAAAGATGGTAAAGAAGCTTACCTAGACGGTAATCTACTTAGCATTCACGGCTACGCGGAAGAGTAAAACCGCCTAACATCACAACAAAGCAACCACTTAGAATGACCTAAAATAGACAGTTAAAAGTTTAAGCACGTCCAGAAAGACCAAGAAACACGAATTCGCAATCTAGAAGGCCCAGTTCGATTAACTGGGCCTTTGTTATTCTAGCTAACTAACGGTTGCCTTTTAACTAGCGAAAATAGGCTTTTTAATATCATGGAGTAATAAACAAACCAAGTACCCCATAAAGCTATGTTTTCACTCTCTGTCATAGCTACACTATGCATGTCATTAACGGTGTATAGCGCAAATACGATTGTATTAATCACAATGACTAGCGCAAAAATATAAGGCACGTTTTTTTTGTATGCACTGAGGTATAAACCTAGAAGAATAATTACATCACTACCCACTGAATAAACGTTTGTTAGTATAAATTGCTCACGCAGCAACGCCCCGTCAGTTAATGTTAAAAGCGCTACGCGACTAAAAATCATCAGCGTTATAACAATATAAAAAATAACCTTGTTACCCATAGTTACCACCAATAAGCTGGAGAAAGCATATCTGGATTGCGAGGCAAGCGTTTTAGCCCATCTATTGATTGTAAATAGTCACGCTTGAATTGCATTCTTCTAATACCGTAAGGAGCCAACTTATGAAGTACATCAACTGCATCCTGAATTTCCTTATCGTTATATTTTGCGCCAGCGTCAATGGCATTTAACACTAACGGGACCACAGTTCGATACACCCGCTCCGAGTCAACCTTCCCCGTCACCTCACCATAAATCGCCGCTAAAGCACTATATAAAAGCCTAAATTCTGCAATTGCCATAATTTCACCCTGCATCATACTTGCAACAGCAGCGTATAAAACAAAAGTTCATCATGTAAAATATCAATATATTACGATGTGAATATCATCCAGAAATGAAAGTGGCAGGGGTGGAGAAATTCGAACTCCCAACACGCAAATTTGGAATCCGCTGAACCAAAGACAAAAAGACGAGCCACGTGCTCGTCTTTTTTATTCCCTCGACTAATATTAATCTTCCATTCATCTTGCCCCTGTTATGGTGCTAACAACCAATGGAGGCACGCGATGGATCTCAAAAGTTTACTCAATCAAGCACTTAACTCCGACCTTGTTAAACAAGGCCAACAACACATCAAACAACAATCCAGTTCAGGCACTTTAAAATCACTGGGATCTGGCGCCGTCGGCGGCGGTTTGGTTTCCCTTCTGATGGGTTCAAAGAAGAGCAAAAAACTCGGCAAAAATGCACTTAAAATTGGCGGTGTCGCTGCGTTAGGCGCTTTGGCGTACAAGGTGTATAACGACTATCAGGATAAAAACGCCTCGATACCAAACCACAATGCTCAGCAAGATACCTTTAATGCTGAAGATAACATCCACAGCGAACTGATCTTAACTGCGATGATTGCAGCAGCGAAAGCCGATGGTCATGTCGATCAGCAAGAAATGGAACGAATTGAGCTGACACTAAAACAAGCGGGGGCAGATCTTCAACTGCAAAATTTCCTTCATTCAGAGCTGAATAAGCCACTCGATCCGACTGAAATTGCGCGTTTAGCACGCTCACCTCAGCAAGCATCTGAAATATATCTCGCTTCGCTGATCGTGATTGATGAACAAAACTTTATGGAGAAGGCCTATCTCCAAGAACTCGCTAAACAACTCAACTTGTCACCAGAAGTGACCTTTCAGTTAGAGCAACAGTTAAACAGGACATAACATTGAACAGATATTCGACAGCTAATGGTAACCCTTGAGCTAGGACAAGCACCTGCTTTGAGTTTCTTTGAGCGACTGTGTATATTTGACAGCAGTGACTATTTATTGGAGTGAAGTCCATGCAAGTATACGGCTGTTGTGATCTAATTCGTGAGCTTTATGCCCAGATTGGTAGTGGAGATCAAGCTTATGTCCCACAAGCTATCTCATGTGCAGTTAGAGCGTTAAATGATATCGCTGCTGATGAGTCCTTACCAAAGGAAACTCGAGAAAAAGCAGCATTTGCTGCGGCAAACTTACTTATTTCAGATTTCGAGGATAAGTAATGAACTTAGCGAACTTTGAGTCAATGGACCCAGTTATGCTGATGAGTATCATCAACATGAAGCTGCGTGACGATTTTGCTGGCGACTTAGATAAGCTCGCCGCGTTTTTCGATATTGATAGAGTCGCGTTAGAAGCGAAATTATCAACCGCTGGCTTTGACTTTTTGCCGGAAGCAGGTCAGTTTCGCTAAACGCGCTAGATCAGAGATAAAAAAACCGCCGTTTGGCGGTTTTTTATATGTAGAAGCAATCTTTACTCTTCGTCAGCATCAGCTGCGCGTTGAGCTAAACGACGTGCTTTTCTTTCTTCAGCTTCACGAGCTAGGCGTGCTTCACGCTCTAAACGCTCTTGACGTTGAACCGCTTTACGTTCGTTGCGCTCTGCTTGGTTTTTAACGAAACCAGCAAGTTCTTTCTCTGCCCACGCTTGAGCAAGCTCTTGGCTTTCAAAAGCCATTTCACGCTTAGAAACGACAGTTTTACGAGAAGTCACTTGGCGAGTGATTTCAGCAGTCCAACCGTTACGTTTTTCAGAAGTGCGAATAGCAAATTTTGGATTTTTAGACATTTAATTCATTTCCTAAGGGATTAATCAGGGATTCGGTCAACTTGATAACTCCATCTAAGCTGAGCTGTTTAACACCATCCCTTGGTAAGCGCGGTATTAGAGCACAAAAGTCCGCATAACGCTGCAAGTTTTTTACGAGGGAGCTGAAGAGATCGAGCCCAAAAAAAAAGCGCCAGTCTCTCACCAGCGCTTTTCATTTTGGGTCAGACTCACCTTTGGTGATTAGCCCACATTCTTACGTGCGTTTTGGAACATACGCATCCAAGCACCGTTTTCACCCCAACCTTCAGGAGCCCAAGAGTTTGCCACTGTACGGAACACACGCTCTGGGTGAGGCATCATAATAGTCACACGACCATCCGTTGTTGTCAGGCCTGTAATCGCATTTGGAGAACCATTCGGGTTGTTCGGGTATTGCTGAGTTGGATTGCCATGGTTATCCACGTAACGCACAGCAACAGTACCAGACGCTTCAATCGCTGCTAGATGCTCCGCACCACGAACTTCAACACGCCCTTCACCATGAGACACAGCGATTGGCATACGCGAACCCGCCATACCATCGAAGAACACAGAATCTGACTTCTGAACTTCGACTAAACTAAAGCGCGCTTCAAAACGCTCAGATTCATTGCGTACGAATCTTGGCCATAGTTCTGCACCAGGGATCAGCTCTTTTAGGTTAGACAGCATCTGACAGCCATTACATACCCCCAGCGAGAAGGTATCTTCACGGTTGAAGAAACCTTCAAACTGATTGCGCGCTTGTTCATTGAACAAGATAGACTTCGCCCAGCCTTCCCCTGCACCCAATACGTCACCGTAAGAGAAACCACCACAGGCAACGAGACCTTGGTATTGGTCCAGAACAGCCTGACCAGTCAGGATATCGCTCATGTGGATATCGGTCGCTTCAAAACCTGCACGGTCAAATGCTGCCGCCATTTCAACATGAGAGTTAACGCCTTGCTCGCGCAGAATAGCCATTTTCGGCTTAGCACCTGTCGCAATGAACGGAGCGGCAATATCTTCTTTGACATCGAAGCTCAATTTAACGTTAAGACCTGGGTCTGAGTTATCTTTCTTCGCTTCAAACTCTTGATCCGCACACGCTGGATTGTCACGAAGTGCCTGCATTTTATGGGTAGTTTCTGCCCAGATAGTACGCAGTTCAGTACGATTACGCTCAAGAACGACTGAATCACCAGACTTAATAACAAGCTCATCAGAAGCATCAACTGAACCGATCACATGTGAACAAGTTTCTAGACCATTTGCTGCCAAGGTTGAAAGAACTGTGTCTAGGTCAGAATTTTTCACCTGAATCACGGCACCAAGCTCTTCGTTGAACAGAACCGCAAGCGTATCGTCACCCAAGGCGGCGATGTCAGCATTGATACCACAGTGACCTGCGAACGCCATTTCGGCCAAAGTAACGAATAGACCACCGTCGCCTTTATCGTGGTAAGCCACAACTTGGTCATTTGCGACAAGAGCCTGAATACCCTCGTAAAAACCTTTAAGTTGAGCTGCATTGTCTACATCAGCAGGTTTGTCACCAAGCTGCTTGTACACCTGTGCAAGCGCTGTTGCACCTAGACGATTCTTACCGTTACCCAAGTCGATAAGTACCAAGCTTGTGTCACCTTTATCGGTGCGAAGCTGAGGTGTAATCGTCTTACGAATATCCTCAACACGCGCGAATGCAGTGATAATTAGAGACAGCGGAGACGTCACTTCTTTCTGTTCACCGTTCTCTTCCCACTTGGTTTTCATTGACATCGAGTCTTTACCAACTGGGATAGTCAGTCCAAGCGCCGGACATAGCTCTTCACCAACAGCTTTCACCGCTTCGTAAAGACCCGCATCTTCACCTGGGTGACCTGCTGGAGACATCCAGTTTGCAGACAGTTTAATATGTTTGATGTCGCCAATGTTGGTCGCAGCGATGTTTGTGATTGCTTCGCCTACCGCTAGACGAGCAGATGCACCAAAATCTAGTAGAGCAACTGGAGTGCGCTCACCCATTGACATTGCTTCACCGTGGTAAGTGTCGTAGCTTGCTGCTGTTACTGCGCAGTTTGCGACTGGAACTTGCCATGGGCCCACCATTTGGTCACGAGCCACCAGACCGGTTACGGTGCGGTCACCAATCGTGATAAGGAACGTTTTCTCAGCCACTGTTGGTAAGCGTAGAACGCGCTCTACCGCATCATTTAGTTCAATACCTTGACGGTCAATCGCAGGGTTGTTCACTTTCAGCGTTTTCGCGTCACGGTGCATCTTCGGCGTTTTACCTAGAAGAACATCCATCGGCATATCGATTGGTGTGTTGTCGAAGTGTGAATCTTCTAGCTTCAATTCACGTTCTTCTGTCGCGATACCAACAACAGCATACGGTGCGCGCTCACGCTTACAGATAGCATCAAATGCTGCCATATTTTCTGGTGCAACCGCTAATACATAACGCTCTTGGGATTCATTACACCAAATCTCTAACGGGCTCATACCCGGTTCATCATTTGGTACGTCACGTAGCTGGAAGATACCACCACGTTCACCGTCATCAACAAGCTCTGGAAGTGCGTTTGAGATACCGCCAGCACCAACATCGTGAATAAATGCGATTGGGTTTGCTTCACCTAGCTGCCAACAACGGTCGATAACTTCCTGACAACGACGCTCCATTTCTGGGTTTTCACGCTGAACTGATGCGAAATCGAGATCTTCGGCTGATTGACCAGATGCCATAGAAGAAGCAGCACCGCCACCAAGGCCGATATTCATTGCAGGACCACCAAGCACAATTAGGCTTGCTCCTACTGGGATTTCTTTCTTCTGTACGTGCTCTTCACGGATGTTACCCATACCACCAGCAATCATAATTGGCTTGTGGTATCCACGGATCTCTTCACCTGCGTGAGAATTCACTTTCTCTTCGTAAGTACGGAAGTAACCAAGTAGGTTTGGACGACCAAATTCGTTGTTGAACGCGGCACCACCTAGAGGACCTTCTAGCATGATATCAAGAGCGTTAACGATACGACCCGGCTTGCCAAAGTCGGTTTCCCAAGGCTGCTCAAAGTTTGGAATACGTAGGTTAGAAGTGGTAAAACCAACTAAACCTGCTTTTGGTTTACCACCGATGCCGGTTGCACCTTCATCACGGATTTCACCACCTGAGCCCGTAGATGCACCAGGCCAAGGAGAGATTGCCGTTGGGTGGTTATGTGTTTCCACCTTCATGAGAATGTGTGCTTTCTCATGGTTGTAGCCATACTGACGTGTTTCTGGATTAGGGAAGAAACGACCAACATCAGAACCCACCATAACCGCTGCATTATCTTTGTAAGCCGACAGCACGTTATCTGGTGTCACTTCATAAGTGTTTTTGATCATTTTAAACAAAGACTTCTCTTGCTTGACGCCGTCGATAGTCCAGTCTGCATTAAAGATCTTATGGCGACAGTGCTCTGAGTTTGCTTGTGCAAACATCATCAGTTCGATGTCAGTTGGGTTGCGTTCAAGTTTGTTAACGAACGCATCATAGAGATATTCGATTTCGTCATCGGCCAAAGCTAGGCCTAGGGTAACGTTTGCTTTTTCAAGCGCATCACGACCACCTGCAAGTAGGTCAACATCCGCGACTGGCGCAGGCTCAGCAACTTGGAACAAAGCTTGTGCGGAGTCGAAATCCGTGAAAATGACTTCCATCATGCGATCATGAAGGATAGCTTTTAGCTCAACCAGTTGAAGTTCAGTAAGTTCGGTTGATGATTCGATGTAGTAAGCCGTACCGCGCTCAAGGCGAACCACTTTGTCCAGACCACAGTTGTTCGCGATATCCGTCGACTTTGACGACCAAGGAGAGATCGTTCCAGGACGAGGAGTCACAAGCAGAAGTAAACCTTCTGGCTCATGCTCTTCAATTGTAGGACCGTAAGTCAGTAGTTTTTCAAGTTTCTCAACTTCAGACGCATCAAGATCAGCTGATAGTGCTGTAAAGTGAGCGAACTCTGCGTAGATGCCAGTTACTGGCAGACTTAGTTCACGACAAAGCTCTAGAAGCTTGTTAACACGAAATTCAGATAGAGCTGGGGAGCCACGAAAAATTCTCATGTGCTTAGGTCTCTTATGCAATTGGTTAAGGTCTATTGACCTGAGGTGATATTGGAATAAATTCAGTAAGTTAGAACATCTCACTTCGAACTTATGCCGATTGCACCTCTCTGTTGCGAGCGCATTATATAGCAATTATTTTTGTGATGTAACACCAAAAGCAACCGTTTGCGTCATTTTTTTTGTCAAATTTGAGATACACCAAAATTCCTCATTACCAGAACAGTTATCCCGAAGCCTGACTGATTATCTTGCCTTGTCATGACACTTTGATATAAATGCCCTACTAGATGTATGAGAATGTCGTTAATGAAAAAGCATTATCTAAACCAACTTAAGTCTGTGTGCGCGTTGCTATTCAGCGCCTTGGTGCTTTCTGGTTGCCAAATAGAATCCGAACCAAAGAGTGAGTTGGACTTAATTAAAGAACGTGGTGTATTGCGTGTTGGCACACTCAACAATCAACTTTCTTACTTTATCGGACCCGATGGCCCTGCGGGACTGGATTACGAACTTGCGCGTGAGTTTGCCAATGAACTCGGTGTCCAGCTTGAAATGAAACCGGCATACAGAATATCAAGCCTATACCCTGCACTGAAAAATGGTGAAATCGATATAATCGCAGCGGGCTTGAGCCAATCTCCAGAGCGTCTAAAACTCTTCCGCCCAGGGCCTGCCTACTACTACGTGAGTCAACAGCTTGTATACAAGAAAGGAAACTGGCGCCCAAGAAACCTTGAACAGTTGCTTGAGAAGCAGGCTGAGCTTATTGAAGCCAACAGTGGTGAAGATGTACTGAGAATTGTCAGCGACTCTCATTTTAACCGCACACTCGCGACAATTCAGGCCGAACAGCCACAATTGTCTTATGATATTGACCCAAATGCCGACGTAAATGATCTACTTAAGCAGGTCTCCTCTGGAGAGCTGCGCTTTACTGTCGCGGACTCGGTAGAAATTTCGCTCTCACAACGAATCTACCCAGATATTGCCCTCGCCTTTGAGCTGACAGAAGATCAACCCATCTCTTGGTTCTTACGTCGTTCTCAAGATGAGAGCTTATACGGCTTGGTCATAGAGTTCTTTGGGGCGGTTAACCAATCGGGTCATCTCGCTTCGCTTGAAGAGAAATACATTGGTCACATTGGCAGTTTTGACTATGTTGATACACGTGCTTTCATTCGTGCACTAGACTCCAAATTACCGAAGTGGTCTCCACTATTTAAAAAGTATTCGGATGAGTTTGACTGGAGACTTGTAGCAGCCCTGGCTTATCAAGAGTCACACTGGAACCCTAAAGCTAAATCGCCAACGGGTGTACGTGGCATGATGATGTTGACTCTCCCCACTGCAAAAAGTGTGGGTGTAAACAATCGCCTAGACCCAGAGCAGTCCGTTCGTGGGGGCGTTGAGTACTTGCGCAGAATGGTGGCTCGAATTCCAGACTCGATCGATGAGCATGAAAAAATTTGGTTTGCGCTGGCGTCCTATAACGTGGGTTATGGTCACATGATGGATGCACGTAGACTAACCAAAACGCAAGGTGGAAACCCAGATGCTTGGTCTGACGTAAAAGATCGTCTGCCACTGCTGCGTCAGAAGAAATACTACAGCCAAACTCGCTACGGTTTTGCTCGTGGAGATGAAGCTCGCAGCTATGTTGAGAATATTCGCCGCTACTACCAGAGCATCATTGGACACGTCGAACAGCAGACGGTTGAAAATGGCGACGTCAGCATTGATGATCTCGCGGTTATCCAACTGCCTGAAATGGAAGAGTCTGAAGAGAACCTAAGCGCTGAAGATGAGTTCGAAACATTGGAATCTGAAGCCCTCGTCGAGCCATCAACTAATCAGTAGGCGCCCCCATGTTTAAGTGTGCAGTTTTGGTCAAATTCTGCGCACTTAATCATTATTTACTCACTGAGAGATAATATCGTGTTCAAGATCACTTGCGAAGTTTCTTGGAATTGTAACAATTGCGATGTATAAGACGTCTATCGTCACATAATCAATTGCTTCTCTGCACTTGAGAGTTTGATTAAACATTAACCAAAACAGGAGGTTGTTTTATGCTTAGACGTAAAATGCAGTCAAAACGCCTTAACAAGACCGTTGCTGCAAATCGCCGTAAGCGCATGCTAAGTAACAACAAGAAAAAGGTGATTGCACGTCACCGCGCCTTTATGCAATTAGTTATTGCAGCATAACCCCGCATAGCAAACATCTTAACAACAAGATGTTTGCTTATGACCCGCTTTCCTTTAGTCCTTTTTGTCTCTGCTTGTTTCGTCCATCTGCTCTAAGCGTATTGCCTGACGTTGCTGTTTCTTCTCTTTGCGTCGACGTTTAAAGAACGCTTGTAACTGAGACCGGCACTCTTCTTCAAGTAACCCTTGTTCAACATCTGCATAATGATAAGCGGCTTGATGCTCAAACAAGTTGAGAACCGTTCCTGCCGCACCGGCCTTAAGATCAGGTGCACCAAAAACGATTCGCTTGACTCGACTATGTAATAACGCTCCTGCACACATAGGACATGGTTCTAACGTTACATACAGTGTGGTATCGAGTAATCGATAGTTCTGCAACACAAGGCCCGCCTTACGAATGGTCTGCATCTCAGCGTGCGCGGTAGCATCATGCTGCCCAATTGACTCATTCCAGCCTTCAGCAATAATTTTACCCTCTTTGACTAAGACCGCACCGACTGGCACTTCTCCCTTTGCTTCGGCAAGCTCAGCAAGCTCGATAGCGCGGCGCATAAACCGTTCATCTTGAGGGGTAAATTGAGAATCTGACACAGAGAACTCCAAAATCTAGCATAGCGGCTGTGGGCTGGTGATTTTACTCAAAGAGTTAGTGATCTGAAAGGAGAACTCTCTATTTGTCTGGTTTATCGCCGAAATGAAAAAAGCGCCAGTCTTTCAACCAGCGCTTTATTAAACGTTACTAAGGAATCTCAGCGTTCTTACATGCTGTAAGTGTATGGTGCTTGGATACCTAGAGGGATGCCTAGCATCCAGTAGACAACGAGGAAGATTGACCAACCGATCAACATTGCAATCGAGAATGGCATCATTAGCGATGCAAGTGTACCGATACCTGTCGACTTCACGTAACGTTGACAGTAAACCACAACTAGCGGGAAGAATACCATCAGAGGTGAAATGATGTTAGACACCGAGTCACCAACACGGTATGCCGCTTGAGATAGCTCAGGAGAGATACCTACTGCCATTAGCATTGGAACTAGGATTGGACCAATCAGAGCCCACTTCGCTGACGCAGAACCAATAAGTAGGTTTACAGATGCAGTCAGTAGAATCATACCAATGATTGTTGCTTCACCCGGTAGGTTCATGGCTTTCAGGCCTTGAGCACCGTAAAGCGCTAGCATAGTACCGATGTTTGACTGAGCGAACGCCGATAGGAACTGTGCACAGAAGAACGACATAACAATGTACGCGCCCATTGTAGACATAGTGTCAGCCATCGCTTTAATGATGTCGTTACTTGTCTTGAACGTACCTGAAACACGGCCATATACGTAGCCTGGGATGATAAACAAAATAAAGATCAGCGGAACAATCGATTTCATCAGCGGTGCAGAGAACGCCGTAATCTCACCCGCTGGAGAACGTAGTGCTGAATTCTCAGGAATGATCGCAGCGATAAGTAGCGCGATACCCGCCATCATAGCCCAACCAGCGTAACGGAACGCTTTTGATTCTAGCTCTGAGAAAGAACCAAGATCTGGTGCTTTTTCCGCATCTTCATCGATAGGCGTATTTGCTAGACGAGGTTCGATGATTTTCTCAGTCACGTACCAACCGATAGCAACAATGATCACTGAAGATAGGCCAGTAAAGAAGATGTTTGCTAGTGGGTTTACGACATATTCTGGATCGAGAACCTGAGCCGCTGTCTGTGTAAAGCCAGCAAGTAGCGGATCAATACCTGAAGGAATGAAGTTAGCTGAGAAGCCACCTGATACACCCGCAAACGCCGCCGCAATACCCGCTAGAGGGTGACGACCTGCCGCATGGAAGATGATACCACCTAGTGGAATAACCAGAACGTAGCCCGCATCTGCCGCTGTGTGCGAAACGATCGCAACCAGAATTAGCATTGGAGTCAGCAACTTCGCTGGAGTGAAGTTAAGCATCTTCTTAAGGCCAGTTGTAATAAAGCCAGAAGAGTCAGCAACACCAACACCTAACATCGCGACTAACACGATGCCTAGCGGTGCAAAACCAGTAAAGGTTGTCACCATATTCGCGAGAAAGCTTGCTAAAGATTCGCCAGTCAAAAGGTTATTAATTGCAAGAGCTTCACCCGAACGTGGATTGATCAGGTCAAATGTAACGTTGGAGAGCAACGCTGACGCAGCCCAAGTAATAACAAGTGCCCAGAAAAACAAAATGGCAGGATCTGGGATCTTGTTACCTGCGCGTTCGATAAAGTTTAAGAAGCGATCCATCCCACTCGGCTTCGAGGATGGCGCCTTATTTACTGCTTGGTTACTCATGGTAACTCCATATTTGATGTTGTTGCCTAAGGCTTCTTGTAATTGTTTTGTCAGCCTATGATTCGACTGTCATTCTATAAAATAGCCTTACTAAAAGCACAAGATTCTGTATGTTTTTCCATAATTGGAGACATATTTTGCAAAAACACCATTAACGTGCAACAAAGCTAATACAAATATCCATCACGATATGAAACAATTTTGAAACCAAAACGTAAAACATAGATCTCGATTTTGAGTTATAAGCGCTGATACGGCATTGATATGAAACTGATGCGGCATGCTTGTTGTTAATCAGAAAACATCGTCTTCAGGGTAACCATTTGGGGCTGCCCTAGTCGGTCATTCCATTCAACGTACACTTCGACTTGTTTAAGGTTTACTGACGATGGCCACGACATACTCTGAATCTGCCACGCCAATTGGAATTTTGAGTGTGAGCTGGAATCGGTGCCGCTCGCTAACGAACCCACACCGAGAAAAACAGCGTGACTTCTTAGCCGCTCGGCTTGCTGCTCAGCGATATTTAATGCTGTTACACTATCCACCGCAAACTCGGCTCTCTGCTCTATGTATACCTGAAGTTGTACCAACGCCAATGATGTCATTCCACTTAGCAACATAGTGATAAGAACTTCTATAAGGCTAAAACCGGTTTGCCTATTCCGCATTCCAACCTCCATTTAGCCAGCGAATCACGGTGTTTTCCTCGTTCGAATGGGTTGCCGCAGGCTGAATGGTCTCATCAGTGAATTGCTCACCATAATAAAAACGCCTGCTGATACCATAATTTCGCCTTGCAGCACGAATGACAAAGCGTTGGCTGTCTAGCGGCTCAACCAATAATTCATCTAACTCCATCGCTCTCAGACAATCATTGAAAAGCCCCTCTCTTTCTACTGGCGACACTAGAACTAGCACATTCGGTTGTCGCTTTATTCGGGCAAAGGCACACTCTATCCCCCCTTCAACTAACCAGTGAGTTTGACTTAACTTAATCTGATTCTGTGCCTGTTTAATGTGAAAAAATACCCCTCTAAAAAGCCCCATAGACACGCCTAAAGCCGCTGTTAGTAATACGCTACTCAAGATCAATGTCACTATGCCTTTCTGCTTCACTAATCGTTCCTTACTCGCACGGTTATCTGAGAGGAGTAATTTACCTCCGGCGTTTGAGTTAACTGACCCGCTAAGCGAACAGAAACAAGCTGACTAGCCCTTGCGTGTTCACTAATGACTTCCGTTGAGACTTCGAATTCAGAGACAGAGATAAGTTTGGGATCGAAGAGGTTATAGCAGTTACCGAGTAAACCTGATTCAGCCGCTGAAGCGATGTCTAAAGGTGCAGACGTATGCTTCTCGCATATTTTCAGCTGACCAACTGACGAAGTGGTTGAAACGTAATACTTAAAAAATACATTGCGAAATGGTCCTTCAACGGAAGAAGCGGCTCGATAGACATAACCAAGCTGTTGACTAGCAGGACTCACATAGATCGTTTTGGTACTTCCAACAAGCCTAACCGATACGCCTCGTGCATCATTGAATCCTGCACGTCTTGTATCCTGCTTAATGTGCAACATGACACTTTCTATACTGTCGACCAGAAGTAAACGCTCACCTCGATGCTCAGTAATTTGAAGACTTGCCAAAAGAATTGAGCCGACGACCCCCAACGTCATCACGCCCATCAATGACGCCACCAGTATTTCAATCAGTGACGAACCGTACTGAGTGTTGTGGCTAGCAAGCCGCATAACCAAAATGCTCTGCTCCCTCAGCACAAACCACCACCCTATTGGCAAAAAATGAACTCTTTAGTCGCAGCTTATGATCGCTTTCCCCCTCCACAAAGATTTCAAGACTGCCGTTCTCAACTCGACCGCGTACCCCATAAAATCGGATTCTGTCGCTAGTGTAATTCCAACTCAGTTTTATCGAAGCAAATGTGCGACCGTCGATTAAAAGTATGGTTTCCCCACTGTCGACAACCTCTGAATCCGTCAAGGTTATTCGCCATAACCCAGCTTGTTGTTCAGAACCAAGGTCAGTAATGTGAGCCCAGAGATCTTGATTCCTTGCGATCGCCTCAGAACGGCTCTGCATCATAAAACCCTTGAGCTCATTCGCGGCACGCTTCATCTGAAGCGCATGACTCATCTGCAACATACTCGGAATTGCTGCTGACATAAGCAAGGCGATTAAAATCAGCCAAATGAGTAGCTCAAACAGAGCAAAGCCGAGAGACGTTTTCCACTTCATCATGTAAATCAATGTCTACACACAACCATTCTTGAAGTGACCTTAACAGCCAATAAGATTATGAAAATAAACAAATAATAAGGCTAGAAGCAGATTCAAATGACGTATTCAAAAACGAGCAACATTAGACCAACGGGTATGACATTGATCGAGTTATTAGTCGTCGTCATGCTGATGGCCATTTTTGCCGCTATTCTCTATCCAAGCTATCAGCGTCAAATTCTCAAGGCGCATCGCGCTGCAGCCATTAGCGACTTAGCGAAAATTCAGCTCGAACTGGAGCGTCAGTACCGGGGAAGTTACGCATTGGCCGCGGAAAATGTGCTGTCAGACGGCGACTGTGCTTGGTGTAAAACCAATGTCCGTCAGTTTTCTTTCTCGATATCAGCGACAGAAAACCGCTACACCATAAAAGCCCACCCCATTCAATCCCAGACGAGCGACGAATGCGGTGGAGAAAGGTACCAATTCCTCAGCCTAAATCAGGCTGGAGAGTACAGCCCGATAAAATGCTGGCAATAAAAAAGCCTGCGCGTAGGCAGGCTTTTACAGTTGAATCAAACCATTAGCTGGTTAGGTCATCAAAGAACTTTTTCACTCCGTTGAAGAAGCCTTCAGATTTAGGCTTGTGCTTTGTCGCAGCTTCACCACCACATGATTCTTCAAACTCTTTAAGCAGCTCTTTTTGACGAGAACTTAGGTTAACTGGCGTTTCCACGACAAGCTTAACGATAAGATCACCAATGCCGCCACCGCGAACACCCTTAACACCTTTACCACGCATACGGAACATACGACCGGTTTGAGTTTCTGACGGTACTTTCAGATTAACGCGACCATCCAGTGTAGGGACTTCAACCTCTCCGCCTAGCGCAGCCATAGCAAAGCTAACCGGAACCTCGCAGTAAAGGTTGTTACCATCTCGCTCGAAAATATGGTGCTCTTTCACGTGAACCTGAACGTATAGGTCACCGGCTGGTGCTCCCATTTCTCCCGCTTCACCTTCACCAGAAAGACGGATGCGATCACCTGTGTCCACGCCAGCAGGAATCTTAACATTAAGAGTTTTCGTCTTCTGTTTACGACCTTGACCATGACACACATTACATGGGTCTTTGATGATCTTACCTTTACCGTGACAGGTTGGACAGGTCTGCTGAACCGCGAAGAAACCTTGGCGCATTTGCACTTGGCCGTGACCGTGACAGGTGCCACACGTCTCTGCTGATGTGCCTTTTTTCGCACCGCTACCTTCACAAGAGTCACAGTGAACAAGCGTAGGTACATCAATTTCTTTCGAGACACCACGAACCGCTTCTTCTAGCGACAACTCCATGTTGTAGCGTAGATCTGCACCACGCTGCGCACGTTGCTGACCGCCGCCACGACGACCACCACCGAAGATGTCACCAAATACATCACCAAAGATGTCACCGAAATCTGCACCGCCGCCACCAAAGCCGCCGCCGCCCATACCACCTTGTTCAAACGCGGCATGACCATACTGGTCGTAGGCTGCTCTCTTTTGTGGGTCGAGCAGGATTTCATACGCTTCTTTTACTTCTTTAAACTTATCTGCGGCGCTCTCGTCACCCTGATTGCGGTCTGGGTGGAACTTCATAGCTAGACGCTTATACGCCTTTTTAATATCACGCTCTGATGCATCGCGGCTTACGCCTAATACTTCGTAAAAATCACGTTTTGACATGTTTTTCGTCACCAAATTTATTACTGCAAACGGTCAACACCGCCTGGTGTTATATCGATCTAACTAATGGCTCTGAATTTTAACGACTTCACGCTAAAAAGACACTTTTAGTTAGATGGACATAATTTACAAACATACGGGCGTATGAGTCTCCTCAAACGCCCGCATCATATTCAAGTTAAATCAGATTCAAGAATTACTTCTTGTCTTCTTTTACTTCTTCGAACTCTGCGTCAACTACGTCGTCATCTTGCTTAGACTGTTCACCAGCGTCACCCGCTTGTTGTGCTTGTGCTTGCTGTTGAGCAATTTCCATTAGCTTCTGAGC
The DNA here is from genome assembly GCF_050113875.1 of Vibrio sp. TRT 1302. NCBI lineage: Bacteria > Pseudomonadati > Pseudomonadota > Gammaproteobacteria > Vibrionales > Vibrionaceae > Vibrio > Vibrio sp. TRT 1302. Next base: position 24,219 of record NZ_JBNJOF010000013.1, on the reverse strand, counting down.
CGCAGCCATAAGCGCTTGTACTTTAGCGTCAATCGCTTCTTTGTCTTCGCCTTTACGAGCATCTTCAAGTTCAGAGATCGCTGCTTCAATCTTCTCTTTCTCTTCAGCTGGTAGAGCGTCACCCGCTTCTTCTACTTGCTTACGAGTACCGTGAATCATTTGGTCAGCTTGGTTACGAGCACTTGCTAATTCTTCGAACTTTTTGTCCGCTTCTTTGTTAGCTTCGGCTTCTTGAACCATTTTCTCGATTTCTTCGTCGCTTAGACCGCCAGAAGCTTGGATAGTGATCTTCTGCTCTTTACCAGTCTGCTTGTCTTTCGCTGAAACGTGAAGAATACCATCCGCATCTAGGTCGAAAGTTACTTCGATTTGTGGCATACCACGCGGAGCAGGCTGAATACCTTCTAGGTTAAATTGACCTAGAGACTTGTTGTACATCGCTTGCTTACGCTCACCTTGAAGAACGTGGATAGTTACCGCGTTCTGGTTGTCTTCTGCTGTAGAGAAAACTTGGTTCGCTTTCGTTGGGATAGTCGTGTTCTTCTCAACAAGTTTAGTCATTACACCACCCATTGTCTCAATACCTAGAGACAGAGGAGTAACGTCTAGTAGAAGTACGTCTTTCACTTCACCAGCAAGTACACCACCTTGAACTGCAGCACCCATTGCTACTGCTTCGTCAGGGTTTACGTCGCGACGCGCTTCTTTACCGAAGAACTCAGCAACTTTAGCTTGAACCATAGGCATACGAGTCTGACCACCAACAAGGATAACGTCAGTGATGTCGTTTACTGATAGGTCAGCATCTGCTAGAGCAACTTTTAGCGGCTCAAGTGAGCGTTGAACTAGGTCTTCAACTAGAGATTCTAGTTTCGCACGAGTCACTTTAACGTTCATGTGCTTAGGACCAGTCGCATCAGCAGTAACGTAAGGTAGGTTTACGTCAGTTTGAGTCGTAGAAGAAAGCTCAATTTTCGCTTTTTCTGCCGCTTCTTTAACACGCTGCATTGCTAGAGGATCTTTCTTAAGATCGATACCTTGCTCTTTCTTGAACTCATCAACTAGGTAGTTGATCATGCGGTTATCAAAGTCTTCACCACCAAGGTGAGTATCACCGTTAGTTGCTAGTACTTCGAACGTTTTCTCGCCTTCTACTTCGTCAATCTCAATGATAGAGATATCGAATGTACCACCACCAAGGTCGTATACCGCGATAGTGCGGTCGCCGCCTGACTTATCAAGACCGTATGCTAGCGCTGCTGCAGTTGGTTCGTTGATGATACGTTTAACTTCTAGACCTGCGATACGGCCAGCATCTTTAGTTGCTTGACGCTGAGCATCGTTAAAGTAAGCAGGAACTGTGATAACTGCGCCAGTTACTTCCTCACCTAGGAAGTCTTCAGCAGTTTTCTTCATTTTCTTAAGTACTTCAGCAGAAACTTGAGGAGCTGCCATTTTTTGGCCTTTCGCTTCTACCCAAGCATCACCGTTGTCAGCCTTAACAATTTTGTATGGCATGATTTCGATGTCACGTTGTACTTCTTCGTCTTCAAAACGACGACCGATCAAACGCTTGATTGCAAATAGCGTGTTTTCTGGGTTAGTAACTGCTTGACGTTTAGCAGGTTGACCTACTAGCGTCTCACCGTCTGTGTATGCAATTACTGACGCTGTGGTACGCTCACCCTCTGCGTTTTCGATTACGCGTGGTTTGTCGCCGTCTAGTACAGCAACACATGAGTTTGTAGTACCTAAGTCAATACCAATGATTTTACCCATCAGGCTATCTCCGAATAAATTTCTATTTTCGTTTTGCTATATCCCCTATGTGGGGGATTGAGAATCGGGTTTCAACCCTTGCTCACAAACAAAAATAATTATGTTTGCTTCTCTTATGCCCAATAGATAAGGGCGCCAAATCTCTTTTCAAGGGAGAAGTGAAAAAAAATGCAAAAAAAAAACGAGCCCTAAAGCTCGTTTTCTAACATCAAGGTTTTAAGAATTAAGCATTCGCTTGAACTGGTTTCGCTTCTGCTTCTATTTCATCTTTACCGATTTCGCCTTCGCTTTTAGCAACAATGGTGTTCACCGCTGTGTCGCCTACTACGTTTGAAGACGTACAGAACATATCGTTGATACGGTCAACCGCTGCGATAATAGCTAGACCTTCTGGTGGAAGACCTAGTTGGTGAAGTAGAACACCAACCATAACAACACCGCCACCTGGTACACCACCCGCGCCAATCGATAGAAGCAAGATAGTTAGACCTAGAGTAAACACATCTGCTGTATTGATAGGCTGACCAAATGCGTTAGCGACGAAGATAGTTGCCAATGCGATGTAAATAGATACACCAGACATGTTCATTGTTGCACCTAGTGGTACACCAAAACCTGCAACCGATTTAGAAACGTTTAGTTTCTCAGTTAGGGTACGCATTGTTACTGGAATCGTAGCGTTAGAGCTTGCTGTTGATAGTGAGAACAGAATCTGCTCACGCGTCGCACGTAGGAATGCCTTTGGAGACGTACCCGTTGCGATGCCTACCGCCATTGGGTAGAAGATAAAGATCCAGAATACTAGCATGGTTACAACGAGTGCTACGTAGCCAGCAACAGACATAAGCGTGTTTGCGTCTAGAGTCGCGCCTAGTTGAATCATCAGAGCGAATACACCGTATGGCGCTAGGCTCATAACCAGACCAACAAGCTTCATCATGATTTCGTTAGCCATCTTGAAAGTACGGATAGCAGGGCCACCGCGTGAATCAAGCGCTTGAATAGCAAGGCCAGTCAGAATCGCCATAAAGATGATTTGTAGCATGTCACCGTTAGCAAAAGCCTGTACAGGGTTGCTTGGTACAATGTTGACGACTAGAGAGAAAATATCGGGTGTTTCAGTTGTCGTTAGCTTAACGCTCTCTGAGATAGTACCCGCTAGATTGGCATCAGCACCTGGTTGGAAAATCATACCAACGGTTAGAGCCGCTGCGATCGCGATAATGGTGTTGATAATGTAAAGAGCAAAAGTTTTACCACCAAGACGACCAAATGCAGTGATGTCTTTTAGATCGACAATACCACATACGATTGACACATATACTAAAGGCACTACAAGTAATTTGATCAACGATACAAACATACCACCAGCGCCTTCAGCAGCACCAAGAAGGTAAGTATCAAAAATAGCAATTCCACTAAATAAGTACTGGATTGCCGTACCGATCAGAAGACCAGCAAACAAGCCTACAAAAATCTTGCTTGAAAGCGATTTATCCATCATCCATCTCCAGAATGTTGTGTTTATTAATTATGTTTTTATAGATTATTCCGCCACTTTTCATGGTGGAGTTCGCACATAATACACACTGAAGTTACAAAATAAAGCTTTTGTTTACGATAATGTTACAAGTTTCTAATCAGAAATTAATTTTCGGTTAAACTTTAATCTAAGAATAATTCACTAAATCAACACCTTGAATGGCAGTATGAAATCCGGTTTTAACCATAAAAAAAGAGAGGCTAAGCCTCTCTTTTGATACAAAAGTCGTTTTGTTGGTCAGAAATTACTTAGCAACCATTACCATTGCAGGGCGCACTACACGACCGTTCAGTTCATAACCTTTCTGCATTACAAACATGACGGTGTTTGATTCATGATCTGGACTTTCTTGAATCGACATCGCTTGATGCAGTTCTGGGTTGAACGTTTCGCCTTCAGGATTGATCTCTTTCAAACCAAACTTAGAAACGGTATCGACAAACGTTTTATGCGTCAGCTCAACACCTTCAAGAAGTGGTTTAATCACTTCATTTTCAGTATCTGCGGCTTGAATCGCACGCTCTAGGTTATCGATAACAGGGAGTAACTCTTCCGCAAACTTGTTCAGTGCGTACTTACGAGCCTTATCGATCTCAGTTTCAGTGCGACGACGCATGTTTTCAACTTCAGCTTTAGCACGAAGAACGCTATCTTGCTGCTCTTTAACTTTAGCTTCACTCGAAAGCAACGCAGCTTCTAGTTGAGCGATCTTTGCTTCTTGCTCATCGAGTTCTACTTCCTCTTCGTTCCACTCGATATCAGCGTCAGTGCCTACAACTTCCGCTTCTTGCTCTGCTTGCTGTTGTAGTTCTTCATCTTTGATCTTGTTTTCTTCGTTGCTCATGATATCTCCAGACTTCATATTTATTGGTACCCAACACTTCACGTTTATCGTATCGGAATACACAAAAACTCGCATAAATAGCTAACTTGCCATTATTATGGGGATGAAGATTGTCGAATCAAGCCTATTTGGTGCGGAAAACCTATGAAAAAACCTTTTGAAGTGATCGCCATCATTGGTAAACCCAGAGATCAGCAAGCAATAGCAACGCATAAAGAGCTCTATACCTGGCTTCAAGCTGAGGGTTATAAGGTGTATATCGATGACCGTCTTTGCGAGATTCTCGACGATATTCCTAAAGATGACTTCGCCAGTCTGATACAACTTGGCCGCATTGCCGACCTTGCCATTGTAGTCGGAGGTGACGGAAACATGCTCGGCGCAGCACGAGTGTTATCACGATTCGATATCTCAGTGATCGGAGTAAACCGCGGCAATCTCGGCTTCCTAACCGACCTCAACCCAGAGGATTTCCAGGCGGCGCTAAAGAAAGTGCTTGCTGGTGAGTTTATTGAAGAGCAACGATTCTTACTCGAAGCTGAAGTCCATCGCCACGGTCAAGTAAAAAGCCACAACGCAGCACTGAATGAAGCTGTACTCCACCCCGGCCAAGTGGCACATATGATTGAGTTTGAAGTCTACATCGATGATAGCTTTGCCTTCTCACTTCGAGCGGACGGTCTGATCGTATCAACCCCTACCGGTTCAACGGCGTATTCTCTTTCCGGTGGCGGGCCAATCTTATCTCCAAGCTTGAATGCTATTTCACTCGTTCCGATGTTCCCACATACACTATCAAGCCGACCACTAGTCGTTGACGGAAACCGCCGAATCAAATTGGTTGTGGCACCAGATAACCGCGGAACCCAAGAAGTCGGCTGTGATGGTCAAGTTTCACTCCCAGTCTCTCCTGGCGATGAAGTACACATCTATCAAAGCCCTAATATTCTCAAACTCATCCATCCGAAAGACTATAGCTACTATCATGTGTTACGAAACAAGCTAGGATGGTCGAGCAGACTGTTTTAAATAACTGGCAATAATATTGGAGGGTTGGCGCAGTGCGTCAGCCCTTTTTTGTTTAGGAGGGGGGGGGATTTATTGCATCTCCTAGGGAACAAATCCTTCCTAGATATCCGGCAGCGAAGTTCGCCCTTGCTCACAAAAATTTTCACCAGCATCTTTACTGTATAAAGAAACAGTATATACTGTTTTCTTATACAGTATTGTTCATTTAAACAGGTACATAAAATGCTGGCTCATCTAAGTGTTAATAATTTCGCAATTGTTAAGTCTCTACAGCTAGAGCTATCCAAAGGAATGACAACCATCACTGGCGAAACGGGCGCAGGTAAGTCCATCGCTATAGATGCTCTCGGGTTATGTTTAGGGGGGCGCGCTGAAGCCGGCATGGTACGTCAGGGAGAAGAGAAAACAGAAGTCAGTGCTGCTTTCTCCCTAGAGAACAATATCAACGCAACTCGCTGGTTGGAAGACAATGATCTTCTCGACGGTAGCGACTGCATTTTACGCCGTATTATTAGTAAAGAAGGTCGTTCGCGTGCGTTCATCAATGGCAGCCCAGTTCCTCTTTCGCAACTCAAATCTTTGGGCCAGTTATTGATCAACATCCATGGTCAACATGCACACCATCAATTGATGAAGAGCGAGTATCAGATGGCAATGCTTGATCAGTATGCAGGTCACACTGCGCTACTGAAAAGCACACGCAATGCATACCAAGCATGGCGACAAGCCGACAACAATCTCAAACAACTAAAAGAGAACAGCGCCACTAACCTAGCGCAAAAACAGCTCTTGGAATACCAAATCAAAGAGCTAAACGAACTCTCTCTTGGCGAGGATGAATATGAACAGCTCGAACAAGAACACAAACGCCTATCCAACAGCGGCGAGCTTGCCTCAACCTGTCAGCAAGCTATCGAACTTATTTACGAAGGTGAAGAAGTTAACGCGCTTGGTATTTTGCAATCAGCCAATCACTCCCTAATCCAACTCGCGGAACTGGACGAAAAACTGGCTGAGCTACCAAATATGATTGCAGAAGCGATAATTCAGCTAGAAGAAGCGAACAGTGAGCTGCGAAACTACCTCGATTGTATTGATGTCGACCCTGCACGTATGGCTTACGTTGAAGAACGTTTTTCTAAAGTTATGTCGATGGCTCGCAAACATCATGTATTGCCCGAAGAACTGTTCGCTCACCATCAAGACCTTCTAGCGCAGATTGAAGCATTAGATTGTTCTGATGAGCGTCTAGAAGAGCTTGAGCAAGAAGTTAGCGATAAATACCAGTCATTTTTAATCTCTTCAGAGAAGTTAAATAAATCGCGTAACCGTTATGCTAAAGAGCTAAACAAACTGATCACGGCTAGCATGCATGAACTTAGTATGGAAAAAGCCCAGTTCCAGATTGAAGTCAGCAGCGAAGGAACTCACCCATCGCCACTGGGTATGGACAGTGTTTGTTTTGTTGTATCAACGAACCCAGGTCAGCCAATGCAACCTATCGCCAAAGTTGCTTCAGGTGGCGAACTGTCACGAATTTCTTTGGCTATTCAGGTCATCACCGCACAAAAGGTGGATACACCAAGCCTTATCTTTGATGAAGTAGACGTTGGCATCAGCGGACCAACCGCTGCGGTTGTTGGTAAAATGCTGCGTAAACTGGGTGAATCAACCCAAGTGCTATGTGTTACCCACTTACCTCAAGTCGCAGGTTGTGGTCATCAGCAGCTATTTGTGGCTAAACAAACCAAAGCAGGTAAAACAGAAACTCAAATGCGCCGCCTAGATGATGAACAACGCGTTACCGAACTAGCTCGACTACTTGGAGGAAGTGAAATTACTGACTCTACACTCGCCAATGCCAAAGAACTCTTGATCGCTGCATAACCCCTCCTCTAAAGAGCCAGATTTATCTTTTTTGATAAATTTTGGCTCTAGTTTGCAACCAAATTCAAAAATCATGGTCTGAAACAATTCAAAATGCTCACAGCTTTTTACTTTGGCGCTTAGCTTGTTTATTATCGGCTGAGTTTAAATTTTATCTGTTACAAGAATTTTAAGTATGCAATTTAAAAAGTGGCTTATCGCTGTACCACTCGCTATGACAATGCTGACAGGCTGCTCCCTTCTCGAAAAGCTGGTATACCGTATTGATATCAACCAAGGTAACTATGTTGAGCAAAGTGCAGTCGAACAGTTGAAGTTTGGAATGACCAAAGAACAAGTACGCTACGTTATGGGCTCACCAATGCTAGTCGAGAACGGCTACCCAGACACATGGTATTACATCTACCACCACACCGAAGGTCATAACGACTCAGTACAAAAAAATCTCATCGTCAATTTCAATGACAACGGTCAGTTGGTCGACGTTGCTGGTGACTTTCCTGCGAGCTCAGACTTCTTCGAAAGCATCAACTAGCAAAAAGCAGGAAAATTTTGAAGGGTTGGCAGTCAGTGCCAACCCTTTTTGTTTTTGGGGAGTCGTTTAAGAACGCATTGGCTCTCACAGTAGAAAACTGGAGAGTTGGAATATCAACTTTTCTAGAAAACGCGTCCCGCTGAAAGCGACTTGCCGCAGGACGACGTTCGTTTTCCCTAATCCTCTTTCCTTAGCGGATTTTTCTTACCGCCAGTAACAGGGTCAGCACTTCCAGCCGCTTTCGCCTGTTCAGCTCTTTTACGACGAATCTCTTTTGGATCAGCGAGTAGCGGGCGATAAATCTCAATACGATCTTTATCCTGAACAGTTGAGTCCAACTTAACGTTGCGACTAAACACCCCGACCTTGTTCTTGCTTAAGTCGATTTCTGGGTACAGCTCAAGCACACCTGACTGCACGATGATCTCTTCTACTGTCATCGCTTCTTTAACCACCAGCGTGAATATACGCTGTTCATGAGGTAGTGCGTATACCACCTCAACATGAATCATGTCTGACTCAATACTCATAAGCTACGTAAACCTGTTTTGCGCGCTTGGTAAATGCATTAACCATATTGTTGGTCAGCTCGTTAAACACCTTACCAAAGGCCATTTCAATCATCTTGCTTGAAAACTCAAATTCCAGCTTCAATTCAACTTTGCACGCTTTTTCATCTAAAGGGGTAAAAAACCAGCCGCCTTTCAGCGTTTTAAATGGCCCATCAACCAAATTCATGATGATAGCCTCACCCTTAACTAACTCGTTAGAAGTCGTGAACGTTTTACTAATCCCTGCTTTTGCAACATCAACAGAAGCGACCATCGCGTCTGAGCTCGATTCAATCACACGTGAACCCGAGCACCCTGGTAAAAATTCTGGGTAACTCGCCACATCATTCACCAGATCGAACATCTGTTCTGCACTAAATGATACCAACGCAGAACGGCTGACTTGCTTCATATTGACTCCTCATAACATCCGCCTGAACCTCAAGCATGGTGCAATTTTACTTTTATTTGCACTAAGCGCAAATAAAGGGATTTCCTAAGTCAAATCCTAGCCGTATAATGCACCCATTATGGTAAAGAAAAAATCCAAACAAAAAGCGGGTAGCAATACCATCGCTGTCAACAAGAAAGCTCGCCACGAATATTTTATCGACGATGAAATAGAAGCAGGTATGGAGCTTCAAGGCTGGGAAGTTAAGTCACTTCGTCAGGGCAAAACTAACATCGCAGAAAGCTACGTGTTTATGCGCGATGGTGAAGCCTTTGTTAGTGGCATGACTATTACTCCGTTAAACCAAGCATCTACTCACGTGGTGGCTAACCCTACTCGCGTTCGTAAACTGCTGCTTAGTCGTCGTGAACTCGACAACCTAATGGGTCGTATCAACCGCGAAGGTATGACTCTGGCTGCACTCTCACTCTATTGGTCACGTTCTTGGGTCAAGATGAAGATTGGTGTCGCCAAAGGTAAGAAACTGCACGACAAACGTGATGATCTTAAAGAAAAAGATTGGGCACGCGAAAAAGCGCGCGTAATGAAGAGCTCACTGCGCTAATATTGAGCACTTAAACGCACAAGTCTAGACAGGTAACACTTTTCTGGTACTATGCGAAGAACACTTGGGGCTGATTTAGGATTCGACAGGAATTTTGCAGTCTGAGGTGCATGCCGTGGGGCGGTTGGCCACGTAAAAAGCCGCAAAAAAATAGTCGCAAACGACGAAAACTACGCACTAGCAGCTTAATACCCTGCTCAGAGCTCTCTCGCCCTAGCTTCCGCACGTAAGACGGGGACCAACGAGGGATCAAACCCAAACGCGCTAGCCCGGATTCTCCCGCCTGAGAGATGAACGGCGAATTATAATTCAGGATAGTCACTTACTGGCGTGTCGGTTCGCAGGTACTTGGTGAATTTAAAGATCGACTAAGCATGTAGTACCAATGATGAATGGTTTTTGGACGCGGGTTCAACTCCCGCCAGCTCCACCAAACGTTTGGAAAGGGCGGTAACTCTTTGAGTTATCGCCCTTTTTGTATTTTAACAATCAATATCTGAGCTGTTTGTACTAAAAATTGGTACTAAACATGCGATATTTGACCTTATCAAAATCAGGTAACTGGTATTTCCGATATCAGCTTCCTCGCCAACAACGTCCTCTATTTGAAAACAGATCTGAAATAAAAAGATCGCTTAAGACATCTTGTAAGCACGAAGCTAAGCTTTTAGCCCTTGAGTTAGAGCTATCCATTAGAAAGAAAGTGATGGGCCAGCTCTCACGGAATGAACTTTGGTCAGTGTCAAAGTCACCAGCCATAGAAAAGAAAGCGACAAAGCCCGATACATGCCCATTTTCAATACTCGAAAAGTTTTACCTATATAAGCTAGACCACGTCTCCCTAAAAACCGCAGATAGCCTAAAGGCTCAGTGCACCACGATTTTAAGTCTCATAAATAAATCGAATTTGAAAAGCATACGAAGAGCTGAAGCTGAGGCTGTTAAACAGGCTTTAAGACTCTACCCTACAAATGTCCGAAAGCACCGTGAGTTCCGAGGGCTAACAGCTCGCGAAGCAATCAATATTAACAAACGTATAGGGAAAGCCAACTTTAAGTAACGAAAGTGTCAAAGATTACATTCAGAAAGCGTCATCATTTTTCGAGTGGTGCTTAGCGAATGAGTTCACAGACATTAACCCTTTTAAAGGAATCAAGTTTAGAAAGACGAATAAAGACTCTGAAGCAAAGAGTGCTTACTCATTGACTCAACTAAAGACAGTTTTTGAGCACTGTATATTCACGGAAACTCAACCTTTACACCCTCACTATTATTGGCTGCCTTTACTAGCAAAACTCACTGGTGCTCGGCTTAACGAGCTATGTCAGCTATATGCAGATGATATCGTGCGTATCAACGACATATGGTGTATTTCCATTGCTGCAGACAAACAAGACCAGAAGCTAAAAAATGCAGAAAGTAAACGGCTAGTCCCAATACATAATCGTCTGATTAATTTAGGCTTTCTCGAATTTGTAAAAGAAAGAAACAATGGGAGACTTTTTTCAGAACTCCGGCTGGGAAGAGATGGGTATGGCTCAGCCCCTTCTAAATGGTATGGGCGGTTCAAGACACAGCTTGGATTTGAAAGAGGGCATGACTTTCACTCCTTTAGGCATACAGTAGCGACAGAGCTTAAGAACGCACTTGTCGACCATAAAGTTGCATCCTCTCTACTAGGGCACTCTCTCAATAATATTACCTATGATCGCTATGGTAAGGGTTACAACATCGAAATACTTGCCCAAGCAATAAATGCACTAGATGTTTCAGCTTTAAACAAGGTCCTCCCCTATCATCGCTTGAACATCAAAGGTTAAGAATTAGACTTAATTCACATTATTTAAACTAGATTAAAGGAATTTTAAGACTCTGCTGCTTGTAAAAAATAGTTCAATTGAGGTGTGTAAAGATAGACGCTCCCTAAGCTACTAGAAATACCCTGCTATATCGGGGTATTAGTATCAGAGAAGGTTTATCTCATCTGTATGTACATTAGTGCCCAGAAACAGCCTCAAAAGCAATTTCACACGAATTTGAACCTGCCTAAAACGCAGATTAGTATCCATTTCATCATTGAAATAACTTGGAAGATGTTGTGAAAAGTTTAGATATTGAGGCTAGAAACCGCCAAGAGGCACCCAAAATACCCGATCTAACTCCGCCAAAACCCAAAAGTGCAAAAAAGCGTAAAGATAAGACTAGCTATGAGATAAATGACTTATATAGAAAGTCACGACTAGCATTCGGTAAGACCAAAAAGAAGATGATAGACCAAGATCATAAGATTGTTTCACGCATCTTAGACCTTATTGGCTTCACTGATTTAGAAGAAATTGATAGAGTATCTGCTGAGCAAGTAAGGGATGCTCTGGCCTACTTCCCAAAAAACGCGAATAAATATGATGAATTTCGCTCACTTAAAGGCTACGAGATCATTCATAAAAATATGGCCTTATCTATCCCAAAACCGGCCATTTCAAATAGAACGATTAAAGGCAGTATTGAAAAGTTTTCAACTTTTATGAACTGGGCCAAAGTACATGGTTACGTGACCGAAAATGCTTTTTATAAGTTGCCTACTTTTCCACCTAGCCATGAAGATCAACGTTACGCTTTGGAAGACGAACACCTTAAACGAGTATTTAGCATGGAGGATTACACCAAGCACAAGTATGTGCATCCTTATTACTACTGGATCCCCCTATTGCTGAGGTATACAGGAGCTCGTCTAAATGAACTATGCCAGCTATCCAGTAGTGATATTGCTATTGTAGATGATGTTCCATGCATACTTATCAGAGATAATGGTGAAGATAAAAGTACAAAGAACTCGTCTTCAAACCGTACAGTTCCGATTCATAGCGATCTGATTAACAAGGGCTTTTTAAACTTTGTTGTCTCTTGTCGTAATAAAAAGTTGTTTGAAGAGCTTCCTCTTGTTAATGGCTACTATTCACATAATGTCTCTAAATGGTTTGCTAGGAGAAGAGCAAAAATTGGGCTTGGTAAGGGATATGATGCTCATTCATTTAGACATACATTCATTAACGAGCTTAAACAGTTACAAACACCAAAAGAGATTATAGAAGCACTTGTAGGACATGAGCATAATTCCCTGTCTCTCGATTTATATGGAAAACAGTATAATACCAAATTACTTGCTCCTATAATCGAAAAAATCAGCTCGTCTCACGCCAGTTCTATAAAGAACTACACCTAAAAACTTCCTGTCGACGGTCTTGGAGTATGCTGTACATACTCCAAGAAGTAATTATCCTCAACATACATTATTGAACTATTAACCACCGTCCTCATTTTACAACCAGCAATTATAAGACCATAATTTTACAGCCATATATATCTAATCAACCCCAAAAAAATAAAATCAATATACGATCTAGATATCCATTCTAACCAATGATTTTTTGGGGAAACTAGTAGTGGTTTTTACTTCAGGGCGGAGACTATGCAAATACTCCATTGCTTTATCATTCGATTTAATGCCAATATATAAAGCTGTCTTCCAGTTCTTATGTATATCTGAAGCAACCCTCTCATTAATTGTAGCCTCAAGAGATTTATTAAGATCGAAATACTTACTTCTGAGTAGATTTTCCCAATGCTTGACCTCAGAATGACAATAGGAAACAACTCTTGACTTAATTTTCAAGGCTTTAAAGTGAGATGATATTCTTGAGCATATGTATTTATTTTTACGAAGATTTTCAGGTAAAGTAATATAGATATCAAAATCGAACATATTACTAGAATCATCAAACTCAACATCAATAACAAAGTTAACTTCTGATAAAGATTTATAATACATAGGATGCAAAAACATTGCGTCCTTGTTATCCTTACAATAATAGTCATCACCTTTTATGGGAGCACAATTTCTACATTGAGGCACTAGATTATTGAGAAGTATTGAAAATTCTGGCCAATCATTCTTAGGTAGAAAATGATCTAAAGTATCTGGTGAGAATGGATATCCACAAAAGGGACACTCTAGTAAACCATGATGATGTCTTCTTTTGTCAAGATAATTAGAAATACAAACAGGTGTCGGACTATAAAAGTTAACTAGAAATTTCTTTTCTTTCTTTAAAGTAAGCTTTTCTGGCTCAATACGCCCTCTAGATATAAATCCATTATAATTATCATAAGCTATAGTAATTCTATCCTTTACCTTTTTTACTTCTTCTATTCCGTCCTTTTTAGACTCATTAAGCACTAAAGAAAGAATCTGATTTCCATTATTTTTCCTTAGATACGCTAAATACTTCATTAACGACCTCTAATCTCAATTTCTTCATCATCTGACTTACTAGATAAAGCATAAACTATTGCCTCATCACCTAAGTATTTAGAGTATTTAGAAAGAAAATCATCGACATTACTATTTGACTTTAACTTGTCTATTTCATTCTGGAATGGTTTAGGATAGTAATAATCATCAAATGCCTCTCCAATAATAACCTCTAGAGTTTCACCATACGTTTGCATGTTAGGGCGTGAGAAGGTTGTATTACCTTTAGGTTTTCTCCTAAGTATAGCAATACCGTCTTTTGATACTTCACGAGCTAATAAAGAAGAGTGTGTTGCAATCACAGCGTAAGACTTTGTACGGGTAAGAAGGCTCTTTAGCATATTAATTATACCCACTTCTAAAGTTGGATGAAGGTATAATTCAGGCTCATCAAGTATAAGAAGACTTTCTTCTTCAATTTCTGCAACAATCGCCGGAATCATATAAGAAAATATTTCTTGCCCGGAACTAAGGTTTAAAGGTTCATCATCTTTTAGAAATATTAGACCCTCTTCTCTTAAAAAAAACTTCTCATGCGAACGATACCCTAGAGCATTTTCTTCTTTAAACTTGAAATAATATTCATTCTCTTTGTCATGGCATTTAACAGCAATATCATCAAAATTAATAGAAAGAGACAATGTTTCTAGAAGTATCTTAAATCGACTTTTTCTATCATTTAGCCAATAATCATCCCAGTCTAACTCCATTATATTAATAATGGAACTTATACTTACATGTTTTGGCCAGTTAAGGTCAAAGATCCCTTCGTTATTTTTGAATCCTATATATGAGTATTTATTAACAGAAAGATTACGACGCTCAGTATAATCATCATCGTCGTTTTCTGCTACACCTTTACTTTCATCGATTTTATCCAACAATTCATTTCTTGTTAAAAAATTCTCGAAAGGAGAGTACGCCGAAACAATTAGCTTGTGAAAAAATGGAAGCTGTTCATTACTATCCTTCAAACCAGATACTAGGTCCGACAGTGTGCTTAAAACTTGTGTTTTCCCTGAGCCATTTTCACCAATAATCAAATTAATATTAGTTCTACCAATATCTTTTGAGTTATTGAAGTCAAATTCGACTGGCTCGATATTATAATCATTGGACTTAATAGAAAAACAGACTCTATCCTTTCTAGAATAGGTACCAACAGCTATCGAATACCCCTTGTGCAATATGCTTTGTACCGTAGGACCTTCTCTCATTATTGTCGATTCATATCCTTCAAACAAAGAATATTTGTCTATATTTTGATAATTAAAGCTTGCATCTTTTAACTTATTTAAAATATATTCTATTCTACCACGATGTCCGCCTAAGCTAGTTCTTAGCTTTTTATAATAGTCAATTTTAATACCAATTGACACACCGGAAATACTATCAAGAGTGGAAGTAATATCAATTATATCACCCCCTCCTTCCTCACTTCGAGATAGTAAAGCTTCACGTGTATTCATCTCGCCATCTATTAAAAACCTGAGTGTGCCTATTTTATACTTTTGTCCAGCACCAACATAATAAAGATTAAATTTAACAATAAAATCATAGTCATTCCAAGGAACGGTAAAGCTCGTACCAATATGATCTTGAAGCAAATGAAAACCATTATATTCACCTATATCAAGACTATTTGACAAGTACACTTTCATATCTATAAAACTCCTATAGATGCATAATTTTAAAATAAGACACGACATTCAATAACAACTATTTTAGATCATTGAAAATCATCAATTATAGTGTTTACTAATGAAATGCCTATTTGACCTTAACATCTACTGAACAAACTGTTTTTACAGTTGGATTAGCTATATATACCTTCTCATCAGAAAAAAGAACAATATTTTTTCCATCCCCATATGAACTATTAAAAATCAAACCATCATAGACTTTGATAGTTCTCAAAAACTCACAAATAAACTGCGTGGGGATATAGTCTAAATGGGATTTTTCTGGCAATACAGGTACAGAAAGCTCCATCGCAAACTCTTCAAGTAGGTGGAGGCACTTCAGGACAGAGTTAATTTCACTTTCTTCGAATTTCAGTAGAGCTACTCGGTGCTTAGGGTTAGTGAGGTCTATTAACTTTAAGTCACTTTTAGCTATTACTTTTGATAAATAAATTGTCGCCCCATTACTCGGCCTAATCTCACGAAAACAAGTTGCTTCATCTTCCGATAGATACAAGTAAGGAATCCCAACAGGGTTGGCACGACCTGCCGTTGCAAGTTCTTTAGGAGGGGATCCCATATCATCTGCAGACAAAGGTGTTCCAGATATACGAGCTCTGTAAAACTCTGAGCCTTTGTGCTTATCTCGTGATAGAGAATCTACTGCATTCAAAAACGCAAGAGCTTCAGGGGAAGGATGATTTTCCCCACTAGTAAAAATCTGACCGTAAAGTGAACTCTTAGGGAAAAAACGATTCTCGTTGATCAGATGTTTTTTAAATTCTCCCCACTGCTCTTTATACTCCAAAAGAGATTCAACGAGTTCATAGCTTTTAGCAGTTAAACTCTCACCCAATATTGAGTCTAGCAACTCAATTGGTTTGTTAACTCGCTCTGATACTATCTTAAGCTCATCACAATAAACTTTAGATAAGTGTGCTCCCGTATCTGCTTCATGGACACAGCTTAATGCCAATTCAAATAACCCGTTTAACATATTGGGTTGAATGACTGAAACTTGTTCGGCATTGCAAAAGTAGCAATCTCCGAACTGAGCTTCTCTCACAATAAGTTCTTTTACTGCGACGTCACTAAAACACTCGGAACAACAATAACGCTGCACGTTATTCACCTTCAAGGTAAGTGCAAACAGTTTCTACATGATGTTTAATGGAGAGCTTTTTAACCTGACCTAGCCCCGGAAAGTGCTCATTGGCATGTAGCTTTTTATACTCTTCAATAGCAGATGATTCATAAAAAATCCCACCTTCATAATCCGCTATTAACTTATTTAAAGCTTCGATGAACTTACCAGCAGGGTTAGTAGGAGTACCATCGTCTTCAGACGAGTAATGTCTCACAAATATGCTATCAAATCGATCGTAGTCAATATATGACAAATGGATAGTGACAACATACGCAGGGCCACCTGATTCAGAATATTCACTTCCTATGACCGTATAGTCACTAAAGCCAATCACATTATGAGGAGGAGAAAACTTAAGAGCCTTGTGAGGAGAGGGAAAAGAAGATTCTTTACCATAGTCAGCATTTCGCTTCTGTTTCTTGAATGAATCTCGAAGCAAAACAACTTTTTCTAACGCGGCTGTCGCAACAAGCGCATCGCCCTCATCAACAATCGTTAGTTCAGCATCTCTAGCCAGTTCAAGTGCGTCATGATCAATGCCATCACAAATCTGCACAACAAACTTTCCAGTAACAAGACGAATAAGTTTACGAGCTTGCTCAATGTCACCATTTCTAACAACAATACAAGGAAGGTAATTTTTTCCACTTAACTCTTGAAGCAAGCTAGAAGATGATTCTGTTAAATCTCCAACCGTTGGGTTGATCACTATGATTGGTGTGATCTCTGCTTTATCTAGTTGTTCTAGCGTTCTGAAAAGAGGGGTTAGGTTATCTCTAACTGGCTCAATGATAGGTTTAAAAACATTGCTCGATACAATCTGAGCAAGTTCTCGAACAGCTATCAATTCAAATTGTTTTCCTCTGAGGTAGGGTAAGTACATATAAGCTCCTTGTTAGCACCAAATATTTGCTTTAGAGCCTCAGCTTGAACACTTGAAAATTGATAACTGATAGCTGCATTAATCAAATAATCAGGTAACGCATTGATTAAATTAGCATCATTTAAACGCTTTTCCTTCAACACTTCAATGAAACAAGTTGCAATGTTTGACGAATCTATAGTTTTTAACAAGGAAGTGCAGGTACTCATCAATCGGCTGTTAGGAACATTAGGTGTTTCTCCTACTGTTTTTCTCACCAGCTCTATGTACTCTTCTTTGCGTAGAGATTTAATAAGCACATCTATGTCTATTGGCTTTTCTCTTGGAGTTGCAGGACGTTTCTCACTTAAGAAACTTTTTTGGGTAAGCTCAAGCACCCCTACTCGCTCATCGGTATTGGCCAGAACATTACTTAAGTTTTTGCCGGAGCATACAACAAAAACTTCATCAAATAACTTGAGGTAGTCGTTCAACTGTTCATCTAATCGACTTAGATTATCGTACTCAGTTTTTATCTCGTAGCATGTTGTTTTTCCATTAACAATTACACAGTCGGCTTTGCTTTTTCCAACCCTAAACTCCGACAACATAGTAGCTGTATTAAGTGAGTGTTTACCAAGCAACCTCCTCTTTGCGATAATGTTCTTGAAGTAGTACTCAGAACGATACTCTTTGCTCAGTCGACAATAAACGTTCTCATAAATGGAAAGAATATCCATCTGACTGACATCGCCTCCCAAAAAGTCAGAGCCTACACGTTCAACAAATGATAGGTCTCCATCCGCAAGTGCAGATAACCTATTACTATTAAACAGCTTAGCGGCTTCTCGAGCGCTTAAAGACATTGATGTTAGCTCCAATGGGAAAGTTTCGGGGGTTAATATACTCATTTAATACGATAGCTCAATCACTTTGTATTTTTGCAAGTTGTCACCCATGTATGTGTAGTTAGTCTCGATTTCAAGATTAAATAGCCCGAAAATTGAATGAACTAAGTACGTCTAGGTAAAGTAAGGGACTTAACGCCAAATAGCATTACTTACGAGAGAACCGACACTTAAACAAAAAATGCAACTCTATTTAGAGTTGCATTTGGGTCGCCTAGCACCTGCAATGACTATAGATGAAACGGTTCAAGACTTTTCTCAATCTTACTAGCAATAACAGTAGCGATTTCTCTCGCTTTTTGATGCTTTAATGACATCAGAAGATCTATGTTTTCCAGCGTGGGGACCGTTTTGTCCAGTTGCTCTACTGAGCTATCCGAACTATCCAAAATAGACATGCTGTATGTGCACCTATTGAATCGCCACTACTTCTGTAGACGACTTTTAGCCTCATTAAAATACTGACGTTCATACTCTAACGGTGATAGCCCATCATTGGAACTATGCTGTCGTTTCGGGTTGTAAAACATATCTATATAATTAAACACATCCATCTTTGCGTCGTCTCTGGTCGCATAGATTTTTCGCTTAATTCGTTCACGTTTCAGCAGTTGAAAGAAACTCTCTGCTACTGCGTTATCATGGCAGTTGCCTCGACGGCTCATGCTACCCTCCAAACCATGAGCGCTTAGAAACTCACTCCAATCATGGCTCGTGTATTGGCTGCCTTGATCTGAATGAACCAATACTTTGCCAGCAGGTTTACGACGCCATACCGCCATTAGTAAAGCATCTAACGCAAGCTCTTTGGTGATACGACTGCCCATTGACCAACCAATTATTCGTCGTGAGAACAAGTCCATTACAGCGCCAAGATAGAGCCAGCCTTCATGCGTTTTGATGTACGTAATATCCGTTACCCAAGCCATGTTGGGCGCTAATGGATCGAATTGCCGTTCTAAACGATTTGGCGTAACAACGTGTTGTTCACCACTAGGAGCTCTCGGTTTTCGATAGCCAACTTGCGCTCGCAGTCCTGCTCGCTGCATCAGGCGATGCACACGATTAATACCGCATTGCTCGCCAAGATCACGCAGATCTCGATGGAGTTTGCGGTATCCATAGACGCCACCAGACTCAAGCCAACATTGTTTGAGTTGGCCTGTAAGTCGTTCATTGTCACGTTGTCTCTTCGACTTTGCGCAGCTCCTCCACGCGTAATACCCGCTCGGATGAACATCAAACAACTGACACAGATGTCGCACAGAGTGACCGTGATGATGTTCTTGGATAAAGGCGTATCTTACTCGGGGTGGCTTGCGAAGTACGCCGCGGCTTTTTTTAACAGGTCACGTTCTTCAGTAACACGCTTAAGCTCTTTTTGTAATCGTCGAATTTCTGCGGACTCAGCAGACTGCTGAAGGTGTTCCTCAGCGTCAGGACCATAGCGCTTAATCCAGGCGTAAAGACTGTGTGTGGTGGTACCTAAACGCTGAGCAACATCAGCAACAGAATGGCCGGCAACAGTGACTTGTTTCACTGCTTCGATTTTGAATTGTTCAGGGTAACGTTTATGGCTCATGGACACCTCTTTTTTAGCTAGTTTATCTAACTAAAAGGCGTCTAGGAAATCAGTGGCGATTCACCAATTATTGTCTCAATTGCCTTAACTTGATCGATCGAGATATCAAATCCACCAGCACCAACTAATAGAAACCGGAGATCATCGTCACTTAAATCTAGTACTTTTGAGACCTGATCAACATATGAACTTTGCACTTTGATTTCCGATATCAAAAGCTCACTTTTTTTGTCAAACGCTTCAACTAAAACTTTCATTACTTTTCTACCTTTCGTGAAGGTTCTGCATCCTTCGTCTGTTTCCCTGTGAACCGCCACGGTTCTCCTTCCCCCCCCCCTTTCGAATCATTACATTGAGTCTTTAAAACACGGCTTTCCTTGTTCTTTGAACCAACGTTTTAACTCTCCAATAATTGCCTCTGATGAATCTTCTATTCCTAACATAGTTGGATGTGTGATTAGCTCACTTCCATTTGGATGATCTATTTTTTCGTTAAAAAAACCAACAAGCTCTTCCAATTCTTTGTCTCCGAAATCAATGTCTTCTGATTTAACTAGAAGAGCTAAGAATTCTGATTCGGTGTATTCCTGTAAACTATTTTTCATTTAAGTAAATCCTTATATGGATTTTGACTGTATTTATTCTTAAATTGTCAATGTTATAACTTCTCCACCATGTTGAATTTTTCTACATGATGTATTTCATAACGTTTTCGAGCGCCCTTATGAAATTGACGTGCTGAAATGGGGGTTTTTCCTATAGTTATTTGGCTTTTATTCCGTTTATCAAATTGCTCAAATAACTCTGGACTATTGGCGACTTCTTTCTATATGACATTTTGTAAATCCATATGCAGCTTCAGTGAATGATTAACCTATATTCTCCAGCCATTTCACCAATAGAGTAAAGCATGGAGTGATAAAGAAGATCCATATGCCAATACAATTAACCCACATAAACAGTCTGAATTTTTTAGATTTAGTGGTCACTCTGTGTCTGATAAATGGGTAAGCAAGCCAGTAACCCATCAATCGAGTGCCAATTGCGTAGGACATTTGATAGTTCCATTTCATATATCCTTGTTCGTCGTAATATTTATCTAAATCCTTGGCTAACTGCTTATCAATAAATACAATTTTTTCAATATCACCTAATGAAACCATAGAGAGCATAATTACACCAGGGATAGACCAAAGAACTAAATATCCACCAAAAGTCATACCTAAAATAATTGCAATAATCTCATACCAACTCATAGTAACTCTTCTTCAATATATTCAGATAGTTCAATGATTACGGGCATATACTCCTTTTTTGATAATGTACCCTTTCAATATCATCAGACCCTACTCTATACACTACTTGTGTAGAAACCCCTCTCTCATCTGTATACTCATCCATTGCGCCGACTCTCCCAAGAACAGGGATATTTTTCTCAGGCCGTTCATTTGACGGTAAACCAAGAACATTTCTTACCTGAAAACGGTTTGCTACCAAATAAAGCTCATCCTCATAAAAAGCTGAGTTAGTCACAACAACAGTAGTTAGCTCATAAGTTTGGCGATCAAACCTAAACTCGATACCAGATGAGCGAACACATATGTAAAATGCATCACTATTAGAGTTCAATACTTCTGGAAAATTACCACTAATCAAAGCTAAAAAGTTCGCCTGTTTGAGTAATTCATTGTATTTTTTTCCGAGAAATTTTTTGTACGCACTCATTTTATGCCAACCATTTTTAATATTAATTTCATGTATTTGAGTTCTGGCCTTTTCTATATCTTCATCACTATAGCCTTCATTGTTCAAACACTCTTTAATAGCGTCAAAATTAGAGTCAACCGCCGACTTTATATCCATTGCATCAATTTTCTGCTTATCTGCCTGATTTCTACCACCGTATGTTTCACTACACTTTCGATGAACCTCCTGAGGTATAGCAATTGCAGCAGTATTAATTAACGTACGTTCTTCCTCTTTAGTAAGAGCTTGCCCCTGCAATGCACTGTCTGTTGCTCTTCTTAAAGCAGCCTGAGATGGAATATGGTCAATATCCATACCATCTTTTTTACTTCTAGGCGCTAGATCACCGTAAGTTCCTAATTCCAATGGCTTTACCTTAGGTTTATTGAAAACTAAATACAGAGGAGGCATCCGCGCATCCGCAGGGAAGGTCACAATATATTCGGCTAAATCGTCCTCAGGGTAGAGAACCGTGCCAATTTCTTGTTCATGCTCTTCAATTGGGCGAACCCAGATATTGTGAACATCCAGTTGGTCATTCTCAGGGAAGACGGTATCAGGTGTGAGTACATCCGTTGAGCCGTCAGGTGTCCACGTAATAGTGATACCGTTATCCAACTCAGCAATAAAGTGTTGACCTTGCTGCACAGCCTCACGTTTCGCCACACGATCACCGTATGCGCTTCCTTCTCCCGTTTTTATACCAACGATTTGTTGCTTGCCATTTTTATCGCTGTACATATTGAAACGGGCACGCATCGTAGTGGTGTCACTCTTAGCAAGCTAAGAGTTGCCATCGAGCGCCAATTTGAAGGTATATGTTATCTGTTAAAAAACGACTTAACTCTTAAAGCAAGGTAAGCCCTGCGACAAACGCCATTCTTTGACAATTCTAACAATATTCTCTGGTGTTCCATCTTCCGGGTTCTCAGGGTAATAAATCAGGTCTGAACCATCAGGATGCTGAGTGATCACTTCAAAATGGTCAACTAGCTCATCAAGAGCTTTCTCACTTGGCGCGTCAGCTTTAGTTATTTTCTTCAATAAATCTAAAAATTCAACTTCGGTGTAATCTACTATTGTATTTTTACTCATTTGAGCCCCTTATGGATATCAATATGGTGCCTTGGTGTAACAACTCCTATATTATCAACATGATAAACTTTACCACCATGTTGTATTTCTTCTTTATGATGCAATTCAAAAGACTTGCGCCCTCCAATTGAGTCGTTAAAACACGGCCTTCCTTGTTCTTTGTACCAACGTTTCAATTCTTCAATCACTGCTTCTGGTGAATCTTCTCTGTCATCTATGTTGGTCTTTGAAGCATTGTTGCCCTTTTTGGGTATACCAACGTTTTAACTCAGCAATCATTGCCTCTGGAGTATCCTCTATCCCAACCATTTTAGGGTGAGTTAACAACGCAGAACCTTCAGGATGCTCAGTAGTGTCTAAAAAACTAACTAGCTCTTCAACTTCTTGATCCGTTGCAACTCCATTATGAGTGTTCTGAATGAGTTGAAGAAACTCTCTTTCAGCATAATCAATCAACTTACTTTTCAACTATTTATCTCCCTTTCTATGTATTTCGCCCCAGTGTAGTCGTGGCGTTACTACACCTAGGTTGTCAATATTATAAACCTCTCCGCCATGTTGAATCTCCTTCTTATGGTGTAGTGCATAGCGGTCAAGTTTTCCCCATTTATGTTTTGGTATGACAAATGGTGCATTTCCTTTTAGGATCTCGTTTTGATTAGTTTTAGAAAACTGTTCCAATAAATCAGGATAATTGGATACCTCTTTCCATATAGCAGTTTGTAAATCAGCAAACCTATTAAACTCTTTTCCTCTTAGCGCATCCGCAATTTTTGTTGGAATATACTGCCCTTGACCGGCATTCGCAGCTTCCCCAAGCCAATAACCATCGACCCACTCAACGTCTTTACCTGTACCAGTTACAACCCCAGATTCATCACGCGCCGTTTTTTGGAATACTAGGTAAAGTGGAGACAACCCCGCATCCGCAGGGAAAGTCACAATATATTCGACTAGATCGTCCTCAGGGTAGAGAACCGTGCCAATTTCTTGTTCATGCTCTTCAATTGGGCGAACCCAGATATTGTGAACATCCAGTTGGTCATTCTCAGGGAAGACGGTATCAGGTGTGAGTACATCCGTTGAGCCGTCAGGTGTCCACGTAATAGTGATACCGTTATCCAACTCAGCAATAAAGTGTTGACCTTGCTGCACAGCCTCACGTTTCGCCACACGATCACCGTATGCGCTTCCTTCACCCGTTTTGATACCAACGATTTGTTGCTTGCCATTTTTATCGGTGTACATATTGAAGCGAACACGCATCGTAACTGTGTCACCCGTGGCAAGCTCAGAGTTGCCATCTATCGTTCCATCGCCAAGCTGAGAAGGCCACAAAGCAGCAACTAAACCGCCACCGACGCGGGCAAAGCTGCTGAGTGCCTCACCTGTGATACTCCATTGCCCTAGCGTAGAAGTGGTGTTGGTACTGATAATCCCAAGGTTAGAACTGGTCGTACTCGCTGGCAACGCTAAAAATGCCAGTTTGCCATAATCGGTTGCCTTCGATTCGGTAGACACTATTTTCAGATTTACGACGGGTATGTCTTTTTCAATCAACTCTGGACGGTTGATCGATGCGATTGAGGTATCAACTAAACATCGCTCTGTGTAGTTATAGAAAGTGTTTAAAGGTTGATTAAATCGCTTTGGGCTCTCCGGTGGTATCTCGTAAACAGGCTCTTTTTGAATGCTTCGCGG
>NZ_JBNJOF010000012.1:0-111393 GCF_050113875.1 Vibrio sp. TRT 1302 | reverse complement strand
GCGCGTCCTGGAGGATTCGAACCTCCGACCGCCTGGTTCGTAGCCAGGTACTCTATCCAGCTGAGCTAAGGACGCGCAATGATCTCGAAAACGAGAGTTGTGAAGTATATCACACTAGTTCTTTGAAACAACAGGGCTTTAAAACAAAAAAATTGGCCATAAGCCAATTAATGGCGGTGAGGGAGGGATTCGAACCCTCGATACGGCTACAAACCGTATACTCCCTTAGCAGGGGAGCGCCTTCAGCCTCTCGGCCACCTCACCGTTTTATTCCCTGGTAAGGAAATTATGGCGCGTCCTGGAGGATTCGAACCTCCGACCGCCTGGTTCGTAGCCAGGTACTCTATCCAGCTGAGCTAAGGACGCGCTATGCTTTCTTGCTAAAGAAAGTTTGTTTTAAAGCTGTTCCGAAGAACAATTCTTCTTAGAAAGAAGAAGCAAGAATGGCGGTGAAGGAGGGATTCGAACCCTCGATACGGCTACAAACCGTATACTCCCTTAGCAGGGGAGCGCCTTCAGCCTCTCGGCCACCTCACCGTCTTGCGGAGGCACATATTACGATTTACCAAAAATATGTCAAACACTTTCTTGGCAAAATTAGTAAAAAAACATCCAACCGTTGGCTATTTAATCAAAGCGGTGCTAATTCGCTCTTTTTACTGTAAATAGGTGCCTTCACATTACAAAAAAGGCTGACAAATCGTCAGCCTATTTGTGTAATTAGTAGTTGCCAGATGCAACGTTACCATTACCTTTTTCTGCCTGAATGCGCATGTAGATTTCTTCACGGTGAACAGACACTTCTTTCGGTGCATTTACGCCGATACGTACTTGGTTACCTTTAACACCCAGTACAGTTACTGTGACTTCATCACCGATCATTAGAGTTTCGCCAACGCGGCGAGTTAAAATTAGCATTCTGTGCTCCTTGAGTAATCTCTGATTTATCTTGCTACAAAGCTATTATCCAACAAAAGTGATATTTTCGTAAACTCTATTGTGGTTCGAATCTAGCCTAAAAAGGCATGTTTTTGTTGGCAATCGAGTGCCTGCGAAGACGTAATGTAAGCATCATGCAGTATGTTCGCCGCTTTGTCGACACATTCGGGTTGCAACACTAGCATCAGCGATTGTGGGTTTACCGCATAATGCTCAATATCGATCCCCTGCTCTGAGAGCAAAGCGTATGACCTTTCAACCAGTCCTTCGACATGAAGGCCTACTGCGGTCAATAAGCTTACCGATTCACTATTACGGATTTTATCGTTGAAAACCAGTTCCAGTTTTGCATAAGCATCGTGTTTTATCACTACACCTACCCATTCTGCATGCTCGATCACATTCCAAATCGTCACACCTATCATCTGGCACTGTGTTTTTAAACCACAAAGCGCATCTTTCTCAATCTTGATCAGA
The DNA here is from genome assembly GCF_050113875.1 of Vibrio sp. TRT 1302. Classification (NCBI taxonomy): domain Bacteria; kingdom Pseudomonadati; phylum Pseudomonadota; class Gammaproteobacteria; order Vibrionales; family Vibrionaceae; genus Vibrio; species Vibrio sp. TRT 1302. The sequence continues at coordinate 109,977 of NZ_JBNJOF010000012.1, read as the reverse complement.
CACATATCACGTTGAATAGCGACGCCACATACCGAGGCCAAACACTGCTCCCCTTTGACTAAGCTGCCGCTGTTAGTGTCAAACGTCGACAGCACTCGCAATGGTACATTGTTACGCCAAGCGTACTGAACCGACGGTAAATGAAGCACTTTTGCGCCTTTACGAGCCATCTCTTCCATCGAAGGAAAATCAATGACATCCAGTTTCTTCGCTGAAGAAACCACTCTAGGATCGCAAGTGTAAATACCATCAACGTCGGTAAATATCTGGCACTCATCTGCACTCAACGCACCAGCGAGAGTAACAGCACTGGTATCAGAACCGCCCCTTCCCAGGGTGGTGATATCCCCATTCTCATTGATACCTTGAAAACCTGCCACTATGACAATTTGGTCTTGCGCTAACAGTTCATCTATCGCGCTAGTGTCAATATGTTTAATCGTCGCGTCATTGTGTTGATTATCCGTCACAATGTTCGCTTGTGCTCCGGTAAGTGAACGAGCGGAATGACCTAATTTATTTAAAGTCATTGCCAGCAGTGCCATGGACACTTGTTCACCAGCAGAGAGCAAAACATCAAGTTCTCGAGCAGTAGGTACACTGTCTACTTGTTTAGCCAAATCCATTAGTCTGTTTGTTTCACCAGACATCGCAGAGACAACTACGACAACTTGATTACCATCATTTTTCGCCTTAATGATGTGTTTGGCTACTGTATGAATTCTTTCTACGGAACCTACAGATGTTCCACCAAACTTTTGCACGATAAGGGGCTTTTTCACCAGTCTTCACCTTCCCAAGACCAAAGTCTCATTCGGACCACATTCAATATGTTGAATATTGTTTGCAGTAGTTATAACAAAAACCAAGCGGCCTATTTAGCCGTCTTTTGGACAACTAATTAAACCACTTGGTTAGCTCAAAAAAAATACGCTCAATCAAAGAACTGATTGAGCGTTATCATTTAATATTCGATGTCTATAGGCGTTCTTCTAGCCAAGGCTGAACACTTTCGATCGCTTTTGGTAACGCAGACACGTCAGTACCGCCCGCTTGAGCCATATCTGGACGACCACCGCCTTTACCACCAACTTGCTCTGCAACCATCTTAACAAGATCTCCGGCTTTCACTTTGCCGATCAGATCTTTAGTTACGCCCGCAATTAGACCAACCTTGCCATCACTGATGTTTGCAAGCATTACAACACCACTACCCATTTGGTTCTTGATGTCATCAACCATAGTACGTAGGTTCTTGCTATCAGCACCTTCCATTGCAGCGATAAGTACTTTAACGCCATTAATTTCCTGAGCTTTACCCATGATGTTTGCACTTTCTGCTGCAGCCATCTTGTCTTTCAGCTTCTGGATTTCCTTCTCTAGCGTTTTCGCTTTAGAAGCAGATTCAGCCAGTTTCTCTTCATACTTAGCTTGTTGAGCTTCAATTGCGTCAAGTGCTGCTTCACCGGTTACCGCTTCAATACGACGAATACCTGCTGCGATACCACCTTCTGAAATGATCTTGAATAGACCGATATCACCGGTGTTTGATGCGTGGATACCACCACAAAGCTCAGTAGAGAATTCGCCCATCGATAGCACGCGAACTTCGTCATCGTACTTCTCGCCGAAGAGTGCCATCGCACCTTTCTGCTTCGCAGATTCGATGTCCATGACATTAGTTTCGATAACGTGGTTACGACGAACTTGCGCATTGACAAGACGCTCAACTTCTTTAAGTTCAGCCGCCGTTACCCCTTCAAGATGAGAGAAGTCGAAACGTAGGTTTTCAGGCTTAACGAGAGAACCTTTCTGCGTTACGTGTTCGCCAAGAACTTGTCTTAATGCTGCATGCAGTAAGTGCGTTGCAGAGTGGTTTAGTGAGATCGCTGCACGACGCTCTGCATCGACAACCGCTTCAACTTGGTCACCCTTAGCTAGAACGCCTTCAGCCATTACGCCATGATGAGCAATCGCATTACCGAGTTTTTGGGTGTCTTCAACTTTGAATAGACCCGATTCCGTCTTCAGAAGACCAGCATCACCACATTGACCACCTGACTCAGCATAGAACGGAGTCTCGCCAAGAACGATGATGGCTTTGTCACCCGCAGACAAAGTATCAGCCGCTTCGCCTTCAACAAAAATCTCTACTACTGTGCTGTCACCTTGAGTACCAGCGTAGCCACAGAACTCTGTTTCTGCTTCCGTTTTGATGGTTGCGTTGTAGTCTGTACCGAACTGACCTGCTTCACGAGCACGCTGACGCTGCTCTTCCATCGCTTTCTCGAAGCCTTCTTCATCGATAGCGAAATCACGCTCACGCGCAACGTCGTTTGTCAGGTCAGCAGGGAAACCATAAGTATCGTAAAGTTTGAATACGGTTTCACCGTCTAGCACTTTACCTTCTAGGTTATCTAACGCTTCATTCAGAATCGCCATACCACGCTCTAGCGTGCGACCGAAGTTCTCTTCTTCGATACGTAGAACTTTTTCTACAACCGCTTGTTGTTTCTTCAACTCTTCACCAGCACTGCCCATGACTTCAGCAAGAACACCTACCAGTTTGTGGAAGAATACGCCTTTCGCACCAAGTTTGTTACCGTGACGAACTGCACGACGGATGATTCGACGCAAAACATAGCCACGGCCTTCATTTGAAGGCATGACACCATCAACGATCAAGAATGAACAAGAACGGATATGGTCAGCAATCACGCGTAGAGACTGGTTAGATAAATCTTCATAACCAATGGTTTCAGCCGCTGCTTTGATTAGTTTTTGGAATACGTCGATTTCGTAGTTTGAGTGTACGCCTTGCATGATTGCAGAGATACGCTCGATACCCATGCCCGTGTCTACCGAAGGTTTTGGTAGCGGCTCCATCGTGCCATCAGCATGACGGTTGAACTGCATAAAGACGTTGTTCCAGATCTCGATGAAACGGTCACCATCTTCTTCAGGAGTACCTGGACGGCCACCCCAGATGTGCTCACCATGATCGTAGAAAATTTCAGTACATGGACCACAAGGACCAGTGTCACCCATAGTCCAGAAGTTATCAGACTCGTACTGCTTACCGCCTTCTTTATCGCCGATACGGATAATACGATCAGCGGGAACACCTACTTTCTTGTTCCAAATTTCGAATGCTTCATCATCTGTCTCGTAAACCGTTACCAGTAGACGATCAGTAGGCAGTTTTAATGTCTCAGTGAGGAATTCCCATGCAAACGCAATCGCATCTTCTTTGAAGTAATCACCAAAACTGAAGTTACCTAGCATTTCAAAGAAAGTATGGTGACGAGCTGTAAAACCCACATTTTCAAGGTCGTTGTGTTTACCACCCGCACGTACACAACGCTGAGCCGTAGTTGCTCGAGTGTAGGCACGCTTTTCTGCGCCTAAGAAGCAATCTTTGAATTGGTTCATACCTGCGTTTGTGAATAGCAGGGTTGGATCGTTATGTGGAACCAACGATGAACTGTCTACGATTTGGTGTCCTTTGCTTTCAAAGAACTTAAGGAACGCGTTACGAACCTCATCAGTGCTCATGTACATGCAGCTCTTCCTGAAAAATAGTCGAGTGAAATTTTTGCGCTATTGTAGATCATGGTTCACGCTACGACTAGTTTTCTCGCAGAAAAGAGCCAGTTGATCCTGCAATTCACGACAAATCTCCAGATCAAGCTGCTTATTCTCGGTTAATCCTCGCAATCCGAATTGAGTGCATAGCCAATTTGTTCAAAACTATAGCCACGATATTGCAGGTGTCGGACTTACTTAGCGTACTCTTTTGTGTCTTTAACCGTTTCTTTAGCTCGATAACATAGCTAACACATCTATAGTACTAACGCATGTGCTTTGCTTTGATGAAACCAGCGGTTGATTGTGAAGTGAATACATAAAACACACCTGAAGAACTAAACACATATTAGAAACGAACTACAGATACACCTCGCTTTCAATGAGTAGTGCTACATAAGCCTATCGATGAGGTTTCAGATTTAATCTGGGCTAGTTAGTACATTTCATTTTTCATCAATTTCAGGTCTTAGCTTTCTAATTATTGAATCAAGCTCAACCCCGTTAAATGGGAGGTAGTTTTTATCGATTAATATTTGCAGTGACCTTTTATCTTCTTCTGTGAATTCAGTTTTATGTTTCAAAACTGGAGCGTCTAACCAACCTTTTTCTGCCATTATTGCAATCACTTTCTTTTCATTATTTCTTTGCAATGAATCAACTAAGATAACTTGCTCTTTTGCTGAACAGTTATATTGTGCCAAGTGATGTAGATATGAAAGCGTAGATATCTGTTTTTTTCTTGGTAGTGATATTAGCCAAGAACTAATTGGGTATGGGTTGATATTTCGAGTTTTTTTATCTGAACATTCATCCACTTTTTGCAAAAAATTCTTGTAGGCATTTTTAGATTCACTTGAAATTATTTGCTGTTCAACCTCCACTGTCGCATTAACTAGTGGACAAATTAAAATAGACGTTAGACTACATAGCGTTGTAAACGCACTTCCAAAATTCATGTTCTTTTCCTGTGCTTTCTAAAGCTTGGTCAAACACTAAATTTTCTATGTGTAATAAAACCTTGGTTCTTGCCAATAATCTTTAAATAGCATGGTTGCGGCATACATCACTCCTTTGCTAAACATGGCTAATACCCCTTTAAAGCGTATGGTTAGATGTAGGCTACGATGTTGTCAATTCTATACAGTGCATTCAGGAGCATTCCTACATTAAGCAGACTATTTTGCTCTTTATTCTGTAGGAGGGGACTGCCCTCGAGAGTAATGGCACTCTCACAATCTGACAGTCGGTTATCAGAAGTTATCGGGTTTTAATAAGCAGTAAAAAAAGAAGTTCGGTTGCCTTAAACGTTCATTCTCAGAGCCGTGATGTGCTGCGTGAAAAAGCAACTCAGTATGTCTGGAACAATAGTAGCGACATCATGGGTAGGCATTATTACCGGAACTCGAATTAGAAAAAATTACTTATGCCTCATGATTTAGAGCATAGCTAATTTGTTCAAAACTATAGCCACGATATTGCAGGAATCGGACTTGTTTGGCGTACTCTTTTGCGTCTTTGGCTTTAATCCCTTTAAATTTCTTCTCTGCTACACTTTTTGCCAATTCAAACCAATCTTGAGGCTCTTGCTCCATCGCTTTTTCTATCGTGGCCTCAGCGACACGCTTTTGATTTAATTCTTGGCGAATCCTTCTCTCGCCATGTCCTTTGTAAACATGCTGGCGTATCTGACTTTTTGCATAACGCAGATCATCAAGATAATTGTGATCAAGGCAAAAGTTGATCGCCTCTTGAATCGCTTCATCTTCATAGCCTTTTAAGCTCAATTTTTGATAAAGCTCATACTCACCATGATCACGGCGGCTTAGCAGCTGCATAGCCGCTTCTTTACTCGATAATGTGGGTGGTTTTCTTTGAAACATAACTTACTTGTTTTCAAATTCTAGATAGAACAAAGCCCCGCATTCGCAGGGCTTTGATTTCACTAAACAGAATTAAAATTCTTCTTGCTCTGGCATCTGACCTAATTCAACTTCAGCAGCAGGCTGCTCTTCCGCTGGTGAAAGCAGCATTTCACGTAGCTTAGTATCAATTTCTTTCGCGGCTTCAGGGTTTTCACGTAGGAACTTACCTGCGTTTGCCTTACCTTGGCCAATCTTGTCGCCATTGTAGCTGTACCAAGCACCCGCTTTTTCAATCAGCTTATGCTTCACACCTAGATCAATTAGCTCACCTTCACGGTTGAAGCCTTGACCGTATAGAATTTGCGTCTCAGCTTGTTTAAATGGTGCAGCAATCTTGTTCTTAACCACTTTGATGCGAGTTTCGTTACCGACAACTTCGTCACCTTCTTTGATAGAACCAGTACGGCGAATATCAAGACGTACAGAAGCGTAGAACTTAAGGGCGTTACCACCAGTGGTCGTCTCAGGGTTACCAAACATCACACCAATCTTCATACGGATTTGGTTGATGAAAACACACATACAGTTAGACTGCTTTAGGTTACCTGTTAGCTTACGCATTGCTTGAGAAAGCATACGTGCTTGTAGACCCATGTGGCTGTCACCCATTTCGCCTTCAATTTCAGCTTTAGGTGTTAGTGCTGCAACCGAGTCCACTACCATTACGTCGATAGCACCTGAACGCGCTAGCGCATCACAAATTTCTAGTGCTTGTTCGCCAGTATCAGGCTGAGAAACAAGTAGAGCATCGATATCTACGCCGAGTTTTTTCGCGTATACAGGATCTAACGCATGCTCCGCATCAATAAACGCACAAGTTTTACCTTCACGCTGTGCAGCAGCGATTAGCTCAAGAGTTAGTGTTGTTTTACCAGAAGATTCAGGACCGTAGATTTCTACGATACGACCCATTGGCAGACCACCAGCACCAAGAGCGATATCTAAAGAAAGTGAGCCTGTAGAAATTGTTTCTACGTCCATTGCACGGTTGTCACCAAGGCGCATAATCGAACCTTTACCGAATTGCTTTTCGATTTGACCTAGCGCAGCGGCGAGCGCCTTCTGTTTGTTCTCGTCCATCACTTTCTCCAAATGACTCATCTAATGCTGATGAATATCAATCAAATTCTTCCGCTCAGCTTTTTCGCTAAGCAATCAATGAAAGTCATTATACTGTTGATTCATACAGTGTCCATAGCTGTAGGGATTTTTTTTGAAATTTGATGATATCCATCTGATTTTTAATTACTTTAAATTATTACAGTAATCATTGACTGTCACTTTTCAACTGTTCATACAGTACTTTCAAAGCCACTTCGACAGCCTGTTGACGCACTTGAGAGCGATTGCCAGCAAAGTAATAGGTCGCCACTTTCAACCACCCACTTTTGTCTGCCCAGCCAAAACAGACTGTACCGACAGGCTTACCTTCAGTCGCCCCTCCTGGCCCAGCAATACCACTGATCGATACGCCAATGTTGGCATTCGAATTTGCCAGCGCACCTTTTACCATTTCTTCAACCGTTTGTTCACTGACAGCGCCATAGGATTCAAGCGTTAGTTCCTTTACCCCAAGCATCTCCATTTTGGCTTCGTTGCTATAGGTGATAAAAGCACGGTCAAACCAACCTGAACTTCCGGCTATGTCGGTAATCGCCGCGGAGACACCTCCACCAGTACAAGATTCTGCTGTCGTGAGAACAAAACCACGTTGGCTAAGTTGCTCGCCCAACTTTAGTGACAGAATTTGCTGTGATTCCATGTCTAAATCCCCCTATTGCATCTTTTCGCAGAATGGCTATTCACGTATCCTAAGCCGCAATAGAAATAAACGAAAGACGTTGCCCGTGAAAGCTGAACAAAAACACACTCCTATGATGCAGCAATATCTCAAGCTAAAAGCTGAGAACCCAGATATTCTGCTGTTTTATCGAATGGGAGACTTCTATGAACTCTTCTACGATGATGCCAAGCGCGCATCTCAGCTATTAGACATCTCGCTGACTAAACGTGGGGCGTCCGCTGGTGAGCCTATTCCTATGGCTGGTGTGCCCTTTCATGCTGTCGAAGGGTACTTAGCAAAACTCGTTCAGCTTGGTGAATCCGTCGCTATTTGTGAACAGATTGGCGATCCCGCAACAAGTAAAGGTCCCGTCGAACGCGCCGTGGTGCGTATTGTCACTCCGGGTACAGTGACGGACGAGGCTCTGCTTTCTGAGCGTTTAGATAATCTAATCGCTGCCATCTACCATCACAACGGCAAATTCGGTTACGCAACACTTGACGTTACCTCCGGACGCTTCCAGTTAATGGAGCCAGAAACCGATGAAGCCATGGCTGCAGAGCTGCAACGTACCGCCCCCCGTGAGCTACTGTTTCCCGAGGACTTTGAACCTGTTCAGTTGATGAACGGCCGTAATGGTAACCGCCGTCGTCCTGTGTGGGAGTTTGAACTCGACACCGCAAAACAACAGCTCAACCAACAGTTTGGTACCAAAGATCTGGTTGGCTTTGGTGTTGAACATGCCAAGCTCGGCTTGTGTGCTGCGGGCTGTCTTATCCAGTACGTCAAAGATACTCAACGTACCGCTTTGCCACATATCCGCTCTTTAACGTTTGACCGTCAAGATCACTCAGTCATCCTCGATGCAGCGACGCGCCGCAATCTAGAGATCACTCATAACCTTGCCGGTGGTACAGACAATACATTGGCGGGAGTGCTCGATCACACCGCGACAGCTATGGGCAGTCGCATGCTCAAGCGCTGGTTACATCAGCCAATGCGTGACATCGATACACTCAACCAACGTCTCAACGCCATCACTGAGCTCAAAGAGCAGGCGGTCTATTCTGAACTCCATCCTGTTCTCAAACAAATCGGGGATATTGAGCGCATCTTAGGACGACTTGCGTTACGCAGTGCTCGACCTCGTGACATGGCTCGTCTTCGATTCGCCATGCAGCAGTTACCAGAGTTAGCAGAAAGCATGGGCAGCTTAGCCAACCCTTATTTGGTTAAGCTGGCACAATTTGCCGCACCAATGGACGATGTTTGTGATTTGCTCGAACGCGCAATTAAAGAGAATCCACCCGTTGTTATTCGTGATGGTGGTGTTATTGCGACTGGCTACAACGAAGAACTCGACGAATGGCGAAAACTCGCAGATGGTGCAACCGAATTTCTTGATCAACTCGAACAAGAGGAACGCGAACGCCACGGCATTGACAGCCTAAAGGTGGGTTACAACAACGTTCATGGTTTCTTCATCCAAGTCAGCCGCGGGCAAAGTCACCTTGTGCCACCCCATTATGTGCGCCGCCAAACGTTAAAGAACGCCGAGCGCTACATCATCCCTGAACTTAAAGAGCATGAAGATAAGGTTTTAAACTCGAAATCAAAAGCGCTCGCGGTCGAGAAACAGCTTTGGGAAGAGTTATTTGACCTATTGTTACCTCATCTAGAACAGATGCAGAATCTCGCCTCAGCCGTATCGCAAATTGACGTTCTTCAAAACCTTGCCGAACGAGCCGACAGCTTAGATTACTGCCGTCCTAACTTAACGAAAGAAGCGGGTATTCAGATTAAGAATGGTCGTCACCCTGTCGTTGAACAAGTGATGGATGAACCTTTCATCGCCAACCCAATTGAGCTCAACTCAAAGCGCAAGATGCTGATTATTACTGGCCCTAACATGGGTGGTAAATCCACGTATATGCGCCAAACCGCTTTGATTGCGTTACTGGCTCACATCGGCTCTTACGTACCAGCTGAGTCTGCACAAATTGGCTCAATCGACCGTATCTTCACCCGCATTGGTGCATCTGATGATTTGGCTTCAGGACGATCGACTTTTATGGTTGAAATGACAGAAACCGCCAATATTCTTCATAATGCAACCGCAAATAGCCTAGTGTTGATGGATGAAATTGGTCGAGGCACCAGTACTTACGATGGTCTATCTCTGGCTTGGGCCAGTGCAGAATGGCTGGCAAAACAGCTAGGTTCAATGACCTTGTTTGCCACTCACTACTTTGAACTGACCGAGTTGCCGAATCAAATTCCACATCTGGCGAACGTCCATCTTGACGCCGTAGAACACGGTGACAGCATTGCATTTATGCATGCCGTACAAGAAGGGGCAGCAAGTAAGTCATATGGTCTTGCCGTTGCTGGACTTGCTGGCGTACCGAAGAGCGTTATTAAAAATGCTCGCGCGAAACTCACTCAGCTCGAACAACTCAGTCTCAACGGTGAAAGACCAAGCCAATCACCTGCCGTCGACATCGCCAATCAACTGAGCTTGATTCCAGAGCCAAGCGAAGTTGAACAAGCGCTTGCGAATATCGACCCAGACGATCTCACTCCAAGACAAGCTCTTGAAGAGCTGTATCGATTAAAGAAACTTCTTTAGATATTAAAAAGGCAGCCAGTTGGCTGCCTTTTTTCATATGTTTCGCGCTACAGTTTTCGACGCAATAACATCAATGCGATGGTCAGGAATACCACGCTTGGCATGACCGCACCAAATACTGGGGGAATGTTGTAAACCAAGCTAAGAGGACCAAAGAACTCACTCGAAATATAGAAGGTGAATCCGGCAATAACGCCCGAAAGAATACGAGCACCCATGGTCACGCTACGCAAAGGACCAAAGATAAAAGAGAGCGCCATCAGCATCATCACCGCAATAGAAAACGGCTGAGTGACTTTGCGCCAAAACGCTAGCTCGTAGCGTGAAGGGTCTTGCTCCGATGCCTTGAGATAACTGACATAATCATAAAGTCCGCCCAAAGAAAGCTCTTCTGGTTTTACCGTTACAACCGCTAACTTATCTGGGGCTAGAGAGGTCGTCCAACTGTACTCTGGTAGGCTTTGCTTCGAAATTTCGACTTCATCCACCATCTCAGTGAGCTCAACATCCTTCATGGTCCAAGTGTTATCAGAAACATACTCTACCGTCGCAGCATGGACGACACTTTCGAGGCGCTTGTTCGCATCAAAACGCCACATGTTCATGCCATAGATTTTGTCGTCTTCGACTTTACCAATAAAGATAAAATCGTTGGCATCACGCGCCCACACACCCGTTCGCACCGATAAGATCGCACCACCAGATGTAGAAAAAGCTCGTAAATCACGTGCCATTTTTTGAGCCTGAGGGGCGCCCCACTGACCGAGTAGTGTCACCAATACCATCAGAGGCACTGCCGTTTTAAGCACAGACATACCGATATTTAGTTTAGAAAATCCCGCCGCCTGCATTACCACAAGTTCTGAGCTTGAAGCCAACATCCCTAATCCAATCAGAGCCCCTAACAGTGCCGCCATTGGGAAGAACATTTCAATATCACGAGGAATACTTAACAGCACAAAAAACAGTGCTTGAATAAGATCGTAAGAACCTTCGCCGACTTTACGCAGCTGTTCAACGTATTTGATGATGGCAGACAGACCAACAAACGTAGCCAGCACTAGAGAGGTCGTGGCAATGATGGTTTTGCCGATATAGAGATCGAGAATTTTAAACACGACTTACGCTGCCTTCTTTCTTTGTCTTAATTTATCTTTAAAGCGGCGAACAGGTATGCTGTCCATCGAGTTGATGCCGATTGCAGTTAACAGTAATGCAGCATTGATTGGCCACATACCAATAAATGCTGGAATAGAGCCATCTTCAAGCGCAGATTTGGTTGCACTAATCGAAAGGAAGTACGCTAAGTAAATTAATATTGCCGGCCCCATTTTGGCAAAACGACCCTGACGAGGGTTAACCGCCGATAGAGGTACGACCAACATGGTCAGTAATGGGATACACACCACGAGAGAAATACGCCACTGTAATTCTGCTTGCGCTCTCGGATCTGGATTTTGAATCAATTCTAGCGTTGGGATTGCTTCCCAATCACGCCCTTTACGTTTGACGTCTCGCTGACCAATCAGACCTTCGTATTGATCAAATTTCGTCACCATGTAATCCACTCGCGTTGGCACGCCTTCGTAGCGAGTACCATCATACATGCGAATAACCTGACGCCCATCGCTTAGCTCTTTCACTTCACCTGATTGCGAGAATGAAACACTCGGCAATATAGAGTCACGCGGTCTCATCTGCGCGACAAAAACATGCTTAAGTTGTTTGCCATCAATATCATCGATGAAAACCACCGATGAACCGTCAGGCGTGCCTTGGAAGTGACCTTTTTTAAGCAGATCGACGCTGTTTTCCGCTTCAACTTCTTCTTGAAGCTGAACCAATTTGTCTTGGCTGTAGGGTGAAAAGACAAATGAGTTAAAACCAGCAATAACTCCGGTAATGACAGCAAGGTACAGAGCTGCACGGATCAAGAACTTGTTACCAATGCCAGTGGCATTCATAACCGTAATTTCACTTTCCGCATATAAGCGACCAAAAGTCAGCAAAATACCTAAGAACAGGCTCAGAGGTAACATCAGTAGGCCCATCGACGGCATGCTCAAGGCAACATAATGCATGACCAAACTCGCGGGGATATCCCCATCCGAAGCATCAGCCAAAACCTTAATCAGTTTTTGGCTGAGGAACACTAAAAACAGGATGAAAAATATCGCTAATTGGCTTTTGAGTGTCTCGCGGATCAAATATCTAACAATAATCACGCTGAAATTACCTATACAAAACTTGTTTTTTTAATTGAATCACTATAATTTCCCGTTGAACCTTTTATTTTTAAATTTTTTGGCTAACTGTTAATGCGCTTATTTAAGGATAGTTCCGAGTAAGGAATCAACAAGTAAGACGGCATTATCTAACATTTAGTTCTATTTGTCTTCAGGATGTAGGAGTACGCATGGAGTTCAGTGTAAAAAGTGGCAGTCCAGAGAAGCAGCGCAGCGCGTGTATCGTTGTGGGCGTGTTCGAGCCACGTCGCCTTTCTCCAGTTGCTGAGCAGCTAGATAAAATCAGCGATGGCTATATCAGTTCACTACTTCGCCGTGGTGATCTGGAAGGAAAACCGGGGCAAATGCTCCTACTTCATCAAGTACCAGGCGTGCTATCAGAGCGCGTACTACTCGTTGGTTGTGGTAAAGAACGTGAGCTTGGCGAACGTCAGTACAAAGAGATCATTCAAAAAACCATCAACACACTTAACGAGACTGGTTCGATGGAAGCCGTCTGCTTCCTGACTGAACTGCACGTTAAAGGCCGCGATACATACTGGAAAGTACGTCAAGCGGTAGAAGCAACGAAAGATGGTCTTTACACCTTCGATCAATTCAAGAGTGTTAAACCAGAAACACGTCGCCCTCTGCGTAAACTGGTATTCAACGTACCTACACGCCGCGAACTAAACCTAGGTGAAAAAGCGATCGCACATGGTCTAGCCATTGCATCTGGTGTTAAAGCGTCGAAAGATCTTGGCAACATGCCACCAAATATCGCTAACCCTGCATACCTAGCTTCGCAAGCACGTCGCCTAGCAGACGATTACGAAAGCGTTACGACTAAAATCATTGGCGAACAAGAGATGGAAAAACTGGGTATGACTTCATACCTAGCAGTAGGCCGTGGCTCTAAAAATGAATCTATGATGTCTATCATGGAATACAAGGGCAACCCAGATCCAGAAGCAAAACCAATCGTTCTTGTCGGTAAAGGTCTAACTTTCGATTCAGGCGGCATCTCACTTAAGCCTGGCGAAGGCATGGACGAAATGAAGTACGACATGTGTGGTGCGGCTTCAGTATTCGGTACCATGAAGGCATTGGCGAAACTGAATCTGCCAATCAACGTTATCGGCGTTTTAGCTGGTTGTGAAAACATGCCAGGCAGCAATGCATACCGTCCTGGTGACATCCTAACTACGATGTCTGGTCAAACTGTTGAAGTGCTGAACACCGATGCGGAAGGTCGACTCGTTCTTTGTGATGCGCTGACTTACGTTGAACGTTTTGAGCCAGATTGTGTTGTTGACGTTGCAACTCTAACGGGTGCTTGTGTGATTGCGTTAGGTCACCATATCAGCGGTGTTATCTCAAACCATAACCCTCTTTCTCACGAGCTAGTCAACGCTTCTGAGCAAGCAAGTGACCGTGCATGGCGTCTACCAATGGCTGATGAGTACCATGAGCAATTGAAGAGCCCATTTGCGGATATGGCAAACATCGGTGGTCGCCCTGGTGGCACAATTACTGCGGGTTGTTTCCTATCTAAATTCGCGAAGAAATACCACTGGGCGCACATTGATATCGCAGGTACTGCGTGGAAGTCAGGTGCAGCAAAAGGCTCAACGGGCCGTCCAGTCTCGATGCTTGTCCAATTCCTGCTTAACCGCAGTGGCCAAGAGACAGAGGAATAAACCTCAACATCTTTAAAAGGGCCGACAGGCCCTTTTTTATTTTCTGCCTTTGTGTGCAAAAAGGATCAGAGCATGGCGAACGCTACATTTTATCTCATTGCTGAACAATCTCATCAGGCTACCCCCGATGGATTCGAAGAGTATATTCTGTTTCTTACTCGTCACTTTGCTAAGCAAGGAGCAAAGGTCTACCTTAACTGCAATAATAAATCACATGCAGAACAGTTAGCAGAACGATTTTGGCAAGTCGATAGCAGCGAGTTTATGGCTCATAATCTAGTCGGTGAAGGCCCGAGATATGCAACCAATATCGAGATTGGCTATCAGGGGGTCAAGCCTTCTTGGAACAGACAATTAGTAATAAATTTGGCTGAAAATGAGACAACCTTTGCGAACAAGTTTGCTGAGGTGGTAGACTTCGTCCCTTGCGAGGAAAAAGCCAAGCAACTGGCGCGAGAAAGATATAAAATCTACCGCCAAGCTGGTTATCAGCTACAAACGATCGAAATCAAACACAACTAACGGTCAATCCTTATAGTTAAGCTCTCCATCTAGAGAGTTCACTTATAATGATTGACTAAGATTTACCATCAACCAGATAAGATTTTCTCTAAATAGTTGGGCTAAAAGCAAGGCAACAACGAGTAAGTCCCTATGAATATACATTAAGTATTTGATTAGGGTTTGCGAGTGCAGTTAACGCAGCGTTCAGCCCAAATACGACGAGAAAAAAGGCGATTATGGAAAAGACATACAACCCAACTTCAATTGAACAGGCTTTATATCAAGCTTGGGAAGAGAAAGGCTACTTCAAGCCACACGGTGACACGACGAAAGAAGCTTACAGCATCATGATCCCGCCACCGAACGTCACTGGTAGCCTACATATGGGCCACGCGTTCCAAGACACTATCATGGATACACTTATCCGTGCTGAACGTATGAAGGGTAAAAACACCCTTTGGCAGGTAGGTACTGACCATGCTGGTATCGCGACTCAAATGGTTGTGGAGCGTAAGATTGCTGCTGAAGAAGGCAAAACAAAACACGACTATGGCCGTGATGCTTTCATCGACAAAATCTGGGAATGGAAAGGTGAATCTGGCGGTACGATCACTAAACAGCTTCGCCGCCTTGGTGCATCTGTAGACTGGGATCGTGAACGTTTCACTATGGATGACGGTCTATCAAATGCCGTTCAAGAAGTTTTCGTTCGTTTATACGAAGAAGATCTTATCTACCGCGGTAAGCGTCTAGTGAACTGGGATCCAAAGCTACACACTGCGATCTCTGATCTAGAAGTAGAAAACAAAGACAAAAAAGGCCATATGTGGCACTTCCGCTACCCACTAGCGGACGGCGTCAAAACTGCCGAAGGCAAAGACTACATTGTTGTTGCGACGACTCGTCCTGAAACAATGCTTGGTGATACTGGTGTTGCTGTTAACCCAGAAGATCCTCGTTACAAAGATCTCATCGGTAAAGAGATCATCCTTCCAATAGTTGATCGTCGCATCCCTATCGTAGGCGATGAGCATGCGGATATGGAAAAAGGTACTGGCTGTGTGAAGATCACACCTGCGCACGACTTCAACGACTATGAAGTAGGTAAGCGTCATCAGCTACCAATGATCAACATCCTAACTTTCAACGCTGATATCCGTGATGCGGCTGAAGTCTTCACGACAAACGGTGAAGCAAGCGATGCTTACTCTACAGAAATCCCAGCAAAATACCGTGGCATGGAGCGTTTCGCTGCGCGTAAGGCTATCGTTGCTGAGTTCGACGAACTGGGTCTGCTTGAAGAAGTGAAAGATCACGACCTAACGGTTCCTTACGGTGACCGTGGTGGTGTGGTTATCGAACCAATGCTGACAGATCAATGGTACGTTCGCACAGCGCCTCTAGCTGAAACGGCAACAAAAGCGGTTGAAGATGGCGAAATCCAATTCGTTCCTAAGCAATACGAAAACATGTACTTCTCTTGGATGCGTGACATTCAAGACTGGTGTATCTCACGTCAGCTATGGTGGGGTCACCGCATTCCAGCATGGTACGACAATGACGGTAATGTATACGTAGGTCGCTCTGAAGAAGAAGTTCGTGCTAACAACAACCTAGCGCCAGTCGTGGTTCTACGCCAAGACGACGACGTACTGGATACTTGGTTCTCTTCTGCACTATGGACGTTTGGTACTCAAGGTTGGCCAGAAAACACTGACGACCTGAAGACATTCCACCCTTCAGATGTATTGGTTACGGGTTTTGACATCATCTTCTTCTGGGTTGCTCGTATGATCATGATGACGATGCACTTCTGTAAAGATGAGAATGGCAAACCACAAGTACCATTCAAAACGGTTTACGTTACTGGTCTAATCCGTGACGAAAACGGCGACAAGATGTCTAAGTCTAAAGGTAACGTTCTTGACCCTATCGATATGATCGACGGCATCGACCTAGAGTCTCTTGTTGAGAAACGCACTGGCAACATGATGCAGCCTCAACTTGCCGCGAAGATCGAGAAGAACACACGTAAGACGTTTGAAAACGGTATCGAACCATACGGTACTGACGCACTGCGTTTCACTCTCGCGGCGATGGCTTCTACTGGTCGTGACATCAACTGGGATATGAAACGTCTAGAAGGTTACCGCAACTTCTGTAACAAGCTATGGAACGCGAGCCGTTACGTACTTATGAACACAGAAGAGCAAGATTGTGGCTTTGGTGCTGGTGAAGTTGAATACTCTCTTGCAGACAAGTGGATCGAATCTCAGTTTGAGCTTGCAGCGCAAGAGTTCAACGCCCACCTAGATAACTACCGTCTAGATATGGCAGCGAACACAATTTATGAGTTCATCTGGAACCAATTCTGTGACTGGTACCTAGAGCTAACCAAACCTGTTCTATGGAAAGGAAATGAAGCTCAGCAACGTGGTACACGTCGCACGCTAATCACAGTTCTAGAGAAGACGCTTCGCCTAGCACACCCAGTGATTCCTTACATCACCGAAACTATTTGGCAGAGCATCAAGCCTCTTGTTGACGGCGTTGAAGGTGACACCATTATGCTTCAAGCGCTTCCTCAATACGACGAAGCGAACTTCAACCAAGAAGCTCTTGATGACATCGAGTGGGTTAAGTCATTCATCACCAGCATTCGTAACCTACGTGCTGAGTACGACATCAATCCAGGTAAACCGCTTGAAGTTATGCTAAAAGCGGCAAACGAAAAAGATGCTGCTCGTCTAGAAGCAAACAAACAAGTGCTTGTGTCTCTTGCGAAGCTTGAATCAGTGCGTGTTCTTGAGTCAGGTGAAGAAACGCCAGCGTGTGCAACAGCACTCGTTGCTAAGTCTGAACTGATGATCCCGATGGCAGGTCTTATCGACAAAGATGCGGAACTTGCTCGTCTAGATGGTGAAATCAAGAAGACTCAAGGCGAAATCAAACGTCTTGACGGTAAGCTAGGTAACGAAGGCTTCGTTGCTAAAGCACCAGAAGCTGTTGTTGCAAAAGAGCGTGAGAAGCTAGAAGGCTACAAAGAGACATTAACTAAGCTAGAAGAGCAAAAAGCAACAATTGCAGCGCTATAAGTTTGTTCTCTTAGATTAAATAACATCAAGGCTGGTCTTAACGACCAGCCTTTTTATTTACATCTATATCATTGAATGGGCTTGGTTTGTTTCGATTATTATTCTAATTTTAAGAGAAGAACAACTCGAATAGACCAGAACATGAAACACTACTTAGCTTTCGTTGGTGCACTTTTGGCCTGTTTCTCATCTCAAGCCTCGACGCCTGATGAGCCAAAAGTCATCAAAATTGCAGCCGGAAATTGGCCACCTTTTATCGGAGAACAGCTTGAAGATTTTGGGTATGTTGGGAAAACAATTACTGACGTATTTGCCAAACAAGGTTATCTGGTCGAATTTCACTTTTTCCCTTGGAAACGCGCATACAAACAGGCCAGCGATGGCGAATTTGTTGCTACGGCTGTGTGGATGTTTGCTCAAGAACGTACCGAGCATTTTCTGTTTAGTGATCCCGTTGCTCAAGAGCAGTTTGTCTTCTTCCATCGTAAAGACTATCCATTCCAATGGCAGAGCTTAGCGGATATCAAAGGTAAACATTTAGGAGGGGGACTCGGTTATAGCTACGGTGCCAATATCGACAAAATGTTAGCCGATGAAGAGATTACAATAAACCGAGTTGAAAACCCGAATAAGGCCTTCCAGTTACTCAAATATCGAAGGGTTGAACTCGTTCCTGAAGAGAAAAATATCGGTATGTTCACATTAGGGAAAATGCCAATTGAGACTCAAGAGTTGATCACGTACAACCCCAAACCGTTTCTCACTAATGACAGTTACTTAATGTTTTCCAAAGCACATCCAGAGGCCGAAGAGCTGATGAAACTCTTCAACCAAGGACTGAAACAAATGGTGCCAGCCGAGCAGTGAATTGGGCGCTATACAACTCGATTTTGCTCACGCCCATCCATAAATGCACTGATGTTATCAATAAGAATATTGGCAAGATTTTGGATTGATGAATCACTACCCCAAGCAACATGTGGCGTGAGTAATAAGTTTGGTAAGTGCATATTTGCAATGAGTGAGTTGGACTCATCCGCTGGCTCATCGGTAAAAACATCGACGCCAGCACCGCGAATGACACCTTGTTTTAGGGCGTCCACCAGCGCCTCCTCATCGACCAAACCACCTCGACCCGTGTTGATTACGATACTGGATGACTTCATCGCAGCCAGTTCATTGCGACCGATAAGATGACGTGTCTCTTCGCTTAACGGGCAATGTAGGGTTAACACATCGGCTTGTGCAAGTACTTGTTCGAACGGCAGATAACCTTCTCGACACGGAGAAACCCCTTTGCGCTCAGCAAAGACAACATGCATCCCCAACGCTTTAGCCACAGCTGCTGTCGCTTGCCCTAACGCTCCACTGCCAATCACCCCCATCGTTGAGCCAGCAGTATCGCTAATGGGATGAGTAAAGAAACAGAACTGTTTATTACGTTGCCACTCTCCCGCCGCAATATCGTTGTGATACCCTTTCAAATTGCGTTTGAGTGCAAACATCATCGCAATCACATGCTCTGGTACAGACTGAGTGGCATAGCCCTGCACATTGGTCACAGCGATACCATGTTGCTGACAATAGTCGATATCAACATTGTTAAATCCAGTAGCCGAGATAGCGACCAATTTAAGGTTGGTTAGTTGACTCAAGATATTGCTATCTAGCACCACTTTGTTAGTAATGATCACTTCTGCTTGGTGAGCACGTTCAACCACCAACTCTGGCGTAGTGAAATCGTACTCGATCCAATGATGCGGAAATGGAAGAGATGGCAATTCAATTTGCGTAGGGATAGTTGCTCGATCAAGAAAAACAACAGTTGGCAGCGACATATAACCTCCTTGTTGCTGCCTTATAAACAGTTATTGGTGTGGCAGCGTTTTGTAGTCTGGTAATTTTCGCACAGGTTCAAAATAATCAAAGATCATCTCTTCTGCTTCAGGATAGAAGTCACACGGTACAAAAATACTACGCAGCCATTCACTGCGCGGATGATAAAAACTGAGCTCTGCCGCATGCAATTCTAGGCGATTTGAGTATTCATACGCTTCTTGCTCCGCATAAAACTCATCTCCGACAATAGGATGTCCTAACGCTTGCATGTGAACGCGCAGTTGATGAGAGCGGCCTGTAACAGGTAGCAATCTAACGATGGTGGTTTTCTCTTCTCGTTTCACTACCTGGAAAATGGTTTTCGATGGTTTACCATCTTGATAGCAAACCTTCTGTCGCGGTCTATTCGGCCAGTCACAAATCAATGGAAAATCGAGCTCTCCTTCTTGTTGCTCGACATACCCCCAGACCCGCGCATAATAGACTTTGTGCGTCAGTCGATATTGAAACTGCTTCTTTAACGCCCTTTCAGCATGTTTATGCTTTGCGAAAACCATCAGACCGGATGTATCCATATCCAAGCGATGAACCACCTGAACATCAGGGTAATTTTCCATCAAGCGAGACCACATACTGTCATAATGTTCTGCTGCTCGCCCCGGAACAGAAAGCAAACCAGACGGCTTATTCACCGCTAAGATGTGCTCGTCTTCAAACACGATTTCAACCCACGGTTCGCGTGGTGGGTTGTATTCTGTCATTGCCATAAATGATACCCGACAAAAACCCAGCTCAGAGCTGGGTTTATCAATTAAAGGACGCCAATTAGTTGTGAGAGACCACAATCATGCGTAATGAGTCTAGCTGGTACTGAGCTTGGCCAATATAGCCAGTGAGTAACTTAATCTGCTCTTCAATCGCTTCAAGTTCTTCATCACGAATATTTGGGTTCACCGCTTTCAATGCTTGTAAGCGCTCTAATTCTGCATTGAGGCTTGCTTGCATCTCTTGTTGAGCTTGGCTGCGAATGGCGTCGACTTTTTCTACCACTAGCTTATCGCCGGCTTCAATCATCTGATGTACTTGTGCCTGTACCGATGAAACCAGCTTAGTTGCGATATGACGACCCACAGGGCTTAGTTGACGGTTAAAACTTTCAAACTCGACTTGTGAAGACAGGTCATTACCTTTTCCGTCCAGCATTAAGCGAATTGGAGTGGTTGGCAGAAAACGACTGATTCCGCTGCGCTTAGGTGCTTGAGCATCTACCTTATAAACCAGTTCTAGTAGCATTGTACCAACTGGCAATGCTTTATTTTTCAGTAGTGAAACCGCCGTCGTACCTACGCCTTCACTCATCAGTAAGTCAATGCCCCCCTGAATCATTGGGTGTTCCCAACTGATAAAGTTCATATCTTCACGAGACAGTGCAGTTTCACGGTCAAAAGTGATGGTCGCACCTTCATAAGGCAGACCTGGATAACTCGGAACCAACATATGCTCTGATGGCGTCACGACTAAGGCATTTTCACCTTTGTCGTCCTGATCCAGACCAATGGTATCAAACAGGCTCAAAGCGAAAGTCACTAAGTTAGTATCGCCGTCGGTTGCTGCAATCTTATCGACGATTGCTTGCGCCTTTTCACCACCATTAGAGTGCATTTCTAATAGACGGTCACGTCCTTGTTCTAACTGAGCTTTTAACTCTTTGTTCATTACCGCTGATTCAGCAATCACATCATCTAAATCACTCGTGTCGCCTGACGCGAGCATTTCAATTAGGCGATCTGCGAATTTGTCGTAAACCGTGCGACCTGTCGGACAGGTTTCTGCAAAAGCGTTAAGGCCTTCATCAAACCAACGCGCCAAAATGGCTTGTGAAGTACCCTGTAGGTATGGAACATGAATATCGATATCGCGGTTCTGACCAATACGGTCAAGACGGCCAATACGTTGCTCAAGCAAATCCGGATTAAACGGCAAGTCAAACATCACCAGTTGGTTAGCAAACTGGAAGTTACGACCTTCAGAGCCAATTTCGCTACAAATCAGTACCTGAGCACCGCCCTCTTCCTGGGCAAAATAAGCCGCCGCTTTATCGCGCTCTAGAATCGACATGCCTTCATGGAAAACCGTAGCTCGAATGCCTTCGCGCTCACGCAGGGCTTGTTCTAACTGAAGAGCCGTGCTCGCACGAGAAGCAATAACTAAAATTTTCTCACTGCGCTTTTCGGTAATTTTTTCAAGTAACCAGTTAACACGACTATCAAATTGCCACCAGCTTGAATCATCCCCTTCAAACTCTTGGAAGATCTCTTCTGGGTATAGGTTCTTTAACGCACGTGCTTCCGAGCTCATCTTGCCACCGATCATGCCCGACACACGCATAGAGGTCGTGTACTGCTGTGGGATCAGCATCGGCAGAAGGTGAACGTTACGTGTTGGAAACCCTTTGATTGCAGCACGTGTATTACGGAAAAGTACGCGACCAGTACCGTGACGATCCATTAGGTTATCAATCAGTTCTTGGCGTGCAGCGGCTTTGGCTTCTTCGTCGCTATCACTTTCGATAATACGGAAAAGTGGCTCTACATCCTGCTCAGAAAGCAGTTCAGTAATTTGGTTTTTCGCTTCGTCCGCCAGCTTTTGACCAGAGAATAGCGCACTAACAGAATCAGCAACCGGCGCATATTGCTCTTCTTCTTTGATGAACTCTTGGTAGTCAAAGAAACGATCAGAATCCAGTAAGCGGAGACGAGCAAAGTGGCTCTCACGACCTAGCTGCTCAGGTGTCGCCGTCAACAATAGAACACCTGGCGTACGCTCGGCTAAACCTTCAACCACTTGGTATTCGCGACTTGGCTTCTCTGGGCTCCACTCTAGGTGATGCGCCTCATCGACAACCAGTAGATCCCACTCACCTTCCAGTGCTTGCTCAAAACGTTTACGACTCTTGCGCAAGAAGTCGAGCGAACAGAGGACATATTGCTGAGTATCAAATGGGTTTTCTGAGTCGGCAAATGCTTCAATGCAGCGCTCTTCATCAAAGATGGAGAAGTGCAGGTTAAATCGACGCATCATCTCGACCAACCACTGATGTTGCAGCGTTTCTGGTACAACAATCAAAATACGCTCAGCGCGGCCAGCCAGTACTTGCTGGTGAATGATCATACCAGCTTCAATGGTTTTACCCAGACCGACTTCATCGGCCAAAAGTACACGTGGCGCATGACGACGACCCACTTCGTGTGCAATGTATAACTGATGAGGGATAAGGCCTGCACGCATACCACACAGACCACGCATTGGGCTCTTGTGCTGTTCGTATTGGTTCACCAATGCACGATAACGGAGCACAAAATTATCCATACGATCGATTTGACCCGCGTACAGCTTATCTTGTGGCTTGTTAAAACGAATCTGGTTGCTCAACATAATTTCACGCAGAACAATACCGTCTTCACCGCTGTCTTCACGTGAACCTATGTAGCTTAGTAGTCCTTGGTCTTCGACAACTTGCTCAACTTTAAGAGACCACCCTTCCTGACTTTCAACCACATCGCCAGCGTTAAAGGTCACTCGGGTTACAGGCGCATCGTTTCGAGCGTAAACGCGGTTTTCTTCAGAAGCTGCAAACATTAATGTCACAGTACGAGCATCCAATGCTACAACGGTTCCTAAACCTAAATCGCTCTCCGTATCGCTGATCCAGCGCTGGCCCAAAGCAAATGTCATGAATCGACTACCTCATCTAAATTTGTTCGAAAATGGGTCTATTTATTTTAGTAACTCTTGCGCAACTTGAAAGGAAACTGACGAGGAAAAATAGGTCAGTCGTTACGCAGAAAAAGGTCGCTAATCTTACTTGAAGCTGTGACATTGGTCACGTACAAAGGCCTCAAAAACCAACAATTTTTTGCTCAAGCTGAGTGTGACATCAAAGTGTAAGAAATCAGTGGCACTTCTAAAAGAGCGTGTTGAAAAAGCTGTTTATACTTATCTATGAGCAGCATCATTTCACGTCAAGTTTCTGACTGGCACAACTGATGCATTCAAATAGGATGACGTTCAACACGGGTTTGCAGTTTTTGTAGTCAAACCATCAGCGAACTCTGATTACCTGGCTACATCGCTGCAACCAACCGCAGAGATCCTCTTCATAGCAAAGCTTGAAGAGTAAGCAGGCCGCCAACTGGCAAGGAGACGCTTATGGGTGATACAGACCGGAAAATTTTTGTCCTAGACACCAACATTCTTCTTCATGAACCACTCGCCATCTACTCATTTAAGGAACACGATGTCGTTATCCCAATGACTGTGCTTGAAGAGCTTGACCGAATTAAGGACAGTAAACGCGATGTTGCTCGCGATGCGCGTGTCGCAATACGTGCACTAGAAGCGATGTTTAAAGATGCCACTCCAGATGAGATATCCGAAGGCATCCCCACCAACAAAGAGAAAGAGAATACCGGACACATTGCCATTCTGGCTGACTTTGAGTTGCAAGAGACCGTCAAAGCTTTTGCCGATAAAGCCGGTGACAACCGCATCTTAAATGGTGTGCTCTATTTGCAAAACAAACGTGCACCGCGCGAAGTCATCTTAGTCACCAAAGACATCAACATGCGCTTACGGGCAAAAGGGGCCGGGGTTAGGTTTGTTGAAGACTACCGCACAGATCAGCTCATTGATGACGTTCAATACCTGACAAAAGGATTCCAGCAAATCGAAGGAGAGTTCTGGAGCAATGTCCAAAATGTCGAAAGTAAAACCCTTGCTGGCAGAACCTATCACACCATCGCACGCGAACCCTTTGAGCCTACTTATATCAATCAGTACATGATCGATGAGGACAGCGACTTCGCAGGGCGCGTAGAGGAGATTGACCAAGATACGATCACCATTAAAGATCTCAGCCGTGAAAGAATGATGCATCGACGCGCTTGGGATATCACCCCAAAAAACATCTATCAAGGCATGGCGCTAGATGCCCTACTCGATCCAGACATTGATCTGGTGATCCTAACTGGGGCTGCCGGTAGTGGTAAAACCCTACTCGCTCTCGCCTCTGCACTAGAGCAAACCATAGAAAAAGGCATCTTTGACAAAATCATCGTCACTCGAAACACCCCAGACATAGGTGAAGCCATCGGCTTTTTACCGGGTAGTGAAGAAGAGAAAATGATGCCATGGCTTGCGGCAGTCACCGATACATTAGAAGCATTGCATAAAAACGATCACTGCACTGAAGGCTCATTGAAATACATCTGCGACAAAGCCAATATTCAGTTCAAATCGATCAATTTTATGCGCGGACGTTCGATCCAAAATGCCTTCGTCTTGCTCGATGAGTGTCAGAACCTGACCGCTTCTCAGATCAAAACCATCATAACCCGTTGTGGTGAAGGGACTAAGATCGTCTGCTCAGGTAACCTAGCACAAATCGATTCTCACTATCTAACCCCCGTCACTTCTGGCTTAACCTATATGGTCGAGCGATTTAAAAACTTTGAAGGAAGTGCCAACATTCACCTCAATGGCGTGGTTCGCAGCCGACTAGCTGAATACGCCGAAGAGAATTTATAATCATTTTTGCCGAGATATAATTCATATCTCGGCATTTATTTAAAATAATTATTCACAAACAGCAGTTAAATATGTTTAACTAAAGCCATTAAACCGAATCAACATTCAGGACTGGTGTATGGCCTTCAATCTACGTAACCGAAATTTCCTAAAGCTACTCGATTTCACCCCGAAAGAGATTCAGTTTCTGCTTGATCTCTCTGCGGATCTAAAGAAAGCCAAATATGCTGGCACCGAACAGAAGAAACTGGTCGGTAAGAACATTGCGCTAATCTTCGAAAAGGCCTCGACTCGCACACGTTGTGCTTTTGAAGTTGCCGCTTTTGATCAAGGAGCACAGGTTTCTTATATCGGTCCATCTGGGTCTCAAATCGGACACAAGGAATCGATGAAAGACACCGCACGAGTCCTTGGTCGAATGTACGATGGCATTGAATACCGTGGTTTTGGTCAATCCATTGTTGAAGAACTCGGTCAGTACGCAGGTGTGCCCGTTTGGAATGGCCTGACGGATGAGTTTCACCCGACACAAATTCTGGCAGACTTTTTGACTATGCTTGAGCATGGGCGTGGAAAACAACTGCATGAGATTAAGTTCGCTTACCTTGGTGACGCCCGCAACAACATGGGCAACTCCCTACTGGTAGGCGCGGCTAAAATGGGGATGGATATCCGCCTGGTCGCACCAAAAGCGTTCTGGCCAGAAGAAGAATTGGTCACCACTTGCCAGCAGATCGCAGATCAGACGGGCGCAAAAATCACCTTAACCGAAAACGTTGAAGAAGGCGTAAAAGGTTGTGACTACCTGTACACAGACGTGTGGGTATCCATGGGTGAAGCACCAGAAGCTTGGGATGAACGTGTCGCAATGATGACCCCCTATCAAGTCAACATGGATGTGATTGCTAAAACCGGCAATGCACAAGTGAAGTTTATGCACTGTCTACCCGCATTCCATAATGATGAAACCACTGTAGGGAAACAAGTCGCTGAGAAATACGGTATGAAAGGACTGGAAGTGACGGAAGACGTGTTTGAGTCCGAACACTCTATCGTTTTCGATGAAGCGGAAAACCGAATGCACACAATTAAAGCTGTGATGGTTGCCACACTCGGTAGTTAATCTTAGGTGAGATTCGATACTAAAACCGTCGATGTAATCGCTTGCGTTCACCATTCTTCAGCGTATAATGCTCGGCAATTTGTCTGGAGATAGTAAAACAATGCCACGTAATTCGTGCTCTACAAAGCGTATTACACTGAGTAAGCCAACACGCTTACTGGGACTTGTTTTTTCTATTTTCACCGATTTCTAAAGCCTCCCTTAATGGGGGGCTTTTTTGTGCCTAAAATTCATGACTGGGAAGATGATTATGACAAACACGCTTTATAACAAGCATATTATCTCGATTCCTGAGCTTTCACGTGAAGAGCTGGAATTGATTGTCAAAACGGCTGGAGAGCTGAAGGCTAAGCCGCAACCTGAGTTAATTAAAAACAAAGTGGTTGCAAGCTGCTTCTTCGAACCATCAACCCGTACACGTCTCTCTTTCGAAACCGCTATCCAACGCATTGGTGGTGATGTCATTGGTTTCGATAATGGCGGTAATACTTCACTGGCGAAGAAAGGTGAAACATTGGCGGATTCCGTTCAGGTTATCTCTTCGTATGTTGATGCCTTTGTTATGCGCCACCCTCAAGAAGGTGCTGCGCGCCTAGCGTCTGAATTTTCTAATGGTGTACCAGTTATTAACGGTGGCGACGGAGCAAATCAACATCCGACTCAAACCGTACTGGACCTCTTCTCTATTGCAGAAACGCAAGGTCGACTGGATGAGCTGAACGTCGCTTTCGTTGGCGATCTAAAATATGGTCGTACTGTCCACTCGCTTACCCAAGCGTTGGCAAAATTTAACAACATCCGCTTCTTCTTTATCGCTCCAGAAGCGCTTGCAATGCCAGATTACATTTGCGAAGAACTCGACGAAGCTGGCATCCAATACAGTTTGCACACCGATATGGAAAGTGTCATTCCAGACCTAGACGTTCTTTACATGACTCGTGTTCAAAAAGAGCGTTTCGACGAATCTGAATACGCACATATTAAATCCGCATACATTCTGACGGCAGCCATGCTAGAAGGTGCACGTGAAAATCTTAAAGTGCTTCATCCACTTCCACGTGTCGATGAAATCACAGTGGACGTTGATAAAACCCCACACGCTTATTACTTCGAACAAGCAGAAAATGGTGTATATGCACGTCAGGCTCTACTTGCACTTGTACTAAATGAAACACTGTAATCGAGGAGAAAAAACCATGAACAAAGAAACTCAATTGCAGGTTGAAGCGATTAAAAATGGCACCGTAATCGACCACATTCCAGCACAAATTGGCATTAAGGTGCTCAAGCTGTTCTCAATGCATAAATCACAACAGCGCGTAACCGTGGGCTTAAATCTGCCTTCATCTGCCCTAGGTCATAAAGACCTACTCAAGATCGAAAATGTGTTTATCACCGAAGAGCAGGCAAGCAAATTAGCGCTTTATGCGCCGCATGCCACAGTCAACCAAATTGAAGACTATCAGGTTGTTAAGAAGCTTGCTCTTGAGTTACCAGAACAAGTGAATAATGTATTTGAATGTCCGAACACCAACTGCATCACACACGGTGAGCCTGTAGAAAGTAGCTTCAAAGTATTTGAGAAAAACAACGATATCCGATTGAAGTGCAAATACTGTGAGAAAGTTTTCTCTCGCGAAATCGTTACTGAACGCTAATGAATATCTGAGAGTTAACTTAAGGTAAGAATTTGTCCCTGCTTAACTCAAGCAGGGATTTTTACCTTTACGAAGCACGAGATTCGCGGCAAACTGAGTTTTCTTCCAGTAACCCTAAACAGATGGAATATAACAATGACTAAAGTACTTCACACTGAATCAGCTCCTGCAGCTATCGGCCCATATGTGCAAGGTGTTGACCTTGGTAACATGGTACTGACTTCAGGCCAAATCCCAGTAAACCCAGCTACGGGTGAAGTATCATCTGACATCGCAGAACAAGCTCGTCAGTCTCTAGAAAACGTAAAAGCAGTAGTTGAAGCCTCTGGCCTATCTGTATCAGACATCGTAAAACTAACGGTGTTTGTAAAAGATCTAAATGACTTCGGCACAGTAAACGAAGTGTACGGTAAGTTCTTTGATGAGCACAATGTTGCTCACTACCCAGCACGTTCTTGCGTAGAAGTTGCTCGTCTACCAAAAGATGTTGGCATCGAAATCGAAGCCATCGCTGTACGTAAGTAATCGAAGCCATTCCCTAAAAAGCGAGCTCTAATGCTCGCTTTTTTTGTTTTCGCTAATAGTAACGTTCACATCCATGATGAAGCTGAGGTTCATCAATCAGATCCTCAACATCAACTTCAAACTTTTGATGTGAGCTTCGATCTTCGATCACGACCGCATGCGTACTTTCATCCGTCTCGACCACGACTCCAACTCCCTGACGGCATTCCACTAGCATGCCCTTTTCTAGCTCCCTAATATCCATCTTTTTTCTCCTCTGCTACTCAGTAAGTACAGCAGGAAAACCGAAAGGATCAAAAAAGCCGACTCGAAAGTCGGCTTTATCATTATTCAAATTGGATTACTTGTTTACAAAGTCAACGCCCGTTTGGATGTCGCCGTTAAGTGTCTCAAGCATGCCATCTAGTGCAGATTTCTCGAAGTCACTCAACTCACCGTAGCTTAGTACTTCTTCTACACCGTCTTTGCCTAGTTTCACTGGCTGAGCGAAGAATGGTGCGTGCTCACCTTCACCTTCAACGTATGCGTATTCAATCACTTCTTCACCTTGAAGTGCTTTAACTAGAGCTAGACCAAAACGACATGCCGCTTGACCCATAGATAGAGTCGCACTACCGCCACCCGCTTTAGCTTCAACAACTTCAGTACCTGCGTTTTGAATACGTTTAGTCAGTGCTTCTACTTCTTCAGCCGTAAACTCAACACCCTCAACTTGAGACAGTAGAGGAAGAATCGTAACACCTGAGTGACCACCGATAACCGGTACACGTACTTGGCCTGGATCTTTGTCTTTCAGCTCAGCAACAAACGTTTCTGAACGAATTACGTCAAGCGTAGTTACACCGAAAAGACGACGCTTGTCGTAAACACCCGCTTGCTTAAGAACTTCAGCTGCAATTGGCACAGTTGTGTTTACAGGGTTAGTGATGATACCAACCATTGCTTTTGGACATACATCTGCGATGCGTTGAGCAAGAGACTTCACGATGCCCGCGTTTACGTTAAATAGATCCGCACGGTCCATACCAGGCTTACGTGCAACACCCGCAGAGATCAGTACAACATCGGCACCTTCAAGTGCAGGCGTTGGATCTTCACCAGCATAACCTTTGATTGATACTGGTGTTGGGATGTGGCTTAGATCTGCTGCAACACCCGGAGTTACAGGCGCAATGTCATACAGAGCGAGATCTGTACCAGCAGGAAGGCGGTTTTTAAGTAGAAGGGCTAGGGCTTGACCGATGCCACCAGCGGCACCAATAACAGCTACTTTCATCGTAGTTCTCCTTGAGAAGATTCTCTTATATATGTTTTGTAGGGCGATTTAAAATCAGCTGCGTTCAAGCTAAACCAATCACAACCTGATTACAATCAATTAACGTCAGCTTTGCGACCTTGCGCAATGCGACTAAAGCGTGCTACACACATTGCGGCTATTATGATCTGCTTTACCTTTGATGACAAAGATTTAAGAGGCTTTTCTACGGAAAATAACCTTGAAGTTTACAGTGATATGCTAGACAGAAATTGGGCTTGAAGTTGGCACTATGTGCATAGCTATGCGAGAATATTCACTTGCTTTTTATATTCACCAACATAGAAAGAGAACCATGCGCCATTCAGAAAAACAAGATAACCTCGTTCGCGCTTTCAAAGCCCTGCTAAAAGAAGAACGTTTTGGCTCCCAAGGCGACATTGTGGAAGCTCTTAAAAACGAAGGGTTTGAGAATATCAACCAGTCAAAAGTATCACGCATGCTGACTAAGTTCGGTGCTGTACGTACTCGCAATGCAAAAATGGAAATGGTTTACTGCCTTCCAGCAGAGCTTGGGGTACCTACAGTTTCAAGCTCTTTGCGTGAGCTGGTTTTAGATATCGACCACAACAATGCACTCGTTGTTATTCACACTGGCCCGGGGGCCGCTCAGTTAATTGCTCGCTTACTCGATTCACTGGGCAAATCAGAAGGCATTCTAGGTGTTGTCGCTGGCGACGATACCATCTTCATTACGCCAACGTTATCAATTACTACAGAGCAACTCTTTGCCTCTGTGTGCGATCTGTTTGAATACACAGGCTAGTTTCATATAAATCAGCAAAATATAAATCGCGCCGCCAATTTAGCGGCGTGATTTAGATCACATCTTAAATAAATCATACTTTGGTTTATGCCGGAGTATAACTCGATGATTTTAAAAGATTTTAATCTCGAAATATTCACTAAACATTGTTAGAACAACTAGGCATATTGTCTATATTCTTTAACAATCGTGTAATTATGTGCCAATTTTTTGATATTATTCAGCCGCTTTTTCAACATACGGATTGGAAAAGATGCCGTTTCCGTTTATAGGAAACTCCCACAGCAACTACAATTGCTTAGGGTTAATAATGAATAAAGGAAGGGAAATTCATGGCATTGAACAAACTTATTAAAGTTGGTGCGATTGCAGCTGCTGTTATGGGCGCTGGCGCAGTTAACGCTCAAGAGTTCATCACTATTGGTACTGGCTCTGTAACGGGTGTTTACTACCCAACTGGTGGTGCTATCTGTAAGCTAGTCAACAAAGGCCGTAAAGAACACAACATCCGTTGTTCTGTAGAATCAACTGGTGGTTCTATTTACAACGTAAACACTATGCGTGCTGGTGAACTAGACTTCGGTATCGTTCAGTCTGACTGGCAGTACCATGGCTACAACGGTACAAGTAAGTTTGCTGAGCAAGGCCCGTACAAAGAGCTACGTGCAGTATTCTCTCTACACACAGAACCATTCAACATCATCGCTCGTAGCGATGCTGGTATCGAAAATGTTACTGACCTTAAAGGTAAGCGTGTAAACATTGGTAACCCAGGCTCTGGTGACCGCGCAACTATGGGCGTGGTTATGGAAGCAATGGGTTGGACTAACGAAGACTTCAAACTGGCTTCTGAACTTAAAGGTTCTGAGCGTTCTCAAGCTCTTTGTGACAACAAGATCGACGCGTTCGTTTACGTAGTTGGTCACCCAAATGGATCTATCAAAGAAGCAACTACTTCATGTGATGCGAAACTCGTTTCAGCAACTGGTGCGAAGATCGATGAAATCGTTGCAAACAATCCTTACTACGCATACAGCACAGTTCCAGCTGGCATGTACCGTGGTACAGACAAAGACGTAAACAGCTTTGGTGTTGCGGCAACAATGGTAACTTCGACAAAAGTTTCTGACGAAGTTGCTTACAACGTTGCTAAATCTGTATTCGAGAACTTCGATACATTCAAGCGCCTACACCCTGCGTTTGCAAACTTGAAGAAAGAAGACATGGTTAAATCAGGTCTTTCTATCCCTCTACACCCAGGTGCAGAGAAGTACTACAAAGAGATCGGCCTACTTAAGTAAGCTCTCTTTGAAAATCAAGGAGGCATTCGCCTCCTTGGTTAAAACTCGTACTCATAAAAACACTAGACTCTATTTTGAGTTTCATTATCTAGAAGCTCTACCTCGTTATATACCCAAGAAACCATACAACTGAGCAATATTTCATCTTTTCACTACAATGAAAGATGCGAAATAAAGGTTCTCATAATCATAAATATACGGACCATTTATAATAAGGATTAAGTACATGTCGAAGACAACAACTCCGTCTCAAGATGTGCAAGAAATGGTAGCTCAATCCGATACTGGTGCGCGTGCTCCTTCTGGACTGTCAGGTCGCATCCTATGGTTTGTGCCGCTATGTTGGTCACTGTTCCAACTTTGGTACGCATCCCCTCTGCCGTTCATTTTTAACTTTGGCGTACTCAACGATACCGAAGCACGTTCTATTCATTTAATGTTCGCTGTATTTCTCGCGTTTACAGCTTACCCAGCAATGAAGAATTCACCACGTGATCGCATTCCAGTTGTTGACTGGCTGCTTGCGCTAGCGGGTAGTTTTTCCGCTGCCTATATCTATATTTTCTATACCGAACTCGCGGGCCGTTCTGGTGCACCAACGGAGTTTGACATCGCTATCGCTGTGGCAGGTATGCTGCTACTTCTAGAAGCGACTCGTCGTGCACTCGGTCCCCCATTGATGGTCGTCGCTGCTGTGTTTTTATTGTACACCTTTGGCGGCCCTTACATGCCTGACGTTATCGCTCACAAAGGTGCGAGCCTTGGCAAAGCAATGTCTCACTTGTGGCTGACTACCGAAGGGGTATTTGGTGTGGCACTGGGTGTTTCAACTTCCTTCGTCTTCCTGTTCGTACTCTTTGGAGCAATGCTCGAGCGAGCGGGTGCGGGTGCTTACTTCATCAAAGTCGCTTTCTCCCTGCTTGGTCACATGAGAGGTGGTCCAGCGAAAGCAGCCGTCGTTGCATCAGGTCTCTCTGGACTTGTTTCAGGCTCGTCGATTGCTAACGTAGTAACAACCGGTACATTCACCATTCCTTTGATGAAGCGTGTTGGTTTCCCGGGGACTAAAGCGGGTGCGGTTGAAGTTGCCGCTTCAACGAATGGCCAGCTAACACCGCCGATTATGGGGGCAGCAGCCTTCCTTATGGTGGAGTATGTGGGTATTTCCTATGTTGAAGTCATCAAGGCCGCAATTCTGCCTGCTCTGATCTCATACATTGCTCTGATTTACATTGTTCACCTTGAAGCTTGTAAAGCGGGCATGACTGGTCTGCCTCGTCGCCATACGCCTAAATTTATTAATAGCCTTCTTTCTTTTACTGGCACCATCTTAGGTCTTTGCGTGATCAGTGGGGCTGTCTATTACGGTGTTGGCTGGACTAAAGATGTATTTGGTGATGCCGCAACACCAATTGTCACTGTTGCACTTCTGCTTGCTTATGTGGCTTTGGTGAAGATATCTGCAAGCTATGCGAAAGAAGGGTCGATCGAGATTGATGCTGAGCTAACGGAAGTGCCAGATCCAGGGCCGACCATCAAATCGGGTTTGCACTACCTACTTCCTATCGTCGTATTAGTTTGGTGTTTAACCGTTGAACGTTTCTCTCCAGGTCTATCGGCGTTCTGGGCGACGGTATTTATGATCTTTATCTTGATCACTCAACGCCCGCTAATCGCCGTATTATCGAAAGAAGGCGATGTTGCTGAGCAGACTAAAGTCGGTTTTGTTGATCTTGCCGAAAGCTTGGTCTCAGGTGCACGTAACATGATCGGTATCGGTGTCGCAACAGCGGCTGCGGGTACCGTGGTTGGTGTCGTAACACTGACTGGTATCGGTCTGGTAATGACTGACTTTGTCGAGTTTATCTCTGGCGGAAATATCATCATGATGTTGGTATTCACCGCGGTAATCAGCTTGATCTTAGGTATGGGTCTACCAACAACAGCAAACTACATTGTGGTTTCTACTCTGATGGCTCCCGTGATCGTGACGTTAGGCGCTCAAAGTGGCTTCATCATTCCACTGATTGCTGTCCATCTATTTGTGTTCTACTTCGGTATTCTGGCAGATGATACTCCACCTGTGGGCTTAGCGGCTTTCGCTGCGGCTGCAATAGCAAAGTCAGACCCGATTCGAACCGGTATCCAAGGTTTCACCTACGATATTCGTACCGCCATCTTGCCATTTATGTTCATCTTCAATACCCAGCTATTATTGATGGGAATTGATAGTTGGTGGCATTTATTGCTTACGATCATATCGTCTGTGATAGCAATGCTGATATTCTCAGCGGCAACACAAGGCTGGTGGTTTACCAAGAACAAATGGTGGGAGACTGCGCTGCTGCTTTTCCTAACCTTTACTTTCTTCCGTCCGGGTTATTGGTGGGATCAAATTTACCCAGCTAAAGAACTTTACCCAGGCACTGAAATTTCTCAAATTGCCGAGCAGTTGAATGTTGGCGAAAGTATTGAACTGATCGTATCGGGTGAAAACCTTGAAGGTGATTTCATTTCGAAAACGGTACGTCTTCCATTTGAAGATGATGCCACCACTGCCGATGAGAGAATCAGTTCGATGGGCTTAATGCTCAACAACACCGATAGCCGCATGGTTGTTGATATGGTTGAGTTTGGTAGCCCTGCAGAAGCTGCTGGGATCGATTTCGACTGGGAGATAACTTCGGTTGTTGTGGCCGCAGATCGACCAATGAAAGAGTGGGTGTTCGTACCTGCACTGATCATCTTGATTGGTCTTGCGTTAAACCAAAAACGACGAGCTCGAAAGGAACAGCTGAGCGCGTAACTTAGTCAGCCCCACCTTAGGTTGTGGGGCTACACTTACACTAAGGATGCAACATCACCACCATATTGGGTTTCCCTCAGTAGGTGAAAATGAAGAGAATCAATAATGTATAAGCAAATTCTTGTTCCTGTCGATCTGAACGACAAAGGCTTTTCCGATAAAGCTGTCGAGCTTGCTATTTGGCACGCAAAACACTCAAATGCTGTGGTGCACCTATTGAATGTATTGCCTGGTATTCACATGTCAATGGTGGCTAGCTACTTCCCTAAAGATGCAGCCATGAAGATGAAAGCCGATGTTGAAAATCAGCTTAAAGAGTTCGCGGTAGAGCACATCTCTGAAGATATCGTCTACAAAGTCCATGTTGCGGAAGGTAAACCTTACTCAACCATTCTTGATTTCGCAGAGAAACTTGGTGCTGATCTTATCGTGATGCCAAGCCACAAACGCTCGAAGATCGACAAAGTCGTACTTGGCTCTGTTGCAAGTAAAGTAGTTCAAAACTCCCCGATCAATGTCTTGGTGGTAAAGCCACAAGGCTAACAATCTTCGCTATGCGTTTCAGAAGGGTGCCGAGTTGGCACCCTTTTTTAATAGGTTTTTCCTATTAAATATATCGAAACAAGCCAATTTAATTAATGCGAATAGTTATCAATAATAGCTCCATAGACAACAACGCCGAGCTATCAAGATGAAAAAGACACTAACATTCGCATCTCTTCACTTTACGATTGCATTTACAGTGGCATACCTGCTGACAGGTGATCTGATCATCGGTAGCCTGATCGCGATGATCGAACCTTCAGTAAACACTGTCGCTTTCTATTTTCACGAGCGGATCTGGCAAAAAAGCCAGTTACTGAAATCTTTTGCGCGCTCAGCAAAAATCAAGACAACCAGTTTTGCAGTTGTGCATTTTAGTGTGGCATTTGGTGTGGTGTATGTAATGACTGGGGATGCATTTGTTGGAGGTATCATGGCCTCAATAGAGCCAACCATTAATACTTTCGCTTACTACTTCCATGAGAAGGTGTGGCAGCGCAAACAGGACGCTACCCTTAACTGGCATTGCACTCACGCCTAAAGCGGATAGTGGGATACACACATCTCTTTACTCAGCCCAACGTGAAAGCGTTGGGTTTGGCCGTCTAGCGTTACCTCGAGCAAATAAAGATCTTCAAGTTTTGGAGCAACGCTATCGGCATAAATAGGGGCTTCAATTTGAAACAGTGCGCTCGCATGGTTGTCACGCACGTCAATGGGCAGGTTATACGTCATGCCGTTAAACTTCACCGATGCGGATACTAAGCCGGGCGAATAGGTTCTATAGTGCAGATCAACCAAAAACTCACAACCTCCGCCATGATGCCAAATCTGTTCAGTGGTCACATGCTCCAAACGGACATTGCGAATGAACTGCAAATACGGTTCCTTCCAGATGCCAATGCGTTCATCAAGTTTGTGTGTGTCAATGGCTCCTAAATGGCAAAGATCATTGCTGCCTTCTTCATCGAGCAACCAATCCTCTTCGTCTTGAAGAAACAGAATTTCAAATCGGTTACGGCCCATTTGCAGATAAGGACGAATATCTTTTTTGTAGACTGGCTGAGATTTATCACAGTCGAAGACTGCAACACCATTGAGGCGCACTTCAGCGTGATAATCAACACCTGCAATGATCAAGTCTACCGATGGGAAGTTCAGCATTGTTTCATCGACTTCAATATCGTGCATCAAGTGCCATTCCTGCTCCGCAATCTCTTCTTCCGATAAGGTGTTAGGTAAAACCTGACTTAAAGGGGCTGGAAACGTGATGTCATCTTGTGGAATAGATAAATCAGTCAGTGGGGAAACTTGCCAAAGGCCTGCAAGGGAGAGTTTCATCGGTGCAAATATTGTCCTAGGTCAAAGTTGCCTGATTATAATGCCAATCAACAGGCAAAAGATACTCAGCCTTTGAGACAAAACAAAAATACCAGCCTAGTGGCTGGTATTTAAATTCGGTGCGATGTCAGAGATTACTCTTCGTCGTCGTCATCTTCATCAGGGTAAAGTGCGTCTTCACCTTCGTAGTAAGTACCCCAACCATCGTAGATGATGTCGTACTTCTCAGCGAGATGAACCAGTTTTTCAACTTGCGCGTCGATAGCTTCAGCGTTCAATGCAGATTCCATTGTCGCATCACAGCATAGTAGCTTGTTGCCATCTTCGTCTTCTGTCTCTTCTGCTTCAAGCACTTCAAAACCCATCTTGAACGCTTCAACAACAGCTTTTTCTAGGGTGTTGAAGTCTTCAGCAAATAGGTGGTGCTCGATTTCATACAGAGCATCTGGATCACTGCCATCTTCTAGCAGGGCTTGAATGATTTCGCGAGTCTCTTCCTTTTGAATCTCAATTAATTCTTCGACAGATAGATATTCATCTTCGTGAGACATATTTAGTGCTCCAGATAGTGACATAGTTGATCTTAGTTAACAGCGACGAAATATCGCATGGATCCAGAAAAATTACTACCCGGAATATGACAGGATCCAGATCTTTCTGCTGTTACAACCCCAAGTTCAAGTAAGATCGACCTCACAAGATCGCAAATTAACAATTTTTTATCATTTGCTCGATTCAGAATTATCTATCAATCCTCTACCGCTATTAGCAACGTATCCTTTATGCGTTTTTATTAATGCCCTTTGCATATCCTGCTCTTCATTCAATATGCATAAAAACATACCAATACAAATCTGACTGATTAAAATCTGCATAGCTATGCTCGTTGGGTCAAATTATCCTCACTCTACCCATTATCTAAGAACGCATAGCGACGCACACTTAGACACTCGTCCCCTTAAATATAAAATGAAATTTAACTCTATTTAATTATTAATTTTTAGAGTTAAAATCCAAAACCAGTAAATTTACCAGTTATTACCTCCAACAAGTGCGCTTGCATCTTTATAACAATCTTGCCATAAATACGCTCTGAAACTTAATGTAAGGATACAAAATGAGTAAGTTGTACGTAGGCTCAGAAGTTGGTCAATTAAGACGTGTTCTATTAAACCGTCCAGAGCGAGCACTCACCCACCTCACCCCTTCAAACTGTCATGAACTGCTTTTTGATGATGTTCTCGCGGTTGAAGCGGCAGGGGAAGAGCATGATAAGTTTGCCCAAACCCTCACCTCTCAGGGGGTTGAAGTTCTACTACTACACGACTTACTTGTTGAAACCTTAGCGGTCGAGGACGCTAAGACTTGGCTGCTCAATACCCAGATATCCGACCTTCGCTATGGGCCGACATTTGCGAAAGATTTGCGCCACTATCTCGCAGAGATGGACAATGAACACTTAGCGACTGTTTTGCTAGGTGGATTGGCGTATTCCGAGTTGCCAATTCAGTCAGCCTCTATGTTGCCGAGCATGCACCGTCCTCTCGACTTTGTTATCGAGCCGCTTCCTAACCACTTGTTTACTCGTGATACCTCTTGCTGGGTTTACGGTGGTGTGTCGCTCAACCCTATGATGAAGCCTGCACGTCAACGTGAAACCAATCATTTACGAGCAATTTATCGTTGGCATCCCGTCTTCGCAGGACAAGATTTCATCAAGTATTTTGGCGATGAAGATCTTCACTACGACAACGCTAACATTGAAGGTGGTGATGTACTGGTTATCGGTAAAGGGGCGGTGCTTATCGGCATGTCTGAACGCACGACCGCGCAAGGTGTTGAAAATCTTGCGGCGAGTCTGTTCAAACATGGTCAAGCTAAAGAGGTCATTGCGATTGAGCTACCAAAACACCGTTCATGTATGCACCTTGATACCGTAATGACGCATATGGACATCGATACTTTCTCTGTCTATCCAGAGATCATGCGTAAAGATCTCAATACTTGGCGTCTAACACCAAAAGATCACGGTGATATGAAAGTCGAACAAGTGCCAAGCTTTATCCATGCTATTGAACAAGCTCTTGGTCTCGATTACCTGAAGATCATTACTACTGGTGGTGATAGTTACGAAGCGGAACGTGAGCAGTGGAATGATGCCAACAACGTACTGACGGTAAAACCAGGGGTTGTGATCGGCTACGAACGCAATGTATACACCAACGAGAAATACGACAAAGCGGGAATTGAAGTACTCACGATTCCGGGCAATGAACTGGGTCGTGGACGTGGTGGTGCGCGTTGTATGAGTTGCCCTATCGAAAGGGATGATATTTAAGCGAGAAATTTTTAAGGGTTGGCACAAAGTGTCAACCCTTTTTGTTTGGCAGCGTTCGCTACTCGGTGCCACCCACTGTAATTGAATCCAATTTCAATGTTGGTTGCCCAACACCTACAGGTACGCTCTGGCCTGCTTTGCCACATATACCAACACCGCGGTCAATGCTTAGGTCATTACCCACCATAGAGACCTGCTGCATGGCTTCTATTCCCGAGCCGATGAGGGTTGCGCCTTTAACAGGACGAGTAATCTTGCCGTCCTCAATCAAATACGCCTCAGATGCAGAGAAAACAAACTTACCAGATGTAATGTCAACCTGACCACCGCCGAAGTTAGGAGCATAAAGGCCCTTCTTCACCGTTGAAATGATCTCTTCAGGTGTATGCTGACCAGGCAACATGTAGGTGTTAGTCATACGTGGCATAGGCAAATGTGCATAGGATTCACGACGACCATTACCTGTCGGGTTAACCCCCATTAAACGAGCATTGAGCTTGTCCTGCATGTAGCCTTTTAGTACGCCATTATCAATCAGTGTGTTGTATTGACCGTTCACGCCTTCATCATCAACATTCAAAGAGCCACGTAGGTCTTTTAATGTGCCATCATCAACGATCGTACAAAGATTTGATGTCACCTTTTCACCAATCTTGCCACTAAAGACCGAAGATTCTTTACGGTTGAAGTCACCTTCTAAACCATGTCCTACTGCTTCATGAAGTAACACTCCCGGCCAACCAGAGCCGAGTACAACTGGCATTGTTCCTGCTGGAGCAGCATCGGCTTCTAGATTAACAAGTGCCATGCGAATCGCTTCATCAGCATACTGATAAGCAACTTTTGCACCTTCAGTTTCAGTGAGGAAGAAGTCGTAGCCAAAACGACCACCACCACCAGAGCTGCCACGCTCTCGACGGTCACCTTTTTGGGCCAGAACGCTAATAGATAAACGTACAAGCGGACGAATGTCCCCAGCATAAGTGCCATCGGTTGCCGCCACCAGCATCTGCTCATGAACGCCGCTAAGGCTTACAGAAACCTCTTTAATTAACGGTTCCTTAGTTCGAATATAAGCATCCAGCTCTTTCAACAGCTGCGTTTTTTGCTCTTTTTTCCAACTTTCCAGCGGGTTTACAGCCGCATAATAATCTTGATTGTCACTGCGCGTAAATGCTTGTACACGGCCGTTCTGTCCTTGCTGAGCTATTCCACGAGCAGCGATTGCACTCTGCTTAAGACCTTCCAAGTGAATTTGGTCAGAGTACGCAAAACCTGTCTTTTCTCCAGTTACTGCACGAACGCCGACACCACGGTCAATATTGAACGAACCGTCTTTAATAATGCTATCTTCAAGAACAAGCGATTCATGCCAACTCGATTGAAAATAGATATCGGCATAATCAATTTGGCGAGTCGCTATGCTCGACAATGTATCAGCAATATCTTGTTCGCTGAGCCCGGCGGTCTTTAACAACGCGTCTTCTACGTGATTTATGGTCATACTTTGCTCTTAATGTTGTAACTGATTGCTGAATCGAGCATGCTGAGCTACTGGCATCGCTGCTCTTAATTCTTCTACTTGAGTTAGGTCGATATCGACCAATAAATTATCGGCTTGATCAGAAAGGCTACTCATAACCTCTCCCCAAGGTGAAATAACCATCGAGTGGCCCCAAGTTTCACGTCCACACGGGTGTGTTCCGACTTGATTTACTGCGACTAGCCAAGATTGGGTTTCAATAGCACGTGCTCGTAGCAAGACTTCCCAGTGTGCTTTCCCTGTTACTGCAGTAAACGCCGCAGGAACAAAAATA
Source organism: Vibrio sp. TRT 1302 (assembly GCF_050113875.1). Lineage (NCBI taxonomy): Bacteria > Pseudomonadati > Pseudomonadota > Gammaproteobacteria > Vibrionales > Vibrionaceae > Vibrio > Vibrio sp. TRT 1302. The sequence goes on along the minus strand of NZ_JBNJOF010000012.1, from coordinate 69,573 downwards.
AGGTTGGCTCCAGATCTAGCCAGTTCGCTGTATAACGTTGGAAAACGAACATCATAGCAGATAGTCAACCCTAGGTGGGCAAACGGTGCTTGATAGGAGACAATTCGTTCTCCCGGCGTGAAGGTTTCTGACTCGCGGTAACGCTTGTGTCCATCGGCGACATCTACATCAAACATGTGTAGTTTGTCATAATCAGCCACTCGTATTCCGTTTGGGTCAAACAGTAATGAGGTTGTTGTAACCCCCACATCACGCTTGATTGGCATGCTTCCAATCAGCAGCCAAACGTTATTGTCACGCGCTAACTGTGCAAGGAAGTGCTGGATAGTTCCTTCCCCTAATGGCTCCGCATGTTGGTGGTAGTCACTACGGCTACCAAACACCAGAGCGTTTTCCGGAGTGACTATCAATTTAGCCCCTGCACGCGCCAACTCACCCACCTGTTGTTGAATATAGGCCATATTCTGCTGTGGGTTAGGCCCTGATGTCATTTGAATTAGTCCGACTCGTTCCATGAGCAAAAATCCTTACTTGATCGCTTCTCTTAGCGTTTCAGGGAGTTTAAATTCCCCTTTACTACGTGACAATTCTTTCACTATAGGGGCATCTAACGGGCCTTTCACCTCATAGTTAACCTGAGTAAAGACTTCGACCACAGGAGAGATAACTGTCGTAATCGCCAAGACATAAAGCGCTGTTTGCGGTGTGACCGCGAATGCAGTTAACACCGGAATACCGGAGGTAATGTCAGGAGTGAAATTCACCTCAGCATCGACGGTTCTCGTATTTAGGTTAGCGAGGCCTTTAATTGTCATCTCACCCGCTACCGCATCCATCTTGATATCATTAGTTAAGAACACACCGTTACGGATAGAACCACTGCCCGTGATGGAGTTAAATGCCATACCTTTGTCAAAAACATCACTAAAGTCGAGCTGCATTTTACGAATGATCGAATCAAGGCTGAACAAGCCCAATAAACGCGCGGCACCACTGACATCGGAAATCGTTCCTTTACCCAGTTTGGTGTTAACTTCACCTTTGAGGGTATCAATTTTACCTGACCAAGGAGAACCATCCCACTCGACCTTAGCATTGAGCTCAAATGGTGCCTTTTGGATACCTGAAGAGATACCAAATCGCTCCATAACATCACTGTTGTTTTCGCCAGACATCGACACATCGAAACGAGTATGGCTTAGGGTGTCGTTCAACTGCCACCATCCTTTCATATCGACCTTGTTGCTGCCGCTTTCAAAAGTCAGCTTCTTCCACTCCAACTTCTCGCCCTGTCGCTGCAAATCGAGGTGAGTCTTACCGACTTTATACCCTTGGAACCAAAAATCATCGATGGCGAGAGTGATATTCGGTACTTGCTGATGGAAGGTTCGATCAAAATGGCTGATCAACGGCGCTTGCTGAGCGTCACTGTCAAACATGGTTTTATCTTTGTACTCGGCCGAATCCAATTTAGGAACGTAAACATGCAGACGCTGGAGTGAAACCGATAAGTCATACGGCTCAAGGTAAGATGCTTCACCTTTTGCCTCCTGACTATCTAAACTCATGTACCAACCAAGCCCTTTTCTCTTAGCCGAGAAATCGACATCGTTCCACTCAATACCCGCTAAAGTCAGCTCCTTGGCATCAATATCAATTCTAGCTGGTAGGGGAATCTCTGGCGTATTCATCTGGGCCAACACGGCTTCTGAAGGCCCTTGCTCACTCGCCAGTAGATCAATCCATTGGTCGAGATCTAGCTTGTTAAGCCTGATCTGAGCCTGATGCCCAGCAACCGGACTAATTTTGAAGCTACCTTTGCCTAAAACAAGATTCGTATCGGTCAACACTGGCGTGTCTGGTCGAATATCAATTTCGGCTTGATATTTAAAGTTAGGCAATTGTACGCGAGCCGTAATGCTTTCTTGGTTACCTGACGCTTGCAGTCGTCCTTTGCCTGCCATTCCGCTTGCTTTCGCTAAAGGCGCTGGAAAATGGCTGGTAATCGATTTTAGATCGGCTTCAGTATCTATCTGATAAGTGAAACCAATGTCATTAAGCTGAATGTCGATATCCATCTGCCAAGGCGCATGACCTTCCAGAGGATCAAGCCAGCGGTTGCCCAGATAAGGAGTTAGAGGTTCTACATCCCAATCACCCACCACATTAATCGCTACACCATACCCTTGAGCAATGTTCTCCCCACGAAAATCAATCGAAACGGGCTGAGTGAGTAGATCGGCGGATAAACCAGCAGCACTGACAACATCGTTATCAAATTCTACCCTTCCCGACACCGCTTCTAAGGTCATCGGTGGTGATTCAATGGTGACGTGATTTTCGGCAAGATCGGCGTATCCCCAAGCTCTTGCTTCCTTATCGGCACTAAACGGGATATTAAGCTGGAAACTGGATTCAACGGTGCCATCTACCTGAATCGCCGTTAGCGCTGCGCCAACTGAATCCACTAGCGGAGAGGCAGTCATATAATCTCTGACCGCATTCCCTTGTGCGATAGCCTGCGCTTCGATCTCTATATGCCCACCTTCGGCCAATTCTGGAATACGACCAGTAATGCGCTTGGCTGTCACATCCATCAGGGTCGCACTGCGCGAATCTAGGTACATTGCGTCGTTTTGAAACAACAGATCAAGCTGCAGATCGGTAATTGGTGGCCACGCCGTATCAAAACTGAATTTTGCTTGTTTGAGTCCAACCCAAGCCTGAAACATACCGTCATTATTTTTATACGGAAAGTCAGCGAGCTCCCCATACCATAGCAACTTCGCCGCATTGACTTTACCACCTTGGATGGCAGTGCTGAGATAGTCTGTAAGTTCATATCCCAATGCTAATGTGGGCAAATAACGCCAAGTTTCACCAGCATTGAAAAGATTGGCCTCAGCATAGAAGGAAAGAAACGGGCTTTTGTTATCTGGAAAATCAAGACGAAACGCGCCAAGCACTTGTAAATCAGGCGTCGCCGCAGTGACTTTATCTGCCCATAGACTCCAACCCGCATCGTTTTTTTGCCATACAATATCAACCTGCCCTTGCTTGATATTTAACGGGGCTTGAAACACTTCACCATAAGGTAAAACATCGTCGATTAAGTTAACGCTCGCCTTAGCTTGAGTTGGGGTACCAGAAATCGATGCCGATAGATGGTGAATACCCGGCAGCAACTCCCATTGTGACATGGTGCCTTGAGATAGCTGTGCCGAATACTTCAGCGAATCTATTGATTCCCCCATAGACACTCGCACATCTTCAATTAAACCACCCAAAGATAACTTCTGAAGTAGCTCTGTGGTGGTTTTAGAATCAGGTGCTAGTTTAACTAACGGGGTAATAGCCGAAATATCCAGTTGAGATACGTTCAATCGCCACTGATCAGGTTGCCAGTCAAAGGCTGCGTCAAGCACAGGCCACTGCTTGTCGTCCGTACTCAGATTGAGTGAGTGAGCATTAACTTGCCAACCATCTGACTTAGGTTCTAACTCAAGAACTCCAGATTCAATCCACAGTTCGTGCCGTTGTCCTTCCTTCCAACTCAATTCAGAAGATTCAAGTTCAACATAGGCACTGACTGGCTGGCTTCGTTCCAACGTTAACCAACTGCTAAAACTCAGTTGGCCTTTTTCAATACCAGTTTCAGTCTTAAGATACTTTGTTAGCCAAGGAGTCACTAAGACGTTTTGAGCGGATACATAGAACTCACCACTCACATCAATGAGCGAGCCAAAATCAACAAAATCGGCTCTAACTTGCGCCGAATTGAGTTCACTATTGGCCAAACTGATTTCGCCATCCGCTAAGTGCTGACGACCATTGTTTTGCCATTTAAGTTTAGCGATCGCTAGCGTGCGAGGCGTTCCATCGATACCGAGAAAATCAATTTTCGACTGAGTTAGAGAGAAACTGTCGAGCTGGCGTAGAAGGAGTTTGTCTAGCTGCTCCAATACCCCTTTCTGCTCGCCTTGAGGCTTCAATTCCGGCGATTCCTCAGTATTCGCCCACTCAACCGATGTGATATCAAGATTGAGTTGATAGATTTTGAGCTCAGCAACGACTGGCTCTCTCTGAATCAATGACTGGAATAGATCAAGTTCTACTTCAACGGTATCTGCAGAAAAATGAATACCACTGCTCTCAGGCGTATTGGCCTTGACCCCTTTTAGGGATATCGAAGGGTGCGAATTTCGCCAAAAACCATGTAAATCAGACACTTCGAAATCAAGTCCTGAGCCCTGATTGATCCAAGCCTGAATTTGCGGTTGGAAATGGTTGAGTTGAGGTAAGGTTATACGCAGCACTGTAACGGTAATCGCTAAAAACACTAATACCGTTACAGTGAACCAAAGAAATATTCTAAGCAGGCGAGTGGTAGTTGAGCTCACAAACAACCTTTACATCATTACAACATCGAATTGTTCTTGAATGTACAAAGGTTCTGCCTGAATTTTTACTTCTTTACCAATAAAGACTTCAAGCTCTGCCAATGCATGAGATTCATCACCATGTAAGGTATCTGCAACGGCTGGGGATGCGTAGACAACAAACTTATCCGCATCGTAAGCACGATTGACGCGAGTAATTTCGCGTAGGATCTCATAACACACAGACTCAACAGTTTTAACGCTGCCACGACCTTCACACGTAGGGCACGAAGAACACAAGATGTGCTCAATGCTCTCGCGGGTACGCTTACGGGTCATTTCAACCAATCCAAGCTGAGTAAAACCATTGATATTGGTTTTGACACGATCTTTGTTTAGCGCGGCTTCCAACGATGTAAGAACACGGTTGCGATGCTCATCTGATGCCATATCGATGAAATCGATAATAATAATCCCGCCAAGATTACGTAATCTTAGTTGACGCGCAATCGCCTGAGTCGCTTCGATATTGGTGTTGAAAATCGTCTCTTCGAGATTACGTCGCCCAACGAACGCACCCGTGTTGATATCCACCGTTGTCATTGCTTCAGTTTGATCAATGATCAGATAACCACCTGATTTCAAATCCACTTTACGCTCAAGAGAGCGTTGAATTTCATTCTCGGTGTCATACATATCAAAGATTGGTTTGTCGCCTTCGTACAGCTCTAGCTTTTCGGTTAATTCAGGGACATATTCCGAAGTGAACTCTTTGAGATTCTCGAATTCTGTACGAGAGTCGACCAAGATTTTGTTAAGTTCCGTGCCGACAAAATCACGTAAGATACGTTGAGAAAGACCAAGTTCGCCATATAGCGTCGAACGTGTTTTGTACTTACTGCGACGTTCAATGACTTTTGACCATAGACGCTTCAGGAAAGCGGCATCTTGGGAAAGCTCTTTTTCATCCGCACCTTCAGCCGCCGTACGGATGATAAAACCGCCGTTTTCATCACAGTAGTGACCGACCACTTTTTTCAGTCGATTGCGTTCTTCTTCACTCTCAATTCGCTGCGACACTCCAACATGGCTTGCCCCAGGCATAAAGACTAGGTAACGCGACGGCAGCGTAATATCTGTCGTTAGGCGTGCTCCTTTTGTTCCGAGAGGATCTTTTACCACTTGAACCACAATGTCCTGACCTTGGCGTACCAATTCAGAAATGTCACGAACCTGAAACTGCTGCTTCTCATTTTCAGCAACGCACTCAGTATGTGGAACGATATCCGACGCGTGAAGAAAGGCCGCCTTCTCTAAGCCGATATCAACAAATGCAGCCTGCATACCCGGTAGGACTCGGCTCACTTTGCCTTTATAGATGTTTCCGACAATTCCGCGTTTTGCTTCACGTTCAACATGGATTTCTTGTAGGGTTCCCCCTTCAATCATGGCCACTCGAGTTTCACTCGGGGTCACGTTGATAAGCAACTCTGCACTCATGAGCGCACCTCAAAATAAATTATAAAAATTTTTGCAAGAGCTGGTCGGTTTCATAAAGAGGTAGGCCCACAACCGCGTAGTAACTTCCTTCTATACGCGTTACAAATCGCCCACCAATTCCTTGAATACCATAACTACCAGCTTTATCGCACGGTTCACCCGTTTGCCAATATTGTTCTATTTCTTGTTCTGACAGGGTTTTAAACCATACGTCTGTAGAGACCACTACAGTTTCTTGAATCTCTTGTGTTGCGACAGTCACCGCTGTCATCACCTGATGCGATCGTCCAGAAAGCATCAATAGCATTTGTTTAGCATGCGCCAAGTCATGCGGCTTTTCCAATACCATATCGTCACAAACAACGATGGTATCCGAGCCAATCACCACGGATTCTGGTTCAAGCTTAACCGCAGCCATGGCCTTATCTTTAGACAGACGCGCGACGTATTGCTGCGCACTTTCTCCTGTCTTGAGACACTCTTCTACGTCGGTAACAACAACAGAAAATGAGTAGCCTAACTGTGAAAGGAGCTCTTTGCGTCTCGGCGAACCTGAGGCCAAAATCAGTGATGTATTCATTTATTATCGTATATGCCAATGGCGTCTAACACGACGCATTAAGAGGAACATCCATGGCCAAAGTATGCAGTTAATCAAACCACTCCAAAGAGAGACTGGATTAAACGTGACATCCTGAATCAAATACTCACCACAGAAGATCAGTACATCCAAGACCATCGACATAATGCCAATTAAAATGGCTTGCTGCCAAAGAGCCATGTTGCGAATCACAAGGAAGTTCAACGCCACCAGATAGACCACGATAGACATCATCATACCGCGAATTCCTAGCGTTGAGCCGAGCAACAAGTCCCACAGAAGACCCAAAATCAGAGCACTGCCGACATTCACTCTATGAGGCAGAGCCAAAACCCAATAGCAAGCTACTAACAGCAACCAAGATGGGCGTAGTAGGTCAAGCATACCAGGCCAAGGAATGGTCTGGAGCGTCAATGCGATTAAGAAAGAGCAAGCAATGACAAGCTTACCTTTTAGTACACTATTCGCCATTGGTATTACTCCTCCAAATTCTCAGGCAGTACTTGTTGGATCTTCTCCTGACGAGAATCATTCGGCCATATCAATAGCAAGTAACGTAAGCGTTCAAAATCGACCACAGGCTCCGCTTCAACCACAGCAAATTCACGAGCAGTATCTCGCTCAACCTCGGCAACATGTGCCACAGGGAAGCCTTCTGGATAAATGCCACCTAAACCGGATGTCACTAATAGATCACCCTCTTCAATATCTAAACTGATTGGGATGTGATCAAGATTGATACGATCTGACTTACCATTGCCCGAAGCGATAACTCGAATATCATTGCGAATCACTTGCACAGGAATTGCGCTGAGGCTATCAGTCAACAGCAACACTCGGCTGTTGTGAGCCGACACGAAGGTCACTTGACCCACGATGCCTTTTTCATTGGCGACTGGTTGTCCGACATAAACACCGTCAATCTGACCTTTATCTATCACTACTTGGTGACGATATGGCGAGGTATCAACCGCCATCACTTCGGTCACCACTTTGCGTTCATCTCGAATAAATGATGAACCCAGTAGTTTTCGTAATCGCTGGTTTTCTTCACGATATTGATCAAGCAACAGTAGATCGTTTTTAAGGCGTAACACCTCGCGCTTCAGCGTACGAGTGCTTTCCATATAATCTTGACGGATGTTAAAACGCTCATAAGCGCCATCAAACATCACGCGAGGAACATCCGCTAAATATTGGATTGGGGCTACTACACTATTGAGCAGATAACGTACTTGGGCAAATGCGCCTAAACGACTATCAGCCAGCATTAGGCTGGCTGATAGAATGACGGCAAAAAACAGACGTAGCTGAAGTGAAGGTCCCCGGCCAAAAATAGGCTTCATAGAATATGAGATCCTTATCTTGCCAATCTTGGCGTAACGCCAAGATCAATCAATTATTCTTCGCTAAACAGATCGCCGCCGTGCATATCGATCATTTCAAGAGCTTTACCACCACCACGCGCAACACACGTTAGTGGATCTTCTGCGATAACAACAGGGATACCTGTCTCTTCAGTCAGCAGACGATCAAGATCTTTAAGTAACGCACCACCGCCCGTCAGTACCATACCGTTTTCTGAGATATCAGAAGCAAGCTCTGGTGGACATTGCTCAAGTGCAACCATTACCGCAGAAACAATACCGGTTAGTGGCTCTTGAAGTGCTTCAAGAATCTCGTTGGAGTTTAGGCTAAAGCTACGCGGCACACCCTCTGCTAGGTTACGACCACGAACTTCGATCTCTTCAACCTCATCACCTGGATAAGCAGAACCGATTTCATGTTTGATCTTCTCTGCGGTTGCTTCACCAATCAAGCTACCGTAGTTACGACGCACATAGTTGATGATCGCTTCATCGAAACGGTCACCACCAATACGTACAGACGAAGAGTAAACCACGCCATTTAGTGAGATAACCGCAACTTCCGTCGTACCACCACCGATATCGACCACCATTGAACCCGTTGGCTCAGAAACACGTAGACCCGCACCAATCGCTGCAGCCATAGGTTCGTCAATTAGATAAACTTCTCGAGCACCTGCACCTAGCGCAGATTCACGGATTGCACGACGCTCTACTTGAGTTGAACCACAAGGGACACAAACAAGAACACGTGGGCTTGGTTTTAGTACGCTATTGTCATGCACTTGTTTAATAAAGTGCTGAAGCATTTTTTCTGTCACATAGAAATCAGCGATAACGCCATCTTTCATTGGACGGATTGCAGAGATGTTACCAGGAGTACGGCCTAGCATCTGCTTTGCGGCGTGTCCGACAGCAGCGACACTTTTGCCCGCACGGTTGCGGTCTTGACGAATTGCAACGACAGAAGGCTCGTCTAGGACGATGCCCTGTCCTTTAACGTAGATAAGAGTGTTGGCAGTACCTAAATCGATAGATAGGTCATTTGAAAATATGCCACGAAGTTTTTTGAACATATTCTTCGCTCGTCCTGAAAGAATTATAAGATAGAAAATTGCACTAAATGTACCAATGCCTTGCCGCTACAGCAAGGCATTGAAGTGTAAACATGGGCTGAAACACGCAATTTCTAACAGATTCCTAACGATGGGCAAAAAAAACACAGAAATTACTGCCCAGTTAAGCCCGGCTCACCTCTGAAGATCACCCGATCGTTTCCTCGATAGATTCCGAATGTCACTACCGAAGAAGGATCCTCCTCGCCATTTATCTCAGCCCTATTGGCGTCTTGCCAACGGTAACGGAGCCAAGGTAGCTGATTGCTGGCATTGTCCAGCTCTAACCATACCTGCGTCTGCTGGCGAACATCTGAGGCATGAGTGGCAGTTATGGTTCGAGATTGGCCAGAAGCTATTGGACCACCATCACCTAAGGTAACCTCAAATGCGGTTTGATTAGTCTCAACCCAGATATTGCGATTATCGTCTGCATCGTTACTGCCATCCACCTGTGTGGAGCTATCGTCGGTGTTGGTAATAAAGCGACTGCCATCCCAGAACTCCACTCGCAGCGGAATTGGCAGTTCAGAGTTAGCCGTTCCACCGACACTATCCAGCCCTATTCGTCCAAAACGAATATCCGGTTGCAGTGTCAGCATGCGAGGATCGTCTTCACCTTCGGCTGGCGTTAGATAATCGACAGGATCTCTATTTGCTACTCCGGTGTCAGTTATCGAGATATTTGATGCGGTGCCAGATACACCATTAAATGGACCATCTTCGTAGCCATCTGCCGCTGCCGCCTTTTCCCAGCACAGTTCACTTTCGCAATCAGTCGAAGGCGCAGCATCATCCAATGTGAAAGTACCAATACTACGTTGTGATGTGAGTGCCCATTGTTTGCTCGGTGTGGGCGAGTTAAATCGCTCGGTAAAATCTGGCTCGAACAGAACAAAACCCGCCGTTAAATCAGAATCAAAGCTAGCATAGTTTTGCACTGCCTGCTCCTTAGCGTTTAACGCTTCAACATCAAAGGACACACCGTTAAACGGCTGATTCATATAAGCGAAAGACTGGTTGCTAGGGTAATCCCAACTAGGTGTGTTGACTACATTGAAGAACTTAGGATAGAAACGACCGATTCCCACCTGATCAGTGTCGAGATCCATCGTTAGGTAAGTTGCCCCTGTCGTAAACTGGACAGTACCAACCTCATTCCAATTGTGAGTCAGTTGTCTCGTTAAGTTACTACTATCGAATGCGGGAATTGTACTTGGTGTGACTATACCACTGGCTGCCGATGGCGTCGGGTAAATGACACGATAAGTCACATTAAGTGGACCATTATCCAAGCCATAATTGCCTGTCTGAGGGTAGTCGCATTGATCCGACGCACTGCCTTTTGAGTCACCATGTACGATAGGAATATAGCTAACAGTAAAATCATCACCAGATGGCATAAAGCCCGGGGTACCGGTGGTAGTTGCTGGGTTAAGGTTTGAGCTATTACTCACCTCAGCCACATTACAAATTGCGATTTTCCATGGTCGCGAGTAGACATCAAACTGACCTTTTAATGTACCGCCTTCTACGGGACAACGGTCATCATCACAGACAAAGCTGCTATCGATCATCGTCACTCGAATATGACCAGACTCTTTAAAGGTAAAATCAGCGTTGCGATTCGAGTCTGTTAGTTGGGCACTGAAAATGAAATCATTCGCGTCGACCAAAGCGGACGAGGGTCTTTGATAGGTAAAACTCGCCGTAGGACTTCCCGTATAACCTAATGTGATCAACTGGCCACTATTACTACACGCTTTTACATCGACACTCGCCTGATTGTTCTGACCCGCAATCACATACTGATCTGCGACCTCAAATTTATACGGCACATACTTGATCTGCTCCGTATCTTCAAACGTCCGTCCCCCTGTCGTGAGGCTCGCTTTCAGATCGTAGTCTCCAATAGTGGATGTTGGTGTGGTGGTTACTCGGTATTGAGCGATGCCGTTTGCTTCAGAAATAAAACTGATGGTTAGGTTATTCCCATTCACCTGCCCAAGTAGCGGTCGATAACCAGACACATAATTGCCTTCACTATTGAAAACATGCACCTCGACAATCTGGTCATCACCAATCTCACAGGTTAGATGATAGTTGTAGGGCTTGATTTCGATACGACTAATCTCTACTGGGGTCGAACACCCATTGCCTCTCGCATCGATTCGGCTGCTTCCATCCATTTCGATATATCTAGATGTAATCGAACCAATAATCGAGCTACTACCACTTAATCGCACGGAATGACGACTGAAGATAAAAGCGTGAATAGGCTTCGTTCCTTCACCAATATCGATGTAAGCGGAAGCACCTGACGACGCATTTTCTGCCCAGATAATGAGGTTGGCACTATCGTTGTCCTTCGTGACGAACTGGCCGTTATCGATCATGGTAAGCTTATTCACTTTAAGCCACGTCTTATTGGGGAATCTGACAATCGCATCGTTAAGTACCACCAACTCACCAATTTGATACTCACTGTTGGGGAATATGTGTACTCCGCCGCTGACTGTTACCTTGCGATAGTTATTTCCCGTAAAGGACTCTGGTGTGCTATTCCAACCTAAAGTCACACTTTGTGTGGTAGTAGATACAGATTCAATAGCAGGGCTAGCAACAATGAGTCCCGTGTCAGCCTCACAAGCTAATCCATCACAAGCTTTTTGTTCATCCCACTCTTTTACGACTTGATCAAAGCCCACTTTGCCCTGCAAAGACTTGGTGCCATATATGTTTCCGTCACCAGTAAACGTTAATGCTGAAGATGCAGCACCTTGCCAACTTTGTACGGCATAAGGTGCGATTGCACACTGTTCTGGAAACACCGGTGGCGGATTAGCTGTATTGCTACAGTTCAAATCACTAATACCATTAGAAGGAGCTGGTCTGTGAGCTCCGTTCTCGAGTGCTTGCGTTTTCTTGTCAATCAGTAACCAACCAGTGCCATCATTACGATAGTATTCAAGATCACTCATTTTTATCGAACTGTTATACTCACTCACAATCGTAATTTGGTAAGTATTACCGGTAACAAGCTGTTGTTCGTTAAAGATATAGCTGCCTGAACTTTTTTCTTCCTTTGTGTACCATAAGGTATAACCATGGCCACCTTGGTTAAGAACAAAGCTTTGATAGTTATCAGAAGCCAATACGGTAAATGAAACAGTGAAGTCTTCTTTGCCCTTATATTGACATGCAGCAAAGGTTACGGCCGAAAACAGCAATAGCGTCACGCTGATAAACAGCGACTTAATTATTCGCATCATCACTCCCTAATCCATACTTGCTGACTACGCTGCATTTGATTTATCCCTGTTCCACAATTCGCGACAGAACTAATCACGTACATCTGGCTTCCATCAACAAGTTGTCCGCCTCTTGCCTGACAACTCACTTGAACAGTTTGGCAGCTCACTGTGGTTTGAAACAACGCGATCACTGCCCCATCTATCGCCGCACATTCAGTGGCCACTGAACCCGCCCCTGCGATGTTATAGATCTCTTTTAGTGCCCACTCATTGCCAGAGTGAGCCAACAACGCAGCCTGAGTTCCCATCACATCCTTGGAATGACTGTCGCTGTTAGACCAACTGATACGACTAAGACTTGTTGCCAGAAACCCCATCACAACAAGTACAAAAATCACCACGATGTACAAATTACCACGCTGCTTTCTAAGGAACATTTAGCACCTGTATCTGCTGCTGAAAATTACTTGATTCATCACCCTGTAAGTTACTAAAAGCAATATCGATATCAACAATACCATTGGTTTGAACGGTTGCAGGAATGTAATCGAGCATTCCATCTACACCGATGTCTGATAAGGGTAAATCGTTATTACCATTCACGGCTCTGCGCAGTTGACCACCTGCCAAACAGTAATCGACGCGACCATTAGGATTATAGATGTAATGACGATTCGACACTGAATTCCCAACTAAAGAAGACGCGGCATCTGGAATTAAAAAGGTATTGTTGCTGCTAGTGACATTGGTCAGTGGGAATACATTGTTGGTCGGATTTGCTTCGGTAGGATTAATGACCAAAGTCAGTTGGTCCAGATCGTCCGTAGTGACGCCTTGCTGGCCGATAACAAACTGAATATCGTCCCCTGAAACCGCATAATAACCCGAGTCCAGAATCGGAAAAAAAGAGATACAGCTAGTGGACTGTGCAATTACGTTGTTGCTACTAAGCATGTTAGGCACCGCATGGCGAATCTCTCGCGACATTTTCTCCAATATAAATTTCGCCTGAGTTTGCAATCGCTGACGTTCGACCGTATCCGAATAGCCTCTCGCCCCCAGCTCAACGAACCCAGCAATACCCAGCACGAGAATTGCGCCAATAATTAGCGTAATCACCATTTCAATTAGCGTAAAACCTTTGACTCTCATCAGTAGTTACCTCGATAGGCATCCAAGGTTACCGGCGTCTGGTTGGCCGCAGAGACGACGAGATTAATTTTCTTTAAACTGGTTCCATCAGCATAAGTTACCTTAATATCAAGCCGAAAATTTCGGTAGCTGGTATCACCCAATAATAGGTTTAAATCTCGGCAACCATTGAGCGGCTGTTGCACCCAACATCCGTTGAAGTCGTCAACATCATTGTAGAGATCAGGTCGAATCGCATTGGCGTCTACCCCTTGATCCTCTTCCGCACCGAAATCATCTTGCGCAGTACAAGGATTGGTCACCACTTCATTACAACGTGTAAAGCCACCGCTCAAATCGCTGTTTTCATCGAATCCACGCGCCAAAATGGAGGACATCACACTTTGCCCTAACGCCGCTGCGCGTGCTTGATAATAAGGATCTGCCGAACGACTGATTTGTGGAACCAAAAAACTAACAATGGTCACCATCGCTAATCCCATAACGACAATAACGATTACGCTTTCAATCAAGGTAAAACCGCGGTATCGCTGCATTAGCACCCCCTCGGCGAAACGTAACCAATGGCATTTATTTCGACACCTGCACAAGTCCCGTCTGTAGATCGCATCTCGATGTTTACCGGGGTTGCAACGCCATCGGGATTTCCTAACAAATCAAAATTGACCAAGTTGCCAACGTTAGAGGTAAAAGTCACCCCTGCGATGACCACCCAGTCACTGCGACTATCATCGCGTAGTGCACAAGCGGCTTGCGAACCAATGCAGTCATTCATTAAACGTAAAGAAAAATTGGTATTCCCCACCACCGCATCGACATCAATATTCGATTGCATGCGGTTAACCTGAACCTGACGAATAACCGAAATTACCTGCTCTTGAGCAACAAAGGGAGAAAAGCCGGAAGTACCAGCATAACGACTGGCAGCATACGCAGAAACAATCGCAATAAGTAGGATGACAATAATCAACTCAACTAATGTAAAACCAGAGAACTTCGACTTAATCATGCCTAGTACCGTGAAGGGAGACTTTTAAAGTATATCAGTTGGTGCAAAAGAGCTGCGTGATGAGGACTGAAAGATGAGGGTATAACGTAAGAAAAAGGCCAGCGTTGCTGGCCTTTTTGCTAATTTGTATCGTTAGCCTGCAGCAGGTGCTGGTACATCACACGCAGTCGCCGCTTCCCCACCTTGTCCAGGTACAACCAATGTCACTGTTGCCGCCACATCCGCTGCCGTTGCCTCAGTGTAGCGAACACAAGCGCCGTTATAGTTAGCAATACCATAAACAATTGTCGCATCGGTACCGTTGGTACCTGTTGTGCTAAGAACAACGAACTCACCTGATTGCTCTATTGTTTCACCAATACCGTCAGTATTATCCGCAATAGGATACCCAAACGAATGCTGTACGCCACCGATAACATTTTCCGAAGTTGTTTCTACCCAACGAACTCTCTCAATACCTTCGATCGCTGCGCGCCCATATGAGATCCCCATAGAGCCAGCAACTGCTCCTCGAAATCCTTCTAAGGTTGCCTGTCGAGCATCATCTTGTAAGTTCAAAAAACGCGGTGCAGCTGTTACGGCAAGAATTCCCAGAATAACAATGACCACCACAAGTTCAATCAGAGTGAAACCGCCTTGTCTTTTCATCGTTCAAATCTCTCTATTTTGTTGTACGCGCATTACTGCAAAGTTACGGTCACACGACCCGTTTCAATTTCATAAACAAACTGATGCTCACTATTCCCTTCTTTTTGAATATAGGTACAAGTCGAGGTTGCGTCATCAGCTTGGGCTGAATACTTAATGTTAGAATCTGCATTAGCTTGGGCAACAGTGCCCACTCTTGGTGGATTCTGAAGTAGGTTAGACATGAGTTCGATACAAATATCATTGGTCAGGCCGGCAGGAAAACTATTGTCACCACTGTTGATGGCATACGGATAGCCATCTCTAAAATCACCACCGGCTTGGTCAGAACTTGTAAGCCAAAAATCAACACCGTCATAGTTCACTGTATTGCGAGTTGTACCATCAATGGTCACCGAAGGTCTCGCTTCTGCTTCCCACTGGGCTCTAGCCGATAACACGCCTGTCGCATATCCACCGGCAACACCTTCAACACTGGCTTTTTTTGCTTCATCAGTCACATCTAAAAAGCGCGGTAACGCCGCCACGGCAAGTAAACCTACTACGACAATGACCACGACCAACTCGACCAATGAAAAACCAGACTGTTTGTTAGCCATAAATTAATAACCTACTATTTAGTACACCGTATTATACGGAATTTTCTTACTTCTGCTAGAAGCCATACTTCAATTATGAGACTCAGCTAAGAATCCAACTTTAGCAGAAAACTTGTTACCGATCAGATTGATAGTGAACACTCTACCCTGCTGATAAAAATAGCTACAACTGTAGCTGGTGCCTATCGAATCATCGACTATCTTCCATGGTTCTTTACCTAGAATTTCTTTCTCTGGGTATAGAACCTCTAACCAAAAAATACAGCTATTCTGTCGGTCACTATCAAGCGGTTCAATCCATCCACTATTAGTGTAGTTCAACACCCTACCATCAATCTCTAACGGCGTATTTCTCTTTGCCAATAACCACTGCTGCTTAAAGTAACTCGCTCGTTCAACCACTCTTTGAGTCGCCAGCAAAAAAGCAGAGTCGTTGGCCTTAACTTCTACGTTCTGCCACGCGAGTAGCAAGCTAAGTGTCAGAACCATCACCACCAGCAACCAAGTAATTAATCTTGAGCGCCGAAGGAACAGTGCCGCATTAGCCCTTGATAGCATCAAGCATTCCCCACATTGGCAGGAAGATACCGAGCGCCAGCACTAACACCATACTGGCGACAATCACCAATAGTATTGGCTCGATGCGTGCAGTTAGTGTTTTTAGGTCATAGTCCACTTCTCTGTCATAGAAGTCAGCGACTTCCAGTAGTAGCTCGTCTATTCGACCCGTCTCCTCACCCACAGAAATCATCTGAATAACCAATGGTGTAAAGATGCCGCTATTAATTGCTGTCGATGAAATAGGGCTGCCCGCTTCAATTGAGGATTTCATCTCAAGAAGTCGATTCTCTAGAAATCGATTTCCTAACGCTTCCGCAGATAAAGCCAATGATTGATTGAGCGGTACCCCCGCCTTGAGCATTAAGGCAAAGGTTCTTGAAAATCGTGACAGTTGCGCTCGATTGATCAACTCTCCGACCACAGGCATTCTCAAGCGAAACTTATCCCACTTCTCACGACCATTGGCAGTCCCGATCCAAGCTTTCAGGGCAAATAAAGCACCTATCATGATAGCGACCAGTACCAACCAATAGTTAACAAAGAATTCTGACGTTGAAATGAGGATTCGCGTTGGCAGTGGCAGATCCACACCGAAACGAGCGAACATACTGGTAAACTGAGGGATCACTTTAACGTTGAGAATAAACATCGCGACCACAATAAAACTGATCACAAACGTCGGGTAACGCATCGCTGTTTTAATGCGCTTGCGTGTTTCAACTTCCTGCTCATAGTAGTTCGCCAGTTGCAGCAAGGCCTGATCAAGACGACCTGTGTTCTCACCGACATGAACCATAGAGACAAACAGTGAGCTAAACACTTTAGGATACATCTGCATTGAATTCGACAAGCTGCGACCGTTGGTTAGCTCTTGAGTGACCGCTTCAAGCGCTTCCTGAAGTTGCTTGTTGGCGCTATTTTGACTCAGCCCTTTCATCGAACGCAGCAATGGAACTCCGGCTTTAGTCAAGCTGTATAGCTGACGACAAAAAATGACCAGCACTTCCAAAGGAATCGTTGGAGTGAGCAATGCTTTAACATCAATACTGAACGCAGCCTGACCACCACCAGCCTGAATACGGGTCGGAATGATCCCCTTATTCAGCAACTGTTCGGCTACCGCATCCTGAGTCGGTGCTTCTATCGTTCCAGACGTCGCCGAGCCATCTGAGTGTCTGCCTTGATATCGAAAATGTGGCATAGTGATTCCTAGATGTAGATCGCCTGTGCAGAACCTGAAGAGTCTCCTTCTCCCAAGGTCTTCACTTCACTCAAACTGACAATGCCTTGCAGAGCTAACTCCATGGCAGAAGCAAGCAACGGTTTATAGTTAGGTGCGTTACGTGCCACGCGCGAAAAGCCTACGGCGTCATTTGCTCGAAGCATATCCATCATGTCTTGCTCAAGCTCAAGCATTTCAAACACGCCAATACGTCCTCTATAACCCGTTAGGTTGCAGTTTTGGCAACCACGACCTTTAACAAAATGACTTTCAACTTGATTAGGGAAGCGTTGAGCGATCCATTGCTTGTCTGCCACATCAAGCTCATCTTCCGTTTTACAATCTGGGCACACTTTTCTCACCAATCGCTGAGCGACGACCGCACGAACCGCACTCGCAACAAGATAACCTGGCGCCCCCATGTCCATCATGCGTAGCGCACTATCGACCGCATCATTGGTATGCAATGTACTTAGCACTAAATGCCCGGTAAGTGCAGCGCGAAGGCCAATTTCGACCGTTTCCTGATCACGCATCTCACCGACCAAGATGATATCTGGGTCTTGACGTAGAAATGTTCTCAACACAGTAGAGAAATCGAGGTCTATCTTAGGATTAACTTGAACCTGATTGACTCGCGGTAACCTGTATTCAACGGGATCTTCAGCAGTAATGATTTTTTTACCTGGCTCATTGAGTTCACTGAGTGCACCATAGAGAGTCGTTGTTTTTCCCGAACCCGTTGGGCCAGTCACTAATATCATGCCGTGAGGTCGACGTAATTGACGCCTTAACCTGACGAGTAGATCATCGGGCAAACCTGACTCTTCTAGTTTTCTCACGCCAGAAGACTGATTGAGCAGACGCATAACCACCGACTCACCGTATTGCACTGGCATAGTCGACATACGAATGTCTACCGATTGCCCTTTGGCTCGGATATTAAAGCGTCCATCTTGCGGCAAACGCTTTTCAGAAATATCTAAGTTAGCCATTAGTTTTAGACGCAGCACTAACGCTGAGGCAATGTTGACCTCATTGAGCAATGTTTCATGCAAGACACCATCGATACGCTGGCGTAGGCGCAGAACATTCGAATCTGGTTCAATGTGGATGTCCGATGCTCCCACTTGGATGGCATCTTCAAACAGTGAATTGATCAGCTTAACCACTGTCACTTCGTCACTGTCTTCACCTTCAATATTAAAATCGAAGGCTTCGGTTACCTGATGCTCCGCCTGTAACTGCTCTGCAAACGAAGCAATTTCTTTAGTTCGGCGATAGTAACGGTCAAACCCGTCCACCAGTTGTTTTTCTGGTGCGATAACAAACTCGATCGCGTATTGCGACAATTGACCGAGTAGCGCCTCCTGAGCAAACAGGTCGGCAGGATCGCTCATTGCGACTCGCAAGGTATCCATTTGACGACCAATGACCAATGCCCGCAAACGGCGAGCGTGCACTTCAGGCAGAAGTTGGACCGCATCGATATCGACATTGGCTCGACTGAGATCGATCAAGGGAATATCAAGTTGCTGAGACAAAAATGTCAGCATCTGATGCTCACTTAAGAATCCTAACTCGATTAATGTCGCACCTAATTTTCGACCCGTTGATTGCTGTGCATTTAGCGCCTGCTCAACTTGTTGTTCAGTGATAATGCCCTCTTCGACTAGCAAATCACCCAAGCGCTTTCTTAATTTAATTTTCACTGCTGGATTCCTCTAAACGGCTAATCAGAGTTAGTCGGTCTCGGATAAATTGCTGCGACTGGCTAGAGAGTCCAAGCTTAGTCAAGGCTTCATGGTAGGCGCTTTTTGCTGACGCTAAATCAAAAGCTCGCTCTTGTTGAATAGCCAGTCCTAACCACCAGCGAGCACTATCAGGCTCGATGGCAACTAGCTGCTGATAACTTTGCAGAGCCATCTCATCTTGCTTTTCTTTTTGCGCTAAAGCAGCTCGTAAAGCTAAATACTCCACTGAGGCAGATTTTGGTAGAGCACTGACTACCGTTAAAGCCACGCTGTTCTGCTGCTCTTTCATCAGCATTCTTGCCAAAGCTAAGCGCAAATCAGAATCCTCTGGGTTGAGGGCTATACCTTTTTGCAAAATTTCAGCGGCTTTTCTTACTTCTCCTTTGCCGTAATAAAGCGCAGATAAGCGTTTTCTGACTGAGGCATCGGCCGGTGTATAACGCAATGCTTCACTATAATGATTGAGTGCTTCTGAAAGATTGTTGCCATCCAGTGCTTTTTTTGCGCGCTGTCGTGCTTTATCCGACAACTGCTGTGGCGTTAAATCGACTTGTTCAATGACCACTTCACCTAATTGAGCCTGTTTAATTTGAGATGCTTGGTTGCTTGTCACTTTATTTTGAGCCAGCAAAACAGTCGAAGCTTGCTCTGGATGAGGCGTTATTTTACTCGCCTTTTGTGTTTCTATGGCTGGCTGTGACGGCTTATCTTGGCTATCCGTCCGATACAGGGCGGAGTGATTGGACGTCACTTTCTGAGTGGGTGAAGCAACCTCAATTTGCTCGCTCGCAAATTCAATGGTCTCAAGTCCATCGCTCATCGGTGCTTGCTGAGATATTGCCCAGCCACCAACCGCTAAACTCAGCGCAAAACTTCCTACCGCCCATGGCAAAACAGGACGTTGTTTCACTGGGGCGATATCAGCTTTGGTAAGTGTCACTTTCGATGACGACTCTTTAGCTAACTTGGCAAGCGCGTTATTAATTGCACTCATGATTTAACTCCACCCCCACAATAGCGGGCTCTTAAATTTAGGTTTACAACTGTCATAAGTGTCATGAATGGCAGCAAATAATTGTCGATTAGTGACAATCGCTAGCTGTTGACTGCAAGCCAACAGCAGTGCTTTATGGCAGATTTGATTAATCAATCTTGGATAACCTTTGCTTGCTCGCCATATCGCCTTCTTATGATTGAGAGAAAATAGACAAGTTTGACCACCGACTTTGCTTAGTCGGTTATCAATGTAAGCAACGGTCTCGTCAAGAGTCAGTCCGCGTAACTGAGCACTAAAAGTAATACGCTGGCGAAACTGACGTAAGTGATGCTGCGACAGACGTTCATCTAGTTCAGGCTGACCAAATAGTACCGTTTGCAACAGCTTACACCGTTCAGTTTCTAGATTGCCGAACAACCTCAACACTTCCAAAGCATCATCACTAAGCGCTTGTGCTTCATCAATCAAGACAACGACCTGCTTACCTTGCGCCGTCAACTCAATCAGACGCCCCTGAATATCATCAACAATCGATGCAGACTCACTATTATCGATACCCAGTTCACTGGCGACCGCCGCTCGCAACTGCTCTCCATCCAAAGCGGGATTAGGGACAAATACCAATTGGATATGGGGTTCAAACAGCTTTGCCATGACTCGACATATCATGGTTTTACCTGTGCCCACTTCCCCTGTCACTTTGATTAGCCCTTCCCCCATGGCTAATGCCGCCATGACTGTCTGAATCGCCTCATAATGAGGCTCTAACCCCAAAAACAATTCTGTGTCTGGCGTGAGATGAAACGGCAAGTGCTCAAAACCAAAGTGTTCGAGGTACATATATACTACTGCCCGTCAGGGAACCACTCTTGCAGCAAATCTCTAGAACGTTCCAGCTCTTTTTGCCAAGTGTTGATACCAACGACTGATGGTTTCAAAAGAATCACCAATTCGGTTTTTTGCGTCAGTTGAGTCGTATTGCGGAACAGATGCCCTAATGCAGGTACATCACCTAAAAATGGCACTTTTGACACTTGCTCAACCGTGTTCGACTTCATTAAGCCACCAATTACTACGACATCGCCATCTTGAGCACGAATCACCGAATCAGATTCACGAATCGAGCTTGTTGCTAACGGCAAGGTTAGGCGTCTCGAACCGTAATCAATTTCTTTCTGCTCTTGAGTCACATCAATCACAGCAGGATGAACGTGCAATAACACATTACCTTGGTCATCTATCTGCGGCGTAACATCTAACGAAATACCGGAGAAGAAAGGCGTTAGCTCTATGTCTGTTGTGGTATTCGATGTCGAACTGTTCGAATCCGTATTGGCAGAGAAATCAGTGACAAAATAACTGTCCGTACCTACCTTGATAACCGCTTTCTGATTGTTTGAGGCCGTCACCCGAGGGCTTGAAAGAACATTCAGATCACCTTGAGTTGCCATAAAGCTCAATACAGCTTCAAAACTACCGCTCGAAATAACTAAATTAGACTGACCGCCTAACAAGGTGCCTATCGCATCTAAGCCAGGCAGAGGTAAAGGCAAACCATTCGAGTCTTTGACCGTGGAGCCTTGACCTAAAGTGTAATTCGTCCCGTTTGATGTAAAGGCTTTCGACCAGTTTATTCCTTGTTGATAGCCATCACTCAAGGTCACTTCCAAAATCTTTGCTTCCAAAATAACTTGTCGGTGCATACGTTGCTGGGAGACCATTAAGAAGTTACGAATTTCTCTAATCTCATCAGGATAAGCTCTGACGGTAATCACGCTCGCCTGAGGGCTCACCACAACACCTTGTCCATTGCCAGAACCAATAAGTTGTGAAACCGCACTTTCTAACTGAGGCCAAAAATCACTTTCGTTAGTCGTTTCAATCTCCGTCCCACCTCGAGTAGAGTTAGAGTTAGTCGAGTTACTGCTAGATGAGTTCGAGTTCGAGTTTGAATTAGAATTGGATGAGTTGTTCGACGAACTGTTATCGGTATTCGTAATCGTACCGGTTGAAATCGAGGTAAGTGAACGACCAGAACGCTTGAACTGTAAGTAATCAACCGGAATAGTGACCGTTCGTAACCCCGCAGGATAAACCTGAATTACGTTACCTGACTTAGTGACTTCGTAGCCATACATGTCTTGAACTACAGATAACACTTCATCAAGAGAAACATCACTCAGATTAACTGTGATAGAGCCTGTCACCTTGGGGTGGATAGCGGCGCTAAATTCCGTTCCTTTAACCAAGCTGGTAAAAAAAGCTTTTGCTTCGACGCCATTGGCCTTGATTCGAAAACGTTTTATGGTCTTGTTTTCTGTCATGTCGTCATTGGCAAGTTCCGGCATCAAGTCAGCCTCAACAGAAGGCGGCAGAGTTTCAAGGCTGCGGCTATTTTGCTCATTGATCGCTTGATTGAGAGTGCTTTTCGCTTCTATCGGATCGCGATGTCCCATGGAGCAACCAGCCAATATAGATGTAATCGTAATTGCGATAGCGAGTTTACGCATATGTTTCCACTGACCTTACTGTTTAATTTCCATAGAAAAGAGTTCTAATTTCCATTGCTGTTCACCGAGAGACAAAATGACAGCATCTGACTGAACTTGATTAATTCGGTAGCCATTAATTTTTTCACCCATCCCCCTTACCTGACCAGAAAGAGTCGCCAGACAATGTTGCTCACCAGAACAGACGATAGCTTGAAGCTCTGGTAGGGGTGGACGCACCTTTTGCTTCGGTTTCTCACCCGTCGGCCGTTGAGCTTCCCAACCCAGAGGCGCTGTAGGATCTTGTGCTGACCAAACAGTCGTTGAAATGAGCATGAATACTGCAAACAGCCACTTTCTATCCACCAATAAACTCCTGTCTGGAACCTAGGGTATACACTTCAAGAACTAAACGGGCTTCAGGATACGCTTCAACCGTATATCGAAAGCTTCGCCAGTAGTATTTCATCGGTAAGTTTTCTAGCGTTTCTAAATACTCAACGATGGCGAAATAGTTCCCCGTCACTTCGAGTCTGACTGGATGTAAGTAGTAACTGGACAGGGTTTCAGATTGTTCATTACTTACTATTGGCTCAGCTTGCATTGATTCGAGCGCGACCAGCTTTAAACCTTTTGTCCCTGATAAGACATCTTCTAGCAGTAGCGCCATTTCGCTCGGTGAAATCAGATTCTCAACGATCTCTGCAAGTTGCTCAGATAGACTCTGGCTTTCAGACATCAAACGCTTGAACTCCAGATTGAGTTCTTGGTCTGGATCCTTTTTAAGTTTAGCCGTCATTAATAATATGTCGGCTTCTAAACGTTGTGCATCGAGCTTAGTGGCAGTGATCTGTTTCATCACCGCTTGATTGTTTTTTAAGATCGGCTCAACCAATACAACATATATTCCTAGTCCAAACACCACGACGCCACATAGAGCGACCAGCCACTTCTCCCGCTGACTTAACTGAGCAAACTTGTCTTGCCACTGTTGCCAATACTGCTGCATTATTCGCTCTCCTGAGTCGTCTTTAGTTCAAACGTGATAATGCCTTGTTCATTGCGACCTATTTTGAGTTTTTCAAACGTCCTCCCTACGAGGTCTAACTCAGATTTGAATTGATTGACCCAATTAGGGATCGCTTGGGGATTTCTGGCTAAACCAACCAGATCAAGCGTGGCGGCATCAATCGAGATCTCACTCAACGAAATATCGTTGCGACCTAAAGCCGCCAAAGAACGCATCACACCGGAATAACCGACTTGCTGTGTTTCATCAAACTCACTGACCGCTTTGAGAGAGTTTCGCTTCGCTTCTATTTCTAGCTTTAACCTTGCTACCGCCGCAACTTTGGCAGGGGTCGGTTTATGCTGACTAAGGCGTTGGTTCAACACCGCGGTTTGTTTTTCAAACTCTGCAACCTGTGATCGATATAATTGCAGTTCTTGAGTTAACTGAGTTTTCTGGTACATCAATGCGGCGCTGCTGAGCAATAGAAAAACACTTAACACTCCCCAGATGAGAGCAACATTGCGTAGGGTGAAATAGTCTTTCTTTGTTTTGAGATCTTCTGGGAACAGGTTGATCTGTGCATTTTGTAAACTTTGAACGATTCCAACCAGAATTTCTCCTGATTGCTGTCCCAACTCCGATAGCTGTGAGACTTTGACACTAAGCGTATCGTTTAAAGCGTCAACGATTTGCTGCTGCTCTTCATCATCACAACAGATGTACATTTGGTGCAAAGAAACACTGCGTAACTGTGACGAAAGGTAATCAATCGAACGTTGCAACTCTAGCGCGATACCATCTAACTGTAAGAGGCTACTTGCAACACCCGTCAATGGTGAGGCAATGCCTCGTATCGTACGTTGGAATGCACATTGCGACTCAACAAATGCACTGACTCTGAACTGACTTTGCCTGCTGCGTTGAAGTAATAAGAAGTTTTTATTCTCACTCGCATGACCCCAGACTTCGTCCTCAACCATAATTCTCGACAACTCTATGTTGAGTGATTTGAGACCGTAATATAAGTTGACTACTGCACTACGCGAAAATACGTAGACTTGCAGTTTACTGCTGTTAGGCAGAGCCACAGCGTCTGCCACAATATCGGTCACTCGCTCGCTAACAAGATCTTTGAGTAGGAATGGCAAAGCCCCAGCAAGTTCGTTCTCTGGAACACTTGGCTTTTCTATCTGGTAGGTTTGGTACAGGTTGGAGTTGAGCACGACATCAAGCACAACCCCTGACACATTCGCATCTCGCAAAGCATCCAATAATGTTTCATGCCACGTAGCCCCCTGATAAGGAACCGATAATGCTAGCTCAACACCAGGCAATGATGAAAAATAGAGTGCACTCGGCTGAACAACAACGCTCAGACGCTTTGCCGTTTCGTTACTGCGCTTAAATTTGCTAATCAGTGATTGAATGTTCATTCTGCTCTATGTTCTTCTCCAGCGATTGCGCCGACCAGCTTGTACTTTGTTCGAAGATGGACTGACATTCATGCTGCTAGCTTCAAGTGGCAGCATCTGTTTCTCTGCACATAAGTAGCGACCCTGTATACCGTGCACGCCCAAATCTAAAATCGTTTTATGCTCTTGTTTATTATCGACACCAACGGCGATTACCTGAGTTTTAAGTCCATCACATGCACCCAGTAGACTGCGGACAAACAACTGGTTTTCATGCCGCTGATCGATCTTTTTAATGAGACTTCGATGGAGCTTCAAATAGCTAACCGGTAGCTCTTTAAGGTAATGGGTACTGACGATTGAACGGCCAGCTTGCCCTACTGCCACTTGGCACCCTAAACCAGCAATCATCTTGCTCACTGGACGCATGTAATCCAGATGCTTAACCAAACGAGCTTCAGCAAATTCAAATATTAGCCTCGCTCTTTGCTCCGACGGCAATTGCAGGAGTTCATCTCTGAACCACTTGAAGTAACCTCGATCGGCAAATGGAACAACATGCAAATTGATGGCGTAAGTTGCTGAATCATTTGACTGAGCGAGGTAGCGTCTAATTGTTGTGATTGTCGCCGTATCAAGTCGAGCTTCGTAGCCCACAGATTCTATTGCTGAATTAAATCGCGACGCCTTAATCACTCCCTTATCCGGGTCATTAATGCGTGCAAACAGCTCAAAATGGTCAACTTTCTTATCTTGCTGTTGGTTCAGGAGATAACAAGGCTGGGAGAATATGTACAGGTTCTCAGGTTTTAGCACCACATCGAATAACGTTCGCCAACGGACACTGCCTCGCTCTTCATCTGCTTCAATGTGTTTTTGAAAACGACTCCAAGTATTGATGCCTTGTAATTGTGCACTTTTTAACGCAGTTTCAGCTTCATCAATAATTCGCCCTTGGCTCTCTGCCTCACGGTACATACTGACACCAATATGCACCCAATTATCGGTTTCAAGGGGAGAAGGAGGATCAAGTTTGGCTAACTGTTTTAAACAATGGCCAGCCATATTGGACACTTCTTTAGTCGACAAATTAGGCGCAAAAATAGCAAAATCCGAACTGTAGTAACGAGAAAGAATCACATCTGGATATCTCTGTATCACGTTATTCAGTCCTTCACCCACTTCAATGAGAAAGTCGTTCGCCACCTGCTTACTTTGCTCAACTTGAATCGCTTCCCAATCATCTACCCGAATGATCAAAACGCCACCATGGGACCCATGCTCAGACAAAGCCGCTTCCAATTTACTATCGAATAGCACTCGATTGGCCGCCCCCGTTAACTGATCCAAGAAGGTCTGCGAGCGGATAAAGGTATCAAAACGACTTCGCTCCTGACGCGCATCTTGAAGTTCTTCTATAAGTCGATCGAGTGCTTCACTGGCAGTATAAGGCCACTCTTTGACATCGCCTTGCGCATACTCCTCCACTCGACCCGCTAATATCATTCGGCCACGCTCTTCAAGCAGCTCAGAGCCATGCAGTTGATCCTTAAGCCACTGAAGACCACGATGCAGACAGAAGACGATCAGTGCAACAGCTAAGGTAATCGACCACAGTGCTTGCATTGAGTATCCATAACCAATATACGGTGGGACCGCTTTAAAGCGAATGCTATAGCCGTCATTGCGCTCCAAAGTGTATTGAGTCTGGTATAGCAGAGAGGCGTCTATTTTGGAGGTTGTGTCTTTGAATCGATAAATCACCCCGTAAGACGAGTGCAACTCCATCTCGACAATGTTCGAGGCTTGAAGCATTTTAGGCATCCATCGCTGTAGAGAATAGGCCGCATCTGGGTCTTCCATCTCTTTATCGACAACTTCAACAATGCCTTTCAAGGAGTGCTCTAGATACTCTTGACCCAGTCGTTTAAACGACAGCGTCCCACCAAGAAATAGAATAAACATCGCACTCGTGACAATGACAGTCACAAAGGCAACGAGTCGAGTACTCAATTTTAAGGTAGGCGTGTACCTCATGGATAAAGAATTCCTTTTCTCAGCGTATGATTCAAAATTTTCAGGATGCTAATAGATAAACAGTCACTTAGCTAGCATTCCTTACCCAGCACTTAGGGGGATTTCGTATTTGATATTATTTACTATATAAAAAAGCCGCGACTTGCGCGGCTTTTTTTCAATAACAAGCACTTAGAATGGGATGTCGTCATCAAAATCCATTGGTGGCTCATTGTACTGAGGCTGAGCTTGTTGTGGCTGTGACTGTTGCTGATATGCAGGCTGTTGTTGCATTGCAGGTTGCTGCGGTTGTCCCCAACCACCTTGTTGTGGCTGTGATTGACCCATACCTTGTGCAGGAGCACCACCTTGAGCACGACCACCAAGCATTTGCATTACGCCATTGTAGCCCTGAACAACGATTTCAGTTGTGTAACGGTCTTGACCATTTTGATCTTGCCATTTACGCGTCTGAAGTTGACCTTCAACATAAACTTGAGAACCTTTGCGAAGATACTCACCCGCTACTTCCGCAAGTTTGCCAAATAACGAAACACGGTGCCATTCCGTTTTCTCACGCTGCTCGCCAGTCGCCTTATCGCGCCACGATTCAGACGTTGCGATAGTGATATTTGCTACTGCACCGCCGCTAGGCATGTAACGTATTTCTGGGTCTGAACCCAGATTACCTACTAAAATAACTTTGTTAACTCCACGGCTAGCCATGTTTCGCTCCGTCTAAATTGGTAATGATAGATAAATAGCGCAATAGGATAACACGCTTTACGCTCGGGACAAATTCCTCGACTGACAATGTATCGTCGTCGCTCTAAGTCAAACAACTCTAAGTCTTTTTTTAGACCCCACTTCAGCTCTCCTTCTCCTGAGTAATTCATAAATTACTTTTTGTCATGAATTTTAACGCAAACTGCACACCTCGATTCGCACTGATGGTCTCGTTGCAGCAATCTATGTGTGCACTAATGCAAACACACAGGATTTAAAAAATGAACAAAAAAATATATACCAGAACCATTCACTTTTTATCTGAAGACGTCAATGCCGCCAATCCATTTATTGATAAGCTTGAGCAACAGTTAGAATTGACCATACCTCGAATGCAACCTAATGATCTGCTCATCGCACTTCAACAGCACAAGCACCGAATTTTATTAATTGATCACTACGCTTATACCAGACTCAAAAGCCAGATTCGCAATCTTCCACTAGCCGATAAGTCATTTGAAACGATCGTTTTCAATGTGACACATCCGCTTTCAACCGATGAAGTTCTTGCTTTTGGTCACCTTAAAGGTCTCTTCTATCAACAGGATTCTATCGAGTACATCGCCAAACGCTGCAAAGATATCATCAATGGCGAGAATTGCTTGCCAAGTAAAGTATGTGCACAGCTACTCTATTATTATCGTAGTGTCGTCGACAGTCAGACCGCGCCCGCAACGGTTGATCTTACGATTCGTGAGCTGCAAATTTTGCGCTGTCTGATCTCTGGAGCGTCTAACATACAAATTGCTGAAGATATGTTTATTAGTGAATTTACCGTCAAGTCTCATCTGCAAAAGATCTTCAAAAAATTGTGTGTAAAAAATCGTGCTCAGGCCGCTTCGTGGGCTAGACAACATATGAATCCCAACTCCTGAGTCACATAGTTAATACGAATTCAATACGAATACTGGCGTATTCATTATCTATTCAGTTAAAGCATGGTATTGTTGCGCCAGTCAGGAATTCAGTAGAAAAATGGAAAGGTTTAATCATGATCAAGAAGTGTCTTTTCCCTGCCGCCGGTTACGGCACACGCTTTCTACCAGCAACGAAATCAATGCCAAAAGAAATGATGCCAGTGGTCAATAAACCACTGATTGAATATGGTGTCGAGGAAGCAATCCAAGCTGGTATTAATGGAATGTGCATCGTCACTGGACGTGGCAAACACTCCATCATGGATCACTTTGATAAAAACTATGAGCTAGAACATCAGATCAGCGGCACCAATAAAGAAGATTTATTGATCGATATTCGTGACATTATTGAAACCGCCAACTTTACTTACATTCGTCAACGTGAGATGAAAGGCCTTGGCCATGCCATCCTTACTGGCAAAGAACTGGTTGGTGACGAACCCTTTGCCGTCGTGCTCGCCGATGACCTGTGTGTCAATGAACAAGAAGGTGTTCTCGCTCAAATGGTCGCCCTATTCAAGCAGTTCCGCTGTTCTATCGTTGCCGTTCAGGAAGTGCCAGAAAGCGAAACTCACAAGTATGGTGTGATTTCCGGTGAAATGATCAAAGACGACATTTTCAGAGTTGATGACATGGTTGAAAAACCTGAGCCAGGAACAGCACCAAGTAATTTAGCCATCATTGGCCGTTATATTCTTACGCCCGATATTTTTGAGCTGATTGAAAATACCGAGCCTGGCAAAGGTGGCGAGATCCAAATCACCGATGCCTTGCTTAAACAGGCCAAAGCAGGTTGTGTTCTGGCATACAAATTCAAAGGTCAACGATTCGATTGCGGAAGCGTTGAGGGTTACATCGAAGCAACGAATTACTGTTTTGAGAATCTTTATCTGAAAGACACAAAAAAGTCTGAACTTGGTAAGCAACATACCACCAAAGAAGACGTATAACCCAACTGTGACAAAGATTAAGGCAGCTATCGGTAGCTGCCTTTTTGTTACTGTTTTTTTATCCAGTATTTTCTTTGCACATTTCTCACTCTATGTAATACTTAGCCGACTTGTTTTTGCATAGAGTAATCAAGATGGACCAGATTGAAATCCGTGGTGCCCGCACCCATAACCTAAAAAACATTAACCTAACGATTCCACGTGACAAGTTGATTGTGATTACTGGTCTCTCTGGTTCCGGTAAGTCATCTTTAGCTTTCGATACACTCTATGCAGAAGGTCAGCGTCGATATGTCGAGTCACTCTCTGCGTACGCTCGTCAGTTCTTATCCCTGATGGAAAAGCCCGATGTCGACCACATCGAAGGACTATCTCCTGCGATATCGATTGAGCAAAAATCAACGTCACATAACCCGCGCTCTACCGTAGGTACGATTACGGAAGTCTATGATTACCTTCGACTCCTTTACGCGCGAGTAGGTGAACCTCGCTGCCCAGAGCATAAAGCGCCTCTAACGGCACAGACCGTCTCTCAGATGGTGGACAAGGTTTTAGAACTTCCTACTGGCTCAAAAATGATGCTACTCGCTCCTATCGTCAAAGAACGTAAAGGCGAACACGTCAAGACACTGGAGAATTTGGCGGCACAAGGTTTTATCAGGGCTCGTATCGATGGAGAAACCTGTGATCTTTCCGATCCTCCGACCCTTGAGCTGCATAAAAAACACACCATTGAAGTAGTCGTAGACCGCTTTAAAGTCCGTGATGATCTTCAGCAACGACTGGCTGAATCGTTCGAAACTACCCTTGAACTCTCTGGCGGCATTGCAGTGGTTACTTCAATGGATGGAGACGGTGAGGAAATTGTCTTTTCAGCTAACTTTGCCTGCCCACACTGTGGCTATAGCATGCAAGAGCTTGAACCACGCTTGTTCTCATTCAATAACCCAGCTGGCGCGTGTGGTACCTGTGATGGTTTAGGTGTACAGCAATATTTCGACCCAGCTCGAGTCATTGTTGATGATTCATTAAGTTTGGCTCAGGGCGCTATTCGCGGTTGGGATCAGAAAAACTACTATTACTTCCAGATGCTTTCATCACTTGCAGATCACTATGGGTTCGATCTGCACGCACCGTTTAATTCTCTGCCGAAAAAGACCCGGGACATTATTTTAACGGGCTCAGGTAGAACTGAAGTCGAATTTAAGTACATCAATGATCGTGGTGATATTCGCGTGAAGCGTCATCCGTTTGAGGGCATTCTCAATACCCTTGAACGTCGCTATCGTGATACTGAATCGAATGCAGTCCGTGAAGATCTGGCGAAATACATTTCGACAAAAACATGTTCAAGTTGTGATGGTAGCCGCCTAAGACTGGAAGCCCGCAATATATTTATTGGTGATACCACCCTCCCCGAAATCGTTGAGTTAAGTATTGCTGAAGCAGTGGAGTTCTTCGCAGGTCTAACCCTGTCAGGGCAAAGAGCACAAATCGCCGATAAGGTAATGAAAGAGATTAACGACCGTCTACAATTCCTTGTGAATGTCGGACTGAATTACCTCAACTTATCCCGCAGTGCGGAAACGCTTTCAGGGGGAGAAGCACAGCGTATTCGACTTGCTAGCCAAATTGGCGCTGGGCTTGTGGGCGTCATGTATGTTCTTGATGAACCTTCAATTGGTCTACATCAGCGAGATAATGAACGCCTGCTTAAAACGCTCACACATCTGCGCGACCTAGGAAATACCGTATTAGTTGTCGAGCATGACGAAGATGCTATCCGCATGGCTGACCACGTCATAGACATAGGTCCAGGGGCAGGCGTTCATGGTGGTAACGTAGTGGCAGAAGGTACCATGGAGCAAATCCTTGCCAACCCAGATTCTTTGACTGGTCAGTACCTTAGTGGTGCTAAACAGATTGCGCTACCTCAAACTCGTACCCCAAGAGACCCGAAAAAAGTTGTCGAGTTGATTGGCGCATCGGGTAACAATCTGAAAGACGTTTCTCTAGAAATTCCGGTGGGTCTATTTAGCTGTATCACTGGGGTTTCGGGTTCAGGTAAATCGACCCTGATTAACGACACCTTCTTTAAAATTGCTCATACGCAACTCAATGGAGCAACGACTGCAACCCCTGCTCCATACAAAAAAATAAAAGGGTTAGAGCATTTTGATAAGGTGATTGATATTGACCAAAGCCCTATCGGACGAACCCCTCGTTCAAATCCAGCGACTTACACTGGGATTTTTACGCCAATACGTGAGCTATTCGCTGGTACTCAAGAATCACGTGCTCGCGGTTATAAACCAGGACGCTTCAGCTTTAACGTGCGAGGAGGTCGCTGCGAAGCGTGCCAGGGAGATGGGGTAATTAAAGTTGAAATGCACTTCCTTCCAGATGTCTATGTTCCATGTGATGTGTGTAAAGGGAAACGTTATAACCGAGAAACATTAGAAGTGCGCTATAAAGGAAAAACCATTGATGAAGCACTGGAGATGACGGTTGAGGATGCTCGCAAGTTCTTCGATCCGGTTCCGGTTATCGCCCGTAAGCTACAAACCTTGATGGATGTGGGACTCTCCTACATCCGTTTAGGACAAGCTGCCACCACTTTATCTGGCGGCGAGGCTCAGCGAGTCAAACTGGCACGTGAACTGTCGAAGCGAGATACGGGAAAAACGCTCTACATTCTCGATGAGCCAACGACAGGCCTTCATTTCCATGACATTCAGCAACTGCTGAATGTATTGCACCGTTTACGTGACCATGGCAACACAGTGGTTGTCATCGAACACAACCTAGACGTCATCAAGACCGCCGACTGGATTGTTGACCTCGGTCCTGAAGGTGGTCAAGGTGGTGGTGAAATTATCGCCACAGGGACACCAGAAGATGTGGCACTTATCGAAGGCTCTCATACTGCTAGATTCCTAAAACCTATGTTAAAATAATCACTAATTGTGAGATTGATAGACCAGTGACCTTGCATCACTGGTCTATTTATTTGAGGTGTTATGATTTATGGCGACGGTACACGTAACAGGGACAGAACTTGAGATCAAGGCGCCTAAACTCCCATTAATCAAGCCTTTCCTAGTATCGCTAGGATTTGTATTTCTCGTGGCTATGCATTTTTATATGCCGAATCCTGGTGGTTCAGGCCTCGCCTTGTCCTTCAACGCAACAACTTGGCTGGCTATCAGTGTTTCCCTCGCTATCGGTTTATACCAATTAGGCACTACGGGCTACCTAAGATACAACAAGCTCACTATTGGCTTATTTATTTGCTGTGTAATGATGACTGTGCCCATCCTTTATGCAGGGTCTAAGCCGGCTCTCGTCGCCATTAGGTTAGCGGGGCTTTGGGCTGGTTTCTTACTCTTTTTTGTCCTGCAACAGTTTCGATTCAGTAATAAGCAGAAACAACGTTTACTCTGGTTTATTACGATTGCTGTTTTTATTGAATCCCTGTTCGGTTGGGCTCAATTTTTTCTTCTACAACCGGGCAATATTTTCGGCTATGACACCGAAATAAATCGTCCATATGGGATTTTTCAGCAACCCAATGTGATGGCGAGCTTCCTTGCTACAGGCTTAGCTCTCTCAGGCTATTTACTCACTCGCCAGCCAACCAAATACCAACGCCACATTAGCGAAGTAACGTTACTCTGTCTCATGCCGCTACTTTGCGTGCCGCTGCTTATCGTGCTTGGTTCACGTACAGGATGGTTAGCTGCGCTTTTATCAACGCTGCTGGTTCTGCCTTATGTTTATCGCTTTGCAACTAAAAAGCGATTTATAGGTTGGACTGTATCTATTTTATTCGGGGTAGGCCTAGGATTTAGTTCTTTGACGATCCCATCAGAACAAGAGCCAATTGCTCTTGAAAAAATGCATCTGCAAAGCCAAAGACAATATACTTTCCCACAAGCATTGGACATGCTGATTGAGAAGCCATTTACTGGCTACGGCTACGGTCGATTCGAGCCTGAATATCTTGTTTACACCGCCCGCCAGCATCAACTCAATCTCAGCTATAAGCCTGGGTTAGCTTCAATGGATCACCCACATAACGAACTCTTGTATTGGGGTGTTGAGGGGGGCTTGTTGCCGCTACTTGCGATTCTTCTTGCTGCCGTCTTCGTTCTGGCACGCCTATATCAGGCGAAGAAAGGGACTCGTTTAGCTATGTTTGCCCTATTCGTGCCCATAGTGTTGCACAGTCAGCTGGAATACCCTTTTTATCACTCGGCGATTCACTGGATCACATTCATCATTCTGCTCTACTGGGTTGATCAACGCGCGTGTCGCTATCGACAAGCTTCGTTGAGTATCATCTCCCAAAGCACGCTGCGTGTTTTAAGTCTGGTCATGCCCATCGTCTCTGGGTTTTACTTAACCACTACGCTTCATACCAATTATGTGCTTACTGGTTTTGAGCGTTCTCAACCAAAGAACCCTGATATTCTTAATCAGGTATCTAACACAGTGGTGTGGCAAGACAGATATGACTGGGACATCTACAGCACGTTTCTCAATATTGGTTTGATGACGCAGCAAGATGAACTCATTCAAGCTTATGTTGACTGGTCACTGAAAATCATTCGAGACAAACCTAGACCTGCTTTTTACAACAACCTCATCTTGGCATATTTGGGCTTAGGGGAAGCGATCAAAGCAGAGCAAATTCGTAGCGAAGCTCAGTTTTTGTTCCCCGACATAGATTTCTCCGAAGTTCACTATATTCCACCAGACATAGATGCACTAAAAGCAGACTCAACAAACCTGCCCCAATAAAAAAGGCGACCCGCGGTCGCCTTAAATAGAGAGGGCTGTTACTGAGTAAGAGCCTCTTCAAGTGCTCGTAAACACAGAGCCACATTCTCGGCACGAGCCCCATAGCCCATCAAACCAATGCGCCATGCTTTGCCAGCCAAAGCACCTAGACCGGCACCAATCTCTAAATTGTAGGTGTCTAGAAGGTGGGCGCGAATTTTTGCCTCATCAATGCCTTGAGGAACATAGATTGCGTTGAGCTGAGGAAGGCGAGAGGCTTCCTCTACGACAAATTCAAAGCCAAGCTTTTCTAAGCCTTGTTTCAACTTTTCATGCATAGCACGGTGACGAGCCCATGCAGCTTCCAACCCTTCATTTTTCAGGATCAACAATGCTTCATGAAGTGCATACAAGCTATTTACTGGCGCTGTATGATGGTAACTGCGTTTACCTTCTCCGCTCCAATAGCCCAACACTAAGCTTTGATCAAGGAACCAACTTTGCACTGGCGTCGTACGTGACTGAATCTTCTCAATAGCTGCTGGTGAAAAAGTCACGGGAGACAATCCAGGCACACATGAAAGACACTTCTGACTTCCCGAATACACAGCATCAAGCTGCCACTCATCCACTTTAAGTGGCACGCCACCAAGTGAAGTCACTGCATCAACAATAGTTAGCACGCCATATTGCTTAGCGAGCTTACCCAAAGCTTCTGCATCACTGCATGCTCCAGTGGAAGTTTCTGCATGAACAAACGCTAGCACCTTAGCATCAGGGTTTGCTTTCAATGCCTGCTCGACTTTATCGATAGATACAGGTGCCCCCCATTCATCATCGACCACTTCGACGACACCACCAGCACGAATAACGTTTTCACGCATACGTTCGCCAAACACACCATTTCGGCAAACAATCACTTTCTCGCCAGCTTCGATTAAGTTAACAAAACAGGCTTCCATTCCCGCGCTGCCCGGCGCAGAGACTGCAATGGTAAACTCATTTTCCGTCTGAAATGCATATTTAAGTAGTGATTTAAGCTCGTCCATCATCGCGACAAACAATGGATCTAAATGCCCAACGGTTGGACGACTCAAGGCTTGTAAAACTTGTGGTGAGATATCTGAAGGGCCAGGGCCCATAAGAATACGGTGGGGAGGAATAAAACTTTGAATCGTCATTGGCAGCTCCTTTTGAATTATATTTTTCGTTCTATCTTTACTCATCAAACCACCTTAATCCAATTCTGGCTCTGCGACAATTAGCCCAAAGTCGTGAGGTCAAACCAGTGTCACAAGTTTGTTAAATTATAAATGCCATAAAGTTACAGATAGTCATTGACATAACTCACAGAAACACGTTCAATGCAGACTATGTGGTGGATATTTATGCCACATAGCAAATTATTTTGCAGAAGAGGAGCACTGCCCAGGTAGATGTGTTGTGGAGCCACAACTCCAATACAACGCTTTGAGGGGGAGCAGTGCCGAGATGGATTCAAATTGTCGGTTTGGGTCTATCGGTTGTTAGGGTTGAATCCCTGCAACTGTCATCAGCCCTGTCTGATGATGAGCTTCTGAGGTAAATCATTCAAATATAGACCTCTCTTTCGCTCGAATCTCTTCATCAAAGCAAAACATTGGATGTTGGTATAGCTACCAAAATTTTTTATTTCAGGAAGCCTTGGGAGAAATGCTGTGAGCAGTTTTAATGTAGCTAAATTTGGTGGGACAAGTGTCGCTAACTTTGAGGCGATGAGCCGCTGTGCTGCAATTATCGAAAGCAATCCAAACACCAAACTCGTTGTAAGCAGCGCGTGTTCTGGTGTGACTAACCTATTAGTTGAACTTGCCAACGGCGTTCAAGACCAAACTCGACGCAATCAAGTTCTTAGTGAACTCGCTGAAATTCACGACGCCATTCTAAACCAACTAGAAGACGCAACTCAGACTGCGGCTGAGGTTTATTCAATCCTCGATACGATTACTAGCTTGGCTGAAGCGGCCTCTATTCAATCTAGCCACAAACTTACCGACCACCTTGTGGCTTGTGGTGAGCTGATGTCAACACATCTGCTGACCCAACTGATGAAAGAACGCGGCATCAATGCGGTTCGTTTTGATATTCGTGATGTTCTTCGTACAGACAGCCATTTTGGAAAAGCAGAACCAGTATTGGAACAGATCAGCGCATTAGCGAAACAGTTGCTCGTTCCTCTATGCCAAGATTTTGTTGTGATCACACAAGGCTTTATCGGTTCCGATGACGAAGGTAACACCACGACATTAGGCCGAGGTGGCAGTGACTACAGTGCGGCACTGATTGCCGAAGCCGTAGAGGCATCAGGACTGGAAATCTGGACAGACGTTCCAGGTATTTACACCACTGATCCACGAATCGCGCCAAAAGCATCGCCAATCCCAGAGATCAGTTTTAGTGAAGCTTCAGAGATGGCAAACTTTGGTGCCAAGATCCTGCACCCATCAACACTTGTACCAGCTTTGCGCCACGATATCCCTGTTTTCGTCGGTTCATCGAAAGAGCCAGAGAAGGGCGGCACTTGGATACGTCATCAAGTCGAAAGCTCACCACTATTCCGCGCATTGGCTTTGCGCAGCAACCAAACCATGGTCACGCTGCGCAGTGCACAAATGTTCCACGCGTACGGCTTTTTGGCAAAAGTATTCGAAATACTGGCAAAGCATAAGGTATCTGTCGATCTCATCACGACATCAGAGATCAGTGTTTCCCTAACTCTAGATCAAACGGGAACATCGGGTGGCGCACCACAATTACCCGAATCAGCGCGTCTGGAACTGGAAGAGCTTTGTAGTGTAGAGGTTGAGCATAATCTCAGTGTCGTCGCTCTGATCGGCAATAACATGAGTGAAAGTAAAGGTTACGCGAAGCAGGTATTTGGTACTTTGGAGGACTTGAACCTACGAATGATTTGTTACGGCGCCAGCCCGCACAATTTATGTTTCTTGGTCAACGAATCCGTATCACGTCTCGCCATTCAAAAACTACATGCGGAGTTGTTTGAAAAGTAGCGAGAAAATGTTGAAGGGTTGGCACACGGTACCAACCCTTCAAGCTCAAAGCTTTACCTTATTCGCCCGCGACTTTCATCGATTCAAGCAAGATAGACCCAGTCTGGATTTGGGAGCGAGTTTCAACATCATTGCCCACCGCAACAATCTGGTTAAACATCTCTTTCAAGTTGCTCGCAATGGTGATTTCAGACACAGGATATTGAATTTCACCGTTTTCAACCCAGAAACCCGCAGCGCCTCGAGAGTAATCTCCAGTGACAACATTCACGCCTTGACCCATTACTTCGGTGACCAATAACCCCGTGCCTAGCTTTTTCAGCATTTGCTCGAAGTTCTGACCTGTCGATTTTACAAACCAGTTATGGATGCCACCAGCATGGCCTGTCGGTGTCATGTTCATCTTACGTGCTGCATAACTAGTAAGAAGATATGTTGCAAGTACACCATCGGTAATGATTTCAAGATCTTGAGTGAAAACCCCTTCACTATCGAATGGCGTCGAGGCAAGACCTCGAAGAACGTGAGGGCGCTCCGAGACACTAAACCACTCAGGAAGAATCTGTTTGCCAAGATGATCAAGTAAGAATGACGATTTACGGTAAAGATTGCCTCCACTGATCGCCATCACGAGATGCCCTAGCAATCCAGTAGCAACGTCAGCAGCGAACATAACTGGGTATTTACCTGTTTTCAGTTTTTGTGCATCGAGACGGCTGACCGTTTTCTCCGCCGCTTTCTGTCCAACCACTTCTGGCGTCCATAAATCATCTTTATGGCGAGCGACGGTATAGCTGTAATCACGTTCCATTTCGCCATTACGCCCCTGACCAATCACACAGCAGCTCGTACTGTGTCGGCTAGATGCATAACTTGCCAATAGGCCGTGGCTGTTACCATAAACTTTCAAGCCATAGTGGCTGTCATAGCTTGCACCATCACTCTGTTTAATCTTATCGCTGTAAGACAAAGCCTGTCGCTCAGCAGCAATCGCGATTTGAGCAGCAACATCAGGATCAGGCGTATCAGGGTGGAACAAATCAAGATCTGGTATTTCCTTAACCATCAACTCTTTAGGCGCTGGCCCTGCATACGGATCTACCGATGTGTACTGAGCAATATCAAGCGCAGCAAGTACGGTTTGTTGAATCGCCTTTTCACTCAAGTCAGATGTTGATGCACTGCCTTTTCGTTGATTGCGATATACCGTAATACCGAGAGCGCCATCACTATTAAACTCGACGTTCTCCACTTCGCACATACGAGTCGATACACTCAAGCCCGTCGTCTTGCTTATGGCCACTTCTGCAGCATCAGATTTCTCTGCTGCCATTTCCAGCGCTTTTGCCACTGCTGCTTCTAGCTCAACTCTTTGTTGAGCAACTTGCTGTCTTACGTCCATATTTACTTAATTTCTCAAAATCAATTGCTATTAGAATAACAAGAATTTCGCTTTCTCCCCACGATTCTTGTTAAAATAGAGAAATAGATGTTCAAATAAGGCAGAAAGATGGCACGTAAGAATCAAAAAGCGCCATGGGAAGAGGAAGAAGAGATCATTTGGGTTAGTAAAACCGAAATGAAACGCGATATGGACGAGCTTCAAAAGTTGGGTGAAGAACTCGTTAGCCTGAAACCTTCGGTGCTTGAAAAATTTCCACTCAGTGAAGACCTTGCAGACGCAATCAAAGACGCGCAACGTTTTAAAAACGAAGCTCGTCGTCGTCAGCTTCAGTACATTGGTAGACTGATGCGTTTAGAAGATCCAGAGCCGCTACAAGCTGCATTGGATAAAGTACGAAACAAACACTCTCAAGCAACCGCAGAGTTACACAAACTTGAGCTGTTGCGCGACCGTATCATCGAGAAAGGTGATGCTGCTATCAATGATGCAGTAGAACTTTATCCAGAGGCGGATCGTCAGCGTCTTCGTCAGCTAGCGCGTCAGGCAACTAAAGAAAAATCAGCGAATAAACCACCAAAGGCATCTCGCGAAATTTTTCAAATGTTAAAAGCATTAAATGAAGCGGCGAGCTAATTAGCCTCTTCAATTAAACGCACTCTAAAGGCCGATGTCATCCATCGGCCTTTTTGTTAGAGCTATTCCCCTGCTCTAACAAAATCACTAAACGATACATTTTGATGCTGTGAGGATAACTCCGTTATCTTGCCCGTCACTTCCACTTTGCCATTAGCAACATAGATAAAATCACTACCGATTGCTCTGGCATCACTAATATGATGAGTCACCATCAATACGGTGATTTGTCGCTCTTTTGCTAACGTTTTAACCAGTTCCAGCATTTCCTCTCGTAGAATCGGGTCGAGAGCTGAAAAAGGTTCATCAAGTAACCAGATAGGATGAGGCTGGACGAAGCTACGAGCCAACGCAACTCGCTGACGTTGACCACCAGAGAGTTGCTCCGGTAGACGTTCAAGATACTCCTCAACGCCAACTTGCTTAGCCGCTTGTTCCACCTGTCTATTCTGCTCAGCAGTCAATTTCAAGCCGGGATGTAAGCCCAATGCAATATTCTGCCTTACCGTTAAATGAGCAAATAAGTTATGTTCTTGAAACAACATAGCAAAAGGACGTTGGTGAGGTTCTTGCCCCACAAGATTGACACCGTTTACTTCAATCCGCCCACTGCTAGGCTCAATAAAGCCCGCAACTAAGGCCAACAGTGTCGATTTACCTGCACCACTAGGCCCCATCAAAGCCACAATAGAACCTTGTGCGACACTCACATCAAAATGAAACAACTCATTATGGTAGTAATAATCGACTTTAGTCAGCGCTAACATAATTTACCTTTGAATTCGCTTTAAGCAGTTTCTCAATCACAGTAAAACAACCGACACTGAGCATTAATAACGTTAAGGAGACTACCGCCGCAGCGTCCATTTGATAGCTACCAAGTAGTTGGAAAAGATAGAGTGGTAGCGTGCGAAATTCTTGACTACCAAACAAGGCAATCGCGCTTAGATCACCGATGGCAAACATAAAGCTAATTGCAAATGCATGGGAGAGCGGCTTCTTGAGCGCTTTCCATTCGACAACCCGAAAACGTTGCCACCCTTTCATTCCTAGACTGGCACACACATATTGGTATTGCTGTTCTATATGCAGCATCGGCTGAGCTAATGTTTTTATCACATAAGGCAGCCCCATCAAGGCATTCACCGCTACAACAACAAAAAACGCAAGGCTAAACACATCGGTGAAACTGCGCAGTAATAGAAACACACCTGTTGAAATCACTAGCCCAGGTGTGACAAGAATAATCGTCCCGATCAACTCTATATGATCCGCGCTCTTTTCCCGTTTATTGAGCCTTAACCTACGGCTAGTAATCAGTATCGAGACACCCGCTATCACCGCGACAAAGCTAGCCAGCGTTGCAACTTTTACCGATGCCCATAACGCCAACCAAAAGCGGCCATCGCTAAATACTACTAGCGCCTGCTGATTGAGACCACTCAACACCACCAT
This sequence comes from Vibrio sp. TRT 1302, assembly GCF_050113875.1. NCBI lineage: Bacteria > Pseudomonadati > Pseudomonadota > Gammaproteobacteria > Vibrionales > Vibrionaceae > Vibrio > Vibrio sp. TRT 1302. The sequence goes on along the minus strand of NZ_JBNJOF010000012.1, from coordinate 28,508 downwards.
CAGTAACGGAGGCAAAACAAGTAACATCGCAGCACATATCCACCCCCAGTCCCAACACTTAGATACCCGAGTGTCTTTACTTAGATAGACGTATCTAGACTGGGTACCTGGCGTCACCGCCATGGGTTTAGCTAAGCGTTGAATAGCCAAAGCCATAACACCACACAGCATCATCTGCCAGATCGCCAGCAGAGCACCGGCCTGTAGGTCGAAATCAAATTTAATCGCTTGATAAATGGCAAGCTCAATAGTGGTTGATTTTGGGCCTCCCCCTAATGCCATTACTGTTGCAAAACTAGTAAAGCAGAGCATAAAGACCAAACCACTGACATGTGGGAGCTGTTGTCGTATACGGGGCCATTCAACCCAACGAAATTTGTCCCAGTGCCCCATCCCGAGGTGAGCACAAAGCTTATGCTGTTGCTGAGGAATCGAATCTAAAGCTTGTAATAACAGACGGGTTGCGTAAGGAAGATTAAAGAACACATGGGCAAGCAAAATGCCATTCAATCCATAAATCGAAAATGGAAGTTTGCTGTCTAAACTGGCAAATAACTGAGCCACTAAACCGCTATTACCATAAATAGCCAGTAGCCCAAAAACACCAACCAGCACAGGTAAAACGAGCGTGGTCGCAAACAGTTTGAGTAATAACGCTTTGCCAGGGAACTGTCGACGCGATAGCGCGTGCGCCACAGGAATCGCCAAACCCACGCTGATCACGGTCGAAAGGAATGACTGGTAGAAGCTGAACTTGGTGACATGACGATAGTAAGGATCGCTCCAAACATGACTCACATCGAGAGTTGGCGCATTGACCAACAATGCTCCTAAGGCAGAAATAACAAAGGTCGCGATAAATATCGCGACCCAAATGCCTATTTTGGGAATGTTACGCAAAAGACAACCTTAGAAAGTTAATGCGCTTTGCCACTCACGAATCCATGACTTGCGATTATCCGCCACTTCATCAGCACTAAAACCGAGCGCTTTACTTGGTACTGTCAGAGTCTCAAAACCTTTCGGTAATGCAACTCCCGTTACTGGATACATCCAGTTTCCAGTTGGCATCGCCGATTGGAAACCGTCACTGAGGATAAAATTCATAAACTCATCAGCAAGCTGTTCGTTTTTTGAACCCTTAACTTTGGCTGCCACTTCCACTTGAGTGTAATGACCTTCAGCGAAGTCTGCTGCGGCAAATTTCGCGTCGTTCTCAGCAATCAAATGATAAGCAGGTGAAGTAGTGTATGAAAGAACCAAATCAGATTCACCCTCAAGGAACATCGAGTACGCTTCTGACCAACCTTTGGTTACGGTAACGGTTTTTTTCGCTAAGTTTTGCCATGCCTGAGAAACGTCATCACCGTAAACGGACTTCATCCATAACATTAAACCTTGTCCTGGCGTTGAAGTGCGTGGGTCTTGGTAGATAACTTTAAGATCTTCACGAGATTCAACCAACTCTTTCAAGCTCTTAGGTGGATTCGCCAATGTTTCCTTGTTGTAAACAAAAGCAAAATAGCCAAAGTCATAAGGAACAAAGGTCTTGTCATCCCAGCCATTCGGCAGAGTCACAGCACTGGTATCAACATTATGTTGGCTAAGCAAACCCGTTTTCTTCGCTTCTGCCATTAAGTTGTTATCTAGCCCCAAAACGATGTCCGCTTTGCTGTTTTCCCCTTCTAGGCGTAAGCGATTTAGTATCGATACACCATCATCTAACGCGACAAAATTAACGTCACAGCCACACTGAGCTTCGAATGCTTTTTCTACCGTAGGGCCTGGACCCCAATCCGCGGCGAAGGAATCGTAAGTGTAAACAGTTAAGGTTTTGTCTGCTGCAAGAGCAGAAAAAGACGTTAGGCTAACAACTGCCAGAGTACTGATTGAAATGGTATTTAGAGTGGTTTTCACTGCTCGCTCTCTCCTTGTATGAGCGGCACAGGCTTGAGGGACAATGTGGTTAGGGATGTCCAGACTCAATTCCTACGCCAGCATTATCTGGTTCAGGTACACGGGTCCCGAGCAAAGCTCGATCTCAGCTGAGTCCAATATAAATGGCCTCTATCGCTCCCCGATGAGTAACGGACAAATTGTAATAGTTATGTGACTCAATAGCTAGAGTTGATGAGAGGAACTCTTAGCTACGTTGATCATATCCCCAACGCGGTACTAAGCCCTGATCAATGCCGAGATGATCTAAAATACGTGCGACCATGAAATCGACAAGATCTTCTATCGACTTGGGTTGATGATAAAAACCTGGAGCCGCTGGCATAATCGTGACACCCATCTGCGACAGTTTGAGCATATTTTCCAAATGAAGTGTCGAAAACGGAGTCTCCCTCACCACCAAAAGAAGCTGTCCACGCTCCTTCATCACCACATCCGCTGCTCGCTCGATAAGATTGTCCGACATCCCATGTGCAATCGCGGCTACACTGCCAGCTGAGCAAGGACACACTACCATCTGTTTTGGTGCAGCAGATCCCGAAGCAACAGGAGAAAACCAGTCATCCTTGCCGCAGACAACCAGTTTTTCTGGGTCACATTTAAAATGGTCAACCAACGCTTGCTGTGTGGCTTCAGGATGAGCAGGCAATTTCAGATCATGCTCGGTGGCGAGAACCACACGTGCGGCAGACGAAATCAGCAGATAAACTTGATAGTCCGCAGCAAGTAAGCACTCTAACAGCCGCAATCCGTAAGGCGCACCGGATGCTCCAGTAAAAGCTAAAGTGATGGCTTGATGTTGTTTGTTCATACTTTAAAACTACGTTATTGAGCCAGTTTTTCCACAAGCTTAGTGTGAATACCTTCAAAGCCACCATTGCTCATCACAAGAATGTGATCACCTGATTTCGCACTCGTTACGATCTTCTCCACAAGTTCATCAATCTGTGCGCTCACTTGAGCAGGTTGGTGGCACTGATTGGCTACATCTTCCACCGACCAATCAATGTTGTCAGGCTGGTACAGAAACACTTCGTCAGCGGTTGCTAATGATGCCGCTAAGGTTTCCTTGTGAACACCACGTTTCATCGTTGCGCTGCGTGGTTCCAATACCGCAATAATTTTCTCTTTGCCGACCTTGTTACGTAATCCACCGAGGGTAAGTTCAATTGCGGTAGGATGATGAGCAAAATCGTCGTAGACAGTCACACCATTCACTTCGCCTTTCAGTTCCAGACGACGCTTAGTATTAATAAATTTAGCCAATGACTCACAGGCCAAATCTGGTGTCACTCCGACATGGCGCGCCGCTGCAATCGCCATCAAGGCATTATCGACATTGTGGTCGCCAACCAAGTCCCATCGAACAATACCCACTTCTTCGCCTTGGAAGAACACTTTAAACTGAGAACCATCTACAATCAGCTTCTCAGCCTGCCAATCGCCCTCTTCACCGCTAAACTCAGTCTCACTCCAGCAACCGCGTTCCAATACATCTGCCAGTTCAGCATCTTGCTTAGGCGCTAGAATACGACCATTTCCAGGAACGGTACGAACAAGGTGATGGAATTGTCGCTTAATCGCTTCTAAATCATCAAAAATATCCGCATGATCGAACTCAAGATTGTTCATCACTAAAGTGCGTGGGTGGTAATGTACAAACTTAGAACGCTTGTCAAAAAAAGCACTGTCGTATTCATCTGCTTCGACGACAAAAAAGACACTTTCGCCTAAACGTGCTGAAACACCGAAGTTTCCGAGTACGCCACCAACAAGAAATCCTGGCTGATAGCCACAGTCCTCTAAGATCCAAGCAAGCATGCTCGAAGTCGTTGTCTTGCCATGTGTACCCGACACCGCTAGCACCCAACGGTCATGGAGTAGAAACTCTTGTAACCATTGCGGTCCAGAAGTGTAACGAATTTGGCTGTTTAGTACGTACTCAACGCACGGATTACCTCGACTCATTGCATTACCGATAACAACCAGATCTGGTGCTGGGTCAAGCTGAGACGGGTCAAAGCCTTCTATGATTTCAATACCTTGCGATTCCAGCAACGTACTCATCGGTGGATAAACATTCGCGTCGCTACCCGTCACTTTGTGTCCAAGCTGACGAGCGAGTATCGCTGCGCCACCCATGAAGGTGCCACATATTCCCAAGATATGAATGTGCATAACTGACTTTGTCCTAGGCAAAAATAATCTGTTCATTATGGCGACAAAGCACTGAAAAGCGAACCACTTTGATCACCAATAATGATGTTAACCCATTCAGTTGATTACTCTTCATCCACACAAACTCACGCTGTCATCAATGCAAGCCGAAGATTAGTCGACAAATAAATTGAGATCTCAAGCAGTTAGTTCATTACCAATAAAAAGATCTTACTTTTAGAATTAACACGGGCACTGATTCAAGATCCGTAAGAGATAGACACTGTCCACCTCCCCATATTTTTGAGCGACTTTTTAAAGGAAAAACCATGTCTGGAATGCGCACCCTTGGCGAGTTCATTGTTGAAAAGCAAGCGGACTTCCCCCACGCTAGCGGTGATCTATCATCCCTACTCTCTTCTATTCGTCTTGCGGCCAAAATTGTTAACCGAGAAATTAACGCAGCTGGCCTAGGTGATATTACTGGTGCTGTTGGCACTGCGAATGTTCAAGGCGAAGACCAGCAAAAGCTAGATGTTTATGCTAACGACAAATTTAAAGCCGCTCTTGAAGCTCGAGATCAAGTGTGCGGTGTCGCGAGTGAAGAAGAAGATGAAGCGGTAGCGTTTAATAAAGAACTCAACAAAAATGCTAAGTACGTTGTTTTGATGGACCCACTAGACGGTTCTTCCAACATCGACGTTAACGTTTCTGTTGGTACCATCTTCTCAATCTACCGTCGTGTGTCCCCTATCGGCACACCACCGACAGAAGAAGATTTCCTTCAACCAGGCCACAAACAAGTTGCAGCAGGTTATGTTATCTATGGTTCTTCAACCATGTTGGTATACACAACAGGTAACGGGGTTAATGGCTTTACCTACGATCCATCGCTAGGTACGTTCTGCCTTTCTCACGAGAATATGATGATCCCACAAGATGGAAGCATCTACTCGATTAACGAAGGTAACTACATTCGTTTCCCTCTTGGCGTGAAGAAATACATCAAGTACTGTCAGGAAAACGCCCCAAGTGAAAATCGCCCATATACCTCGCGTTATATCGGCTCACTGGTTGCTGATTTCCACCGTAACCTACTCAAGGGCGGTATCTACCTTTACCCTAGTACGCAAAGCCACCCAAGCGGTAAACTTCGTCTATTGTACGAGTGTAACCCTATGGCTTATATCATTGAACAAGCGGGCGGGGTTGCCTCTGACGGTGTAAACCGAATCATGGACATCAAACCTACCGAGCTTCACCAGCGCGTCCCTTTCTTTGTTGGGTCGAAAAACATGGTGAAAAAGGTCGAAGAGTTTTTAGAGCTTAATCGCGAAGAAAACTAACCTTTGCAAACAAAAAGAGCCGACGATTGTCGGCTCTTTTTCTAGGTCAGAACATCGACCCCGCAGTGGAGTTTCGCCCTGACATATAATCTTGACTAAAGAAGGGATCGAGCTGATCGCAAACACCCTGATAAGGTCTTCCTCGTACGCCCAGCATATAAGCATTCTGCCCGCAGTAATTAAGGCGCCCTTGTTCATAACCTTTGGTGTAGGCGTCATAAAGTGCCTGATTAAAAAAGCTGCCACTATCTAGCTTGGCAAGTTGCTTCTCAGATTGCTGTATATAACCCTTGTCTCCGCGTGAGAGCCCATAATTGAACCAATCACTCTCTACGCTACTGAGCGGGGTGGGTTGAGAAGCGCATCCTGCCAGCAACAACAACCCTAGTATAAACATGTATCTCATTCTCCCCTCCTTTACCTTTAGTGGGCAGTTTCCTCGCTACTTGATATAGACTGGAACGATTTTCTACACTTTCTGACACCAGTCTCCTGAGGCGATTAATACATCTAATTGGCTAATATCTTGATAGATATAGACCCAAGCAAGGCCAAATGTTGTCTCTATCTGCTCCCGTCGATAAGTGACCGGAACATCCTCGATGGAATCCAACTGCTCAAGAGTGTGATCATCTATTAGATACACTTCGCCAAAAATCGCACTGTGTCCATCTGATACGGCTGGATACGAACCAAGATCATACAAACTGTAAATAGGAGGAGTCGTATGATTACCGAGACATTGAGAGTCCGCTAATAGATAATGGTTTCTCTCACCCCGACGTAAAGTCCCATATACAAATACGAGATGTTGCATCGCCTTCCTTCGCTCTTAGTTGAACTCAAACTGATACAGTACGTCCACTGCACTGTCGACGCCGGAAATGGCTTCTAAGTAGAGATCCTGCATTAATCGATATCGCACAGTAAACTCACCCACTGAATCAAAAATACCGACGCCATACTTCACCTGTAGCCCAGGTAAAATATAGCCGCTCACCGTTACCTGTGAATCATCACCGGAGCCTGCGGTATCAAGCTGGAGATCTTGAACACCAAACGCTTGTCCGATCTCACCGACAACTCGTCCACTCTTGGCCAAACTCAATCCAATCAAAGTGGTGGTCATGGCATTTCCTCCAGCCTCACCATCAATATCCTGTCCCCTGAGCAAATAGGATAGTGCATTTGCCTGTGGCATTGCAGGATCAGAGAAGATGGTCACTGTCGGCTCGCTGGCTGGTCCTGTCACCTTAACACCAGCCGTCACATCATCTTGAGTGTTGTCCGGATTTCGAATAGCAGAAATCTGCACATACGGTTGATCAACAGGACCATTCATTAAGATCTTGCCTTCATTGATAATCAGATCCTGACCAAATGAACGGTACGAACCATTAGTGATGTTCACTTCACCCGTGACAAATGGTCCTTTGTCTTTTTGTGCAACATTGAGCTTACCAACCAAACCACCTTCAAGACCAAATGCAGACAACTTAAAATCATCGCCAATCTTAATATTGATATTGGTTTCTAGTGCAAATGGAACTTTACTTTCCGATTCAATCGGCTCTAGATCATCGTTCAGTAAAACCTGATCTTTGGACACACCGACCGCACTTGGCGGCAGCTCTTCAACCACAATTCGTCCCCAAGGTAATGCGATGTCTCCATCTACTCGGACAACCGTAGGCGAAGCAGAAATGGTCATATCCGGTTGCACTTTGATCTTCACCATTGGCGGAACGTTAACCAATAACTCCTCTGCAAAGACTCGAATGTTGGAGTTCCAATCTTTCAGATCATTCCAATCCGCGTCACCGGAAACCTCTAAGTCCCCATCAGGGGTATGGATGGTCGCGGCCAATGAAGCGTCATAACCCGCGAAATTAATAGCTAAACGACCTGAATCAACTTCGACCGGTGAAATATCCCCTTGAAGCAAGATATCATCGATAACAAACTGCCCCTTCACTTTCGGATGTAATGCTGGACCGCTGATCTGTAGATCCGTACTTATATTGGATTCCAACTTACTGTACTCACCAATGATCGGCGCCAAGAAATCTAGGTTAAATGTGCTCAATTTAAAGCGGCCATCTAACTGCTTATCTTTCTCTAAAACATTAGGAATCGTAACGTTACCTGAAATATCACCGTTGTTGCTAACGTCCAGCATCCAGTCTGCTTGGAGCTTATTGTCGACTAAGTTAGCATTGAGGTTAACACTCTCCCAACCAATCTGAACTGGCTGTTCAAGTTGTTGCGTTACCTGTCCCTTAGTTAAATCGACGGAAGCTTTGAGCTGAGGGGCACTATCCGGAGCCCATTTAGCCCACACATTTGCATTAGCGGCACCTTTGATGAGCGTTTCTTTGGGCAGAAAAGCTTTGATCTGCTCAAAGTTGAAGCTCGTAAGACTCAACGCGGCTTCGCCGCTTTGACCGACCTTAATATCCTTATCGAGGCACAAGCTAGAATCCGCTTGAAGCCAACAATGCGCCGCTACCGCAACTTGCTGCGTCGCCATCTCAAAGCCCAGCTTGGTGGCTTGGTTTAGACGCCATTCACCCTGCTGTGAAGAGATATTCATACGCTCTAGGGTGCCGTTCCATACCAAATCAGGCTTATCCACCAAAACACCATTGAGCGCGAAACTGGTTGAGGCAATATTCGAAATAACATCAAGCTGCAACTGATGCTGCTGTTGTGTTCCCGAAAAATTCATACTGGCATCATCAACTCGGTAGTCTTGATATTTAGCTTGAGTGACTTTCAACGCCAATTGACCACTCGGAATGGGCAGTGGCGTTACGTTACCTTTGAGCTCAATCTTTTCTACTTGAGCTTGCTTTTGCCAATCAACAGCCGAAACGTTTAACGCAAGGCCAACTTTCGGCTCTTTCAACGCACCACGCAATAAGACATTTCCCACGGCTTTACCCTGCAAATCGGGAACGGTTTTGATCAAATCAGGAAAGTTTATCGCCAAATCAAGACGCCATTCCTTATCCAATTCACCTTTTGCTTTAATGCTATTCGGACCATGAGACAATACGAGCCCGGTAGTGCGCAAACTTAACTCACCGTTGCCCTTGCTATCTTTAGCGCTCAGCGCTCCTTCGATATTGAGAGGGTAATCGCGCAAGATACCGTCAATGTCGAGCTTAGGCACTTCAATCGTCCAGCCACCTTGATCAGTAAGAGCACCTGTTGTTGAAATAACACCACTTATATCACCTTCCGCTTCAGGCCATTGCAGCCCAGGTTGTATATGAGTGAGAGATAAGTTAGCGGCCCAGTTCACAGGAGCGCTCCAATCAGCCATCATGTCACCAGACACAGAGCCTCCGAGTGTATCGACATCGATTTTACTCAGATTAACATGAGACAAATCTCCCTCACCTTGCAATGACACCCCAACATCAGGAACATCTTTACCTTTTACATCGGTGATAAGAGAGAGTTGGTATCCATCTAATGAACCCTTAGCCTTTAACTCGTCGAGAGAAACAAAGTAATCACCTTTCCCAGTCATCGGCCATTGTGCTTTAGCTTTTAGCAACGAGATATCAAAAGGAACATTCGGCTCTAATGGCTGCAATTGAGCAGATAACTGAGCTTGAGCCAAACCCGTTAAGTTCGCCGCTAATCCTAAATCCGCGACACTGCCTGACACTTTTAGGTCTATCTTTTGTCCTGCAGCAATTTCTTCTTTGATGGTTGCCTCTAGTGCAAGCGACAACGGATAGTCACCACTCAGTTTAATATCTGTCTTTAGTTGCACCTCAACTTGAGGCATGTGGAGTTCTAAAGTATCGATAACGACCTGTGAACCTTTCGCTTTGGCGCCAAGGCCAAGGTGGTTCACAACGATCGGCGTCTCTTGATCAAGCTTGAAATTTTCAACATCGAGACGCACCAGTTCAACCTGAAGTGGCAATTTCACCTCTGGTAGAGTGATCGCTTGTGCCTCTTCAGTCGCCGGAGATGCTGGCGGCTCTTGGGGACTTTTACTTTCTTCATCTGAGCTTGGGGCAAGCTTGACTAATGGGTCGAGAAACTTGGTCGTGTTAATGCGTAAGCGATTACCCTGAAAAGAAGCGCTCGACGTAAATAAACGCCAAGAGATCTGGTTTCCAAGCACATCAAGATTAATATCTTCAAGCTTAAGCCAACTCACTTTTATTGGAACGGGTGACGTAATGTTTGTTGTTGCCGTTTCTGGCGCAGTTTCTGTATCGGGAGTTGAAGGAGGCAACTGCGGCATCGAAAAATTCAGACCTTTAATGGCTAATTCATCGATACACACTCTCGGTTCAGTGAGACACGTTGGCGTTACGGCCAAAGTAAGCGATGTAATCTTTGTGTCTACATGCAAGTCGTCATCTTTGAATACGACGCCATGTAAAGTAAAGCGAGGGAATAGCGCTCCCTGAGTCGAAGAAACCGTTAGCTGGGGAACAAATTTCTCAGCTCCCCATAAAGCTAGATTCAATCCGGTATTGGTAAAAAGCAATCCACCCAATGCCAGTAAGATCACTACCATTAATGCAACAAAGATCAGTGATATCCATTTTGACCACTTAATTACAACATGGGTCATAGTTCAGGTCCTAAGGTAAAGTGGATCTTGAATTCATCGCCTTTTGCCGCATCTAAGCCCCAGGCAAAATCAAGTCTAATTGGTCCGACGGGTGAAGCCCAACGAATACCAACGCCCGTTCCTCGTTTTAGATCCGGAGTGTCATTAAATGCGTCACCTACATCATAGAAGACGTCACCCCACCAGTTACCATAAACTCGGTATTGATACTCCAATGAGCTGGTCGCTAAATACTTAGCACCTGTCAAAGCGCCACTGGCATCTTTTGGCGAGATAGATTCGTAGCCATAACCACGTAAATTGTTGTCACCACCAGCGAAGAAACGTAGAGATGGCGATAGTTTCTCAAACTCTTCAGCAAAGTTAGCACCACCATCAATACGGAAAATGCCTCGGTGGTTTTCACCTGCACCGCGAATCCACGTCATCGCACCCAGCAAACGCGTTACTCGCGTCTCTGACAACATACTAGGGTCACCATACTCAACGGTTAAGCTCTGTCGGTCCCCCCACATTGGCATAGCCCCGCCTCGAATTCGGCTACGTGAAAAGGAGATACCAGGTAAAAGGAACTGCGCATTGTCATCTTGTAAGCCCTGTTCATAGTTCTCCAATAGGTATCTTATGTAGAGTGTTCTATGCCAGCCGTTATCCAGCACCCAGTGCCTCTCCAAAGCAAGATTGGATTCCAGACTTTTAGTATCACGGCTATCTAGGTTTTTCATACCATATTGAATTCGGTAGTACTCTTTCAATACGTCGTCTAGCGGAATGCGATAACCGGCGGTGATCGTCTGTTCAGGCGCAGAGAGAGAAAAACTGCTGTCAAAGCTATGACCTCGGCTGTTTACCCAGGGTTTCTTCCATTTTAAAGACCCGCGGACACCCACATCCGTCGAATAGCCAAGACCAGTTTCAAGCTGGTTTCTCGCCTGAGGCGCGAGAGAGACTTTCATTGGCAGTTCTCTTCCCTCGCCCAATTGAGTCAAATCTGGTTCCACAAATACTGACGAAAACCAGTCTGTATTGGACAGGTTTTGATTGTACTCGCCCACCTTAGCCACCAAGTAGGGTTCTCCCTGCTTGTACGGTGAAAGTGACTCAACGCGATCATCTTCGATTTGGCTTCCAGTAATGCCATTCGCACCAAAATGGTAACGAATACCACTATTAAAATGGAGTCGGATAAACGCCTGATTTAGGCTAGGGGCAACTTCGAGACGACTCTGCGTAAACTCGCCTTCGAAATACCCTCTCTGCAAGGCAAGGTTACGAATTGAACTTTTGAGTGAGTCATAATGATTGTGTTGCAGAGCACGCCCTTGCTGCAAACCACTTTTCTCAATCAAGGCTTGAAACTCAGGATCATTTTCTGCTTCGCCTGTTATCTGGATATCCAACTGCTCTATGGTCGTAACTGGGCCAGGATCAATATTAACGGTCACCAGTTTTTGATCATCAGAGACTTTAAAGTCGTAACTAGGATGGTAGTAACCCAGTGCATTGAGTGATTCAGTGAAGTTACGCTCTAAACGTGCTTTAAATCTAAGGCTGACTTCATAGTCTTGTTCAGGAATCGAAGATAGATAAGCTTCTACATTGTCCAATAGTGCGCCATCGACACCATTGATCTTGAGATCAACCTCATTTGCCCACACTGGAAAAGTGAGTGAAGCTAGGGTGATTAGGACTGGTAAAGGTTTGATGATCATGCTTAATTATCTATCTCCATAACGTTAGGCAATAATAACGCCTGAAAAAAAATAAGTCTGTATGAAAACAGTCAACTAGGCGGTCTATCTCATAATACACAGCAAGGAAACTCACGATGCTCAACAAACAAACTATGATTACCGCGCAAGAAGCGCTGCCAGGCAGAAACACACCACTCACCATCGACGATAGTCATTTCGTCAATCAATCCAGTTTGACCGCTGAACCTCCACAAGGTTGCGAACAAGTTCTATTTGGTATGGGCTGTTTTTGGGGAGCAGAGCGACTTTTTTGGCAACTCGATGGCGTAGTCAGCACATCGGTTGGCTATTCTGGTGGTTTCACACCGAATCCAACTTATGAAGAAGTGTGTAGTGGTCAGACAGGACATACTGAAGTCGTTCGTGTTGTCTTTGATACCCAAGTGATCTCTTTTGAACAACTGTTGCATGCTTTTTGGGAAAAACACAATCCTACTCAAGGCATGCGTCAAGGTAATGACCTCGGCACTCAATACCGATCTGCTATTTATGTATATAGTGACGAACAGTATCAAACCGCCAGTGCTTCCAAACAGGCTTACCAAGCTCTACTGGGTGACGAAGTGCAATCGATCACCACTGAGATTCTGCCCGCGGGTAAGTACTATTATGCAGAGAACTATCACCAGCAATATCTGGCTAAAAATCCAAACGGCTACTGTGGTTTGGGTGGTACTGGAGTCTGTTTCCCTCCCCAGTAAGAATAAAAGCAAAAAGTCGCCACAAGGGCGACTTTTTAATATTTGGCAATCAGTAACTTACCTGTGCGCACTATACTGGTAGTGCCGCTATGGCCTGATTAATCTCTTTGTAGGTCATGAGTTTTCGAGAATCTTTCACGTCTGGTAACAAAACTTTGCCATTATCAAATTTAAATTTCCCCACACCTGAGATTACAAACTGTCCTTTAAACAAAGTTTTAACAAATCGTGCAACTTGATGTGGACGGTAGGTAGTAAATTCACGCAGCATAGCCCCCCCCTATTCCTACTAAACACAAGATAAACCTTGGTTTGGTTCCATTCCTTAGAACCTGTGTGGATTATACCTAATATGGCATGAATAGATAGGCGTTTATTAACAAAATGATCACATTTCGTCACACTTCAGCACAATTCTCTACCCAAGCAAAATTTTCGGTATATACTTTTTCTCGCACAATCAAAAGGAATAACATAATGAAAAATAAAACCCTTCTTACTCTAGCAATTGCATGCTCTCCAGCTTTGGCTTTTGCACACAACATCGCCTTGGGCCAAGCCGTTCCAACGGTTGAGGTGAAAAGCTACGGCGAAATCATTCTTCAAGGGGATGATACTGCGTTTCAGACATGGTCAACGCAGGATATGACCGGTAAAGTTCGTGTCATCCAAGCGATTGCTGGGCGTAGCAGTTCAAAAGAACTCAATGCGCCTTTAATGGCAGCGATCACTGCAGCGAAGTTCCCTCAGCAAAGCTACCAAACGACATCTATCATCAACCAAGATGATGCTATCTGGGGAACAGGATCGTTTGTCAAATCGTCAGCGGAAGACAGCAAAAAAGAATTTCCATGGTCATCAATGGTTCTAGACGAAGAGGGAGCCGTTGCAAGTCATTGGGATTTAGCGAAAGAGTCATCGGCGATCATTGTTCAAGACAAACAAGGCAAAGTGCTATTTGTAAAAGAAGGCGCTCTCGATGAATCTGAGATTGAGCAAGTCTTGAAGCTAGTCAAAGAAAACATCTAGCAATCGAGCAGTTAGGTTTCACCTTTTGAATGGAATTGTTATAGTATAACAATTCCATTTTTTGTTTGTTCTCGCCGTGTCGATATCTCGCCCAGTTTCAGTTCGTTCAATAACGGTTGCTCTGCTAGCAGCTGCGCTGTTGCTATGGCTAAACTTTGCGTTTATTGAACACCAATACGAACTTTCTTCCACTCACCATAGTGAGCATCACTGCCAGCTATTTGCGAGTGGTTTGCATGGAGCAAGCTCTAGTGCTCCAAGCGTATTGTCCCAATCTGGTCATGAGCGCCCACAAATTACCTTAGAAGAGCGAGTCTGTGAGGCCCAATTTTATGCCTATCAACCCCGCTCCCCGCCATATTCTTGATTATATTTTAAGCATGCTACTCAATGTCGTTCACGTTCGCGTGGATACCATACTGTATAAAATAATTTCAGGAATCATAATGAACAAGATTACTCCTCTCGCACTCGGTGTCGCTATTGCCACTAGTTCCTTCGCTTACGCAGAAGAAGGTTTCCGTCAACATGGCGCCCATGTCCATGGTCAGGTTGAATTTAATATTGCTCAAGACGGCAAAGAACTTCTGATCGAGATTACGGCACCGGGCGCGGATGTTGTTGGATTTGAGCATACTCCGACAAACGATAAGGAAAAACAGCAGCTTGAAAATGCAGTAGCAAGCTTGAGCCTTGCAGATAACATCTTTACTTTTGCTTCGGCATCAGGCTGTCAAGTCAACCACCAATCAGTCACCCACACTTTAGGCGACAGCGATCACGACCAACATGGCCATGAAGAACATCATGACCATGATAAGCACGATCATGAAGAGCATCATGATCACGATAAACACGATCATGAGAATCATCACGACCATGAGAATCATCACGACCATGACAAACACGATCATGAAGAGCATCACCAAGATGGCGCCGCTGGTCATGGGGAGTTCACGGTGGAGTACCACTACAGCTGTGAAAACATTTCAGCAGTCAGTGAAATAGAAACATCATGGTTTACTAAGTTTCCAAGCACAGAATCAATCAAAGTGAATGTACTTACTGACAGCAAGCAAGCCGCAATGGAGCTTGGCCTAGGTCAGAACACAATTTCACTCTAATGCTAAAGTGGCTTGGCTTCCGCCAAGTCACCTTACTCCCATGATTGGAAACCAGAATGGATAACCTTAGTCATCAGCCTGTCGTCGAACTCAATCAAGTCGAGTTCATCTGGCCAGGTAACCGAGCCGCGACAATAAGTATTCCCTCACTGTCGATTAAGCGTGGCGAGCACCTTTTTATTAAAGGCCCCAGTGGCTGTGGAAAGTCGACCCTATTAGGGCTACTGACTGGCATCAACTGTGCTACCTCAGGTCAGATCCTCGTATTGGGAAAAGATCTTTCAGCGCTATCAGGTAGCCAACGCGATAAGTTTCGCGCTGATAATATTGGCTATATTTTTCAACAATTTAATCTATTGCCATATTTAAGCGTGATTGAAAACGTCATGCTACCATGTCAGTTTTCTTCCTCACGTCGCCAGCAAGTTGAAGGTGACATCACCTTGCACGCTCAAGAGTTGTTGAAAAAGCTTCGCTTACCAGAGAACCTACTGAACAAACCCGTGGTCGAGCTCAGCATCGGTCAGCAGCAACGCGTAGCCGCAGCAAGAGCCTTAATAGGTAAACCGGAAGTTATTATTGCCGATGAGCCGACCTCTTCGCTTGATTACAACAATCGCACTGCTTTTATCGAACTGCTTTTAGAGCAAGTCAATCAAGCAGGTTCGACCCTTCTGTTTGTCAGCCATGATCCGACACTGGAGCCCCTGTTCGACCGAACCATCAATCTAGAACAAATTAATCAGGCAGGAGGGAATTCATGACACCAACCGTTAGCCTTGCGTGGAAAAGTGTCCGAAACCGCAAAGTCACTGCGATACTGTCTATCCTGACCGTAGCCATTTCGGTCATTCTCTTACTCGGAGTTGAACGTATTCGGACAGAAGCAAAAAGCAGTTTCGCCAACACGATTTCAGGAACCGATTTGATTGTTGGAGGCCGCTCCGGACAGGTCAATCTATTGCTTTATTCCGTTTTTCGCATAGGCAATGCCACTAATAATATTGATTGGAAGAGTTTTCAGGAGTTTAGCCAGCACCGCTCGGTCGCATGGACGATCCCAATCTCACTTGGCGATTCTCATAAGGGATTCCGAGTATTAGGGACCAATCATGACTATTTCTCTCACTACCAATATGGAAAGAAACAGAACCTCTCGTTTCAACACGGGCAAGAGTTTAATGGGTTATTTGAAGCCGTAATTGGCTCAGAGGTCGCTCGTTCCCTCAACTACACAATCGGTAGTGAAATGGTCATCGCACACGGGATAAGCGATGTGGCATTCAGCCGCCACGATAAATTGCCATTTAAAGTTGTAGGCATATTGGCGCCAACAGGGACGCCCGTAGATAAAACAATTCATGTTTCTCTACAAGCCATTGAAGCCATTCACGTTGGCTGGGAAAGTGGTGCCAATTTAGGCAACAATCCGACCGCTGAACAGTTAAATGCTATGGATTTCCAGCCCAAACAGATCACCGCAATGCTGATCGGTCTGAAATCAAAAATTCAAACTTTCGCTCTTCAGAGGCAAATTAACACCTACGGCAAAGAACCATTAAGTGCCATCCTACCTGGAGTCGCATTACATGAACTTTGGGGTATGATGTCCGTTGCGGAGCAGGCATTGATGGCCGTTTCCGTATTCGTCGTTATTGCGGGACTACTGGGTATGCTTTCAAGCTTACTCACCAGCTTGCAAGAAAGGCGACGTGAAATGGCAATCTTAAGAGCGATGGGTGCTCGACCTAGACATGTGTTTAGTCTGTTAATTCTTGAGGCCAGTGTCCTGACATTCATCGGCTTAGTCATCGGAATCATCGGGCTCTATGCGGCGCTTGCTTTCGCTGCGCCTCTCGTCCAGCAACACTACGGCATCAATCTACAGATATTAGCCCTCTCATCACATGAACTGACGTTGCTGGGAGCAGTACAACTTGCGGGTACCCTAGTCGGATTTATTCCCGCACTAAGAGCTTATAAACAATCGCTTAGCGATGGTATGACGATTAGAGTTTAACAATGAAGAAGATAACGATTTTATTTCTAACGCTGATCTCCGTGGCGTTCACAAGCATAACTGCTCATGCAGAAGATACTCTGACTCTCGACTGGATTGACCTCATTCCGGAGAGTGAGCGCAACCAGTTTGACGCATATGGCATGCCCGCCGTCGACCATGACGGTGATGTAATGAAACAGTCAAAGGTTGGCACAGTTCGACAAGAGCTAAACGGTAGCATGGTTAAAATCCCGGGCTTTGTCATTCCACTGGAAGGGGATGAAAACATGGTGACGGAGTTTCTACTCGTCCCGTACTTCGGGGCATGTATTCACGTGCCACCACCGCCACCAAATCAAATCATCTATGTGAAATTCCCTAAAGGCGCGCCAGTTCAACAACTGTGGGATGTTATCTACGTGATTGGGACACTAAAAACAGAAACCATTAGCCATGAGTTGGCAGAAACAGGATATGTCATACAAGGCACTGAGATCGCCGAGTACGATGATATGTAAGTGTTAAAAAAATTCGCAGCCTGTTAATTGCCTTTAATTAGGCCAAATAGCTAGACAAATAACCTAGCACCGCTAGGTAAACTAGTAATAAAAGGGCAATTGACAGGTGCTTCTTCAGTTTATCTTCATTGAAATACTTCATAAGCTCCTCAAAACTAACGATAACAATTTTAACAACTTGTTATCATTTATGGTAGCGATATTTTTATAAAGTGGCTCACAGTCTTTTTCTGGCGAGCAAAGCCGTTCCGAGGTACATTTAATACTTAACTTTAAGCATATGATGGCTAAGGAAATAGCATGTCTGAGAGCAATAAGCCCGTTGTCATAGAGCATCAAGCTGAGCACACTCAACGCCAAGAAAAGAAATCCAGCTACATCAAAGACAGCGCGAGCCGTGTGCTCAATATCGCCCAGCTTTATGGCTTAGATGCGTTACTTCAGGCTGAGACTCCAGAAAAAAGCACGCTGGAGCGGGCCTTGATTCGCGAGAGGAAACGCAAAGAACTTAGACAGAAAAACCTAGAGCAGATCCTGAAACTGGCACATATCTCATGTAAAGATGAAACCGCCGGAGATCCCGACCAAGACTGGCTCTACCGCTTCTTCGATATGGCACAAGAAGTTCACAACCACTCTATGCAACGCTTATGGGCTCAAGTACTCAAACGCGAGGTCACGAATCCGGGCTCAACCTCGATGAAAGCGCTGAAAGTACTCCAAGACATGACGCCAAAAGAAGCACAGATTCTACAGCGAGCCGCTTCATTGGCCTGCAGTTTTGGCGGGGATAACAGCCGAAAGTTATTGGTCGGCTACCGTGCCCAAGGGGGAATATTCAGTTTTGGTAAACGCAATACCACCAGCAATATTAACGTTGGCAATTACCAACTCCCATACTCCAGTCTGTTGGTGCTGTTTGAACTAGGGCTCATGCATGGCACCGAATTGGAATCAGGGGAAATTGAACTCGAATCACCTCTTCCACTCAACTACCAAGGTAAACAACTCTCGTTACAGGCTCATAGCAAAGGGGTTCGACTACTCTATTATCGCTTTACGCCTACTGGAAACGAGCTCTGTAAGCTACTCGGAAACAAGCCTAACATGCAGTACTATGATCAGGTCGTCGCGTTACTGAGCCAGAAATTTACGGCCAGCACAGAGATCCAGCCGACAGTGGATACGACGGTATAGCGAGAAGCGAGAAGCGAGAAGCGAGAAGCGAGAAGCGAGAAGCGAGAAGCGAGAAGCGAGAAGCGAGAAGCGAGAAAATTTGAAGGGTTGGCAAACTATGCCAACCCTTTTTATATTTCAAACAATGAGCTTTCAGAACAAAGCGTCATTGTTTGCAACTATCAATACCAAAACATACCCTTCTTTCGAAGGGCGCAGATCGCTCTACGCTTTGTACGCCTTAAACGCATTGATTAGACCGTTAGTCGAGCTATCGTGCGACGTGATTTCAGAATCATCTGCAAGCTCAGGTAGGATTTGGTTCGCGAGTTGTTTACCTAGCTCAACACCCCACTGATCGAAACTAAAGATGTTCCAGATAACGCCTTGTACGAAGATTTTATGTTCGTACATCGCAATCAGGTTACCTAGGGTACGTGGTGTGATTTTCTTAACTAAGATTGAGTTCGTTGGGCGGTTACCTTCAAACACTTTAAATGGTGCTAGCGTTGCCGCTTCCTCTTCACTCTTACCTGCTTTTGCAAACTCAGCTTTTACCGTCTCTTCAGATTTACCGAACGCTAACGCTTCTGTTTGTGCGAAGAAGTTAGACATCAGTTTCTGATGGTGATCACCAGCTGGGTTGTGGCTGATTGCCGGAGCGATGAAATCACAAGGAATTAGCTTAGTCCCTTGGTGAATCAACTGATAGAACGCGTGTTGACCGTTAGTACCTGGTTCACCCCAAATGATTGGGCCTGTTTGGTAAGTCACTGCATTACCATCACGGTCAACGTATTTACCGTTAGATTCCATGTTACCTTGCTGGAAGTAAGCAGCAAAACGGTGCATGTATTGGTCGTATGGAAGAATCGCTTCAGACTCTGCACCGTGGAAGTTGTTGTACCATAGGCCAATCAGAGCAAGAATCACAGGAATATTGCTTTCAAGTTCCGTTGACGAGAAATGGTTATCCATCTCGTGAGCACCATCAAGCAACTCAACAAAGTTGTCATAACCCACTGCAAGAGCAATAGACAGACCGATTGCCGACCATAGTGAGTAACGACCGCCAACCCAATCCCAGAATTCGAACATGTTGTCGGTATCGATACCAAACTCAGATACTGCAGTTGCATTCGTAGACAGTGCTGCGAAGTGCTTAGCGACATGAGCTTGATCGCCCGCAGACTCAAGGAACCAATCACGTGCCGAGTGAGCGTTAGTCATTGTTTCTTGAGTAGTAAATGTCTTAGACGCAATCAAAAATAGAGTGGTTTCAGGGTTAACCTTCTTCAATGTTTCAACGATGTGTGTGCCATCAACGTTAGAAACAAAGTGTAGATTTAGGTGATTTTTGTATGGTGCGAGTGCTTCTGTCACCATGTAAGGACCTAGGTCAGAGCCACCGATACCGATATTAACGATATCTGTGATGGATTTACCTGTGTAACCTTTCCACTCACCACCAATAACACGCTCAGTGAAAGACTTCATTTTTTCCAGCACTGCGTTCACCGCTGGCATTACGTCTTCACCGTCGACCATAACTGGTTTGTTGCTACGGTTACGTAGAGCCGTGTGCAGCACTGCGCGATCTTCTGTTTTGTTGATCGCTTCACCACTGAACATCGCTTCGATCGCTGCTTTCAACTCGGTTTCGTTTGCTAAAGCAAATAGGTGCTTCAATGTTTCTTCGTTGATTAAGTTTTTAGAGTAATCAACGAGAATGTCGCTGCCAAAACGAGCAGAGAAGTTTTCAAAACGAGCTGGGTCTTGAGCAAATAATGCTTTTAGATCCATATCTTGTGCAGATTCGAAGTGCGCTGTTAGCGCGTTCCAAGCTTGTGTTTGCGTTGGATTGATATTTTTCAACATGGTTACTATCCCGATGTTACAGTAGGTTTTATTCCATACAGCCTAGCGAAAACTGGTGGAATCCCCGATTTAGCAAATAATAATATTAGGTATGTTAGGGCAAATTGCCACAAAACAAGACTTTGTAATTTTTTTTCAGGTGCTAATTATGACGCAGGGCTTTCTCACTCACATTGAGTTAGGTCACGTTCCCTGCTTGAACTTTAAACAAACACCTTCATTGCAAGTAAGATTCTACCACTAACCTTGATTAAGCTTAACACTAGAGCAACATCAATCTGCAACAGGCCTGCTTATGTGGACACAAAAAACGATTCAAATCTCAGCGAAGAAGAGAGGATTTCATCTAATAACCGATGAAATTGAACAACAAATACCACAACTTAAACACTATTCCGTCGGATTATTACAGTTATTTATCCAGCATACTTCAGCGAGTTTAACCATCAATGAAAACGCCGATCCAACCGTAAGACACGATATGGAGAAACACTTTAATCACTTTGTTCCTGAGCGAGCCCCTTACTACAAACATACTTACGAAGGTGACGATGATATGCCCGCACACATTAAAGCGTCGACACTCGGTTGCAGTGTGATGATTCCAATAACCAATGGGCGGTTAGCGCTAGGAACTTGGCAAGGGATCTATTTGGGCGAACATCGTGACTATGGTGGCTCAAGAACCATCATTGCCACTATTCAAGGAAACCACGATTGACTTGGGATACTGGAAGATAAGACTCTCTGTGCTATTTGTATCAGAGAGTCTTGTTATAGCTAAAAAGGTTGATTAATCATCACGCGAAAAGTGCCTTCATCAGCTCCTTGAGCCACTTCTGCTCGTACAACGATACCTTCCACTTGAAAACGAACAGCACCGCCTACGTTCCACTTCATGTCGCTATGTAAGGTCTTGGCATCGTATTCATCAGCAACACGACCAACCTCTGCAAAAACCACCCATTGCCACCAAGGCAGATCGTAATAGTTAATCAAAGGAATACCATCTAAGGGTTGCCAATCAGGCAGCACTCGGTACTCGGCAGAATAGTGCACCGCTGAACGGCCATGATAACGGCCGCTAGTGTAACCTCGCAGACGATACAAGCCACCCAAGCGTATTTGATCTTGCTCTGGTGGTTTAACGCTACTCCAGCTTGGCGTATCCGCAGTATAGAAATCGAACGCTAATACTTGCTGATCAAACCACTCACCGAGCGGGCCTAACGCATAATACTGGCTATTTTGAAACTCCCACTTAGTCCAAATATCTTCGCTCTGCCAGCGTTCAGCACCGGCAGTAACATCCAATGAGGTATGTGAGCCTTTGGTGGGGTTTCTGACGCTATCACGGTTGTCCCAATCAAAACTGAGCTTAAAACCACTAGCTTTGTCAGCCTTGTTATAGATATCCAACTCTCGTGACGAATAAAACGGAGTCAACGTCACCGAGCTCACTCCAGATTGAATCGGAGATGCAAAACTCACCTCTCGAATCGGTTGAAACGCCCCCATTAAGCCATGTTGCTTCACATTGCCCCATGGCAGCAGGTACTTGAATTCAAACTGGTAGTTTTGTTCGAAACCATTCGTAATGGTTTTTTGCCCTGTTTGTGAGTCATTACTTCCCTGATCACCCAAGTAGTATGGGTTATCATTAAATTGAGCCTGATACATTTGAGTGCTAAAAAGAAGCTGATCAGATAACGCGTAATTGAACGCAGACACAAAGCCAACATAGCTCTCTTTCTCTGAATAGAGCGCCATGCCAAACAAGGCGGCCTGAGGCTGACCAACACCTTTAGCGACACCTGCAACACCAAAGGTATGACCGAGAGTTTCAGTGCTAAAGTAGAAAGGCAGGAAGGCGGAATCTTTCTCTGCACTCATTGAGTGGGCAGAAACAAAAAGACTGGCAGTCAATGCCAGTCTTACCAATAATTTGTGCAACATTAGACTACTTCGAAAATTCCATATCAACTCGTGATGTAAGTTTGGTCACCAGTTCATAGGCGATGGTACCGATATGACTTGCCACTTCTTCAGCAGGAAGATCTCGTCCCCACAATATAGCTTCATCACCAACGAGATCGTGGGCATTTGGACCTAAATCAACCGTCAGCATATCCATTGAGACACGACCTGAAATAGGCACTTTTCGTCCATTAACCAAGACTGGTGTGCCATTCGGTGCGGTTCTTGGATAACCATCACCATAGCCAATGGCAATAACACCCACTTTGGTATCTCGCTCACTGGTCCATACACCACCATAACCGACACTTTCACCAGCTTTAACATCTCGAACAGCAATTAAGTGTGATTTAAGAGTCATTACAGGTTGGTACCCCAGCTCTTGAGCGGTTTTGTCATTAAATGGAGAGACCCCATACATGATAATTCCAGGGCGAACCCAATCGAGTTGACTATCTGGCCAAGCCAGTAAACCCGCAGATGCCGCGAGTGAACGCTCACCTTCACACCCTTCAGTCAGAGCCATGAACAATTCTGTTTGCTCATTGGTTGTTGAACGGTCAAGCTCATCAGCACAGCCAAAGTGGCTCATATAGCGGAGAGGTTTTGCGACGTTGTTGCACGCTTTTAGGCGAGTGACGAATTCATCATACTGCTCAGGACGCACGCCCAAACGGTGCATCCCACTATCAATTTTCAGCCAAACAACGACCGGTGTTTCAAGCTCCGCCTGCTCTAAAGCGATTAACTGCTCTTCACAATGCACAACCGTTTGAATGTTATTTGTTACTAATACCGGCAAATCACCAGATGAGTAAAAACCTTCAAGCAACAAGATGGGCTTTACTACACCACACGCACGTAATTGAAGCGCCTCTTCAATTCGCGCTACACCAAAGGCATCGGCACCCTGTGCATTTTTCGCTATGTGACGCAGCCCATGACCATAGCTGTTCGCTTTTACAACCGCCATGATCTTACTGTTTGGAGCCTGAAGCTTAATCTGCTGCAGGTTATGTTGAAGCGCGTCTAAATCAATATAGGCTGTCGCTGCTTTCATGTAGCTCATAGCGTTACTCATCATCCATATCAAATGCAGGGCCAGCGTAGTTATCGAAGCGAGACCATTGACCTTGGAAGGTGAGTCTCACCGAGCCGATTGGGCCGTTACGTTGCTTACCTAGGATGATTTCCGCGGTTCCCTTCATTGAACTGTCCGGATTGTAGACTTCATCACGGTAGATAAACATGATTAAGTCGGCATCCTGCTCGATAGAGCCTGATTCACGCAGATCCGAGTTTACAGGGCGTTTGTCAGCACGTTGCTCTAGAGAACGGTTAAGCTGTGATAGCGCAACAACAGGAACGTTAAGTTCCTTAGCAAGCGCTTTAAGTGAACGAGAAATCTCAGCGATTTCCAACGTACGGTTATCTGACAAGGCAGGGACTCGCATCAACTGCAAGTAGTCGACCATGATCATAGAAAGACCACCATGATCACGAGCGATACGACGAGCACGAGAGCGCACTTCCGTTGGTGTTAGACCCGAGCTGTCATCGATGTACATATTCTTTTTCTGCATCAGAATACCCATCGTCGATGAAATACGCGCCCAATCCTCATCGTCTAGCTGACCAGTACGAATTTTTGTCTGGTCGACTCGCGACAATGACGCCAGCATACGCATCATAATCTGCTCTGCGGGCATCTCTAGTGAGAAGATAAGTACGGGCTTCTCTTGGGACATTGCGGCGTTTTCACATAAGTTCATCGCGAACGTGGTTTTACCCATCGATGGACGCGCCGCGACAATCACCAAGTCAGAACCTTGAAGACCAGCGGTTTTCTTATTGAGGTCAGTAAACCCCGTATCAACACCCGTTACACCATCTTGCGGAGATTTGTACAGCAGCTCGATTCGTTCTAACGTTTTCTCGAGGATACTATCAACATTCTGCGGCCCTTCGTTTTCATTGGTGCGAGCTTCGGCAATAGCGAACACTTTACTTTCAGCAAGATCAAGCAGGTCTTCAGAGCTACGCCCTTGAGGGTCATAGCCAGCATCAGCAATTTCGTTTGCCACCCCAATCAGATCACGCACCAAAGCGCGCTCAGCGACGATATCGGCGTAAGCATTGATGTTTGCCGCACTTGGCGTATTTTTTACCAGATCAGCAAGGTAAGCAAAGCCGCCAACATCTTCAAGCTGTTCACGAAGCTCCAAGAACTCAGATAAAGTAATCAGATCGAGTGGCTTATTATCTTCTAGCGTGGCTTTTACCGCTTCAAAGATCAATCGGTGTGGGCGACTATAGAAATCCTTGGCGACAACACGTTCAGCAACGGTATCCCAACGTTCGTTATCCAAAAGAAGGCCACCAATGACAGACTGTTCAGCCTCCAATGAATGTGGAGGGACTTTTATCGCATCAACTTGTGCGTCGCTAAACTTTTTATTTCGATTATCTACTTTCGCTTCAGCCATGGGTCTGCTCAACAACTTGCTATAGACCGCTAATTATAACGAGAATGAAGCCTTTGTCTGTAGCCTTGGGTGAGTTTGTCGGGTTCTAATGTAGAATTAACTTATTGCTGACCGTAAACAGGGCAATTGAAACTACTATTGCGCCATTCTTTTCATCAATATCGAGGTAGTTCGTGTCTAAAATTTGGCTAATGAGTGCAAGTTTGATGAGCTCAATGTTTGTCTATGCCGATGACAATGGACTAAGTAAAACGGATATTGATCTTCCTTCACCATGGAATAGTGAGGTGGAATTTGGTTATCAGGCTCACACTGGTAATTCTGACTCGCGCTCGCTGAATTCTCGACTCAGTGCAGAATACGTTGAAGGACGCCACCGGACTAACGGGGAATGGAAATATTACCTATTGTATAAAAATGGTGAGGAAGATAAGCGCCAGTCTACCTATACCGCTCAAAGTGACTATAAGTTAGGCCCCAAAACCTATCTCTATGGCAGCTTTAAAGGCGTCGACTCTAGGTATAGCGCGTATTTCAAGGATTACACCCTTTCTGGTGGTCTAGGTTATCAGTTCTCTAATACAGACACCTTCGTGCTAGAGCTCGAGTTCGGTCCAGGTTTTCGCTATCAAGAGCCCAATCTTGACGAAATTGATGACGATGACATCATTTTTCCTGAGACCGTCCGCGAAGGCATTTTTCGCGGTAACATCAATACCAAATGGCAAGCGCTCGACAATTTAGCGGTCTCAGCAGATATCACCACCGTTGCTGGTCACAGCAATGTCCGCACAGATACGGATATTAGCGTGACAAACAACATCACTGAGGACATCGCGTTAAAGCTTTCTCACTCTCGTCAATATCACGATAAAGTTCCCGAAGGCTTAGAAAAGGCGGACAGTATTTTCTCCGTCAACTTACTGTTCATTTTCTAAACAGCCGTATTTAGCTTCTTAGCCGGATTGATTTATTTAGATATAAAAAAAGCACCTCTAAGAGGTGCTTTTAAAATACGTCTTGATACTGAATTATTCAGCAGCAACAACTTGTAGAGTAACTGTAGCGAAAACTTCAGAGTGAAGTTGAACGCTGATCTCGAACTCACCGATGTTACGTAGTGCGCCTTCAGGAAGACGAACTTCGCTCTTAGCAACTTCAACGCCAGCTGCAGTGATTGCATCAGCGATGTCGCGAGTACCGATAGAACCGAACAGTTTACCTTCGTCACCAGCTTTAGAAGCAATAACAACTGCTTCTAGTGCTTCAACTTTCTCAGCACGAGCTTGAGCAGCTGTTAGTTGCTCAGCAACTTTAGCTTCTAGTTCAGCGCGACGAGATTCGAACATTTCAACGTTGCCTTTAGTAGCCATAACTGCTTTACCCTGAGGGATAAGGAAGTTACGAGCGTAACCAGATTTAACGTTTACAGTGTCACCAAGACCACCTAGGTTACCGATTTTATCAAGTAGAATAACTTGCATTGTTTAATTCCTCTTTATAAAACGAACCGATTACTGATGCTTGTCAGTGTACGGAAGTAGAGCTAGGTAGCGTGAACGCTTGATAGCGCGAGCTAGTTGACGTTGGTATTTAGCACTTGTACCAGTGATACGGCTAGGTACGATTTTACCAGCTTCAGTGATGTAGTTTTTAAGAGTTGCTACGTCTTTGTAATCAATCTCTTGTACGCCTTCTGCAGTGAAACGGCAGAATTTACGACGACGGAAGAAACGAGCCATGGGCTATCTCCTGATCTTAAATTTGAGTAATGTTGTCGGCATGAAGCACTAATTTACCAATGCCATTTCGGCTGGTTTGGTAAGCGACAAAACCACTTACCTTAATGCTACTGCCTTGTACTAAATTCTGAGTGTCTGCTTGTGACCTTTGCCCGCTGACTACTACCGGCATACGACAATAAACTTGTCTCGGTAAGTCAGCTTCGATAACGGTAGAGCGATGCTCTAACCAAAATCGACAGTGTTCAATACCACTAGGGCTTTTAGAACGAATGGGCGGTTTGGCAATGGTGCCAGATAGCTCCATTCGATTGGTCATAAGTTGAATTACTCAGCAGCTGCTTCTGGCTTGAATTCAGCACGCTCTTCGCGACGAGGAGCACGCTCTTCTTTCTGCTTAAGCATGATAGATTGCTCAGTGATCGCTGATTTAGTACGCATGATCATGTTACGTAGAACTGCATCGTTGAAACGGAAAGCAGTTTCTAGCTCATCGATTACAGCTTGGTCAGCTTCAACGTTCATTAGAACGTAGTGAGCTTTGTGAAGCTTGTTGATTGGGTAAGCCAGTTGACGACGACCCCAGTCTTCTAGACGGTGGATAGTACCGCCAGCTTCAGTGATTGAACCAGTGTAACGCTCGATCATGCCAGCAACTTGCTCGCTTTGATCTGGGTGCACCATGAATACGATTTCGTAATGACGCATGGGTTGCTCCTTACGGATTATTCAGCTTCCACAAATGGCCCGGTCGTCCAGAGGAAGCAAGGAACTAAAGATAATTGACCGAGTTTAAGGAGCACGCATAGTACAGAAAGAAAGCAGTTTAAGCAAGAGAAATTGTGATAGGGATCGGCAACGAAATTAGCCACACCTCACGTGTGATATTTCGCTACCGAAAAGGTCGAGTTAGAGTCTAGTCATCTTCATCAACATATTGAGCTTGCAGGTAATTCTGAATACCCGACATATCAATTAGACCCAATTGAGTTTCCAGCCAATCGACATGCTCTTCTTCATCTTCAAGAATATCTTGGAATAGATCCCTCGAAACATAGTCATGGACATCTTCTGCGTAGGCGATAGCGTTTTTAAGATCAGGAATCGCGGCCATCTCTAGTTTGAGGTCGCATTCAAGCATTTCCTTAGTATCTTCACCGATCATGAGCTTGCCTAAATCCTGAAGGTTAGGCAGACCTTCTAAAAATAGAATGCGCTCTATCAGATGATCCGCATGTTTCATTTCATCGATAGATTCGTGGTATTCCTTTTCCGCGAGATGTTTGAGTCCCCAGTCTTTATACATACGAGCGTGGAGAAAATACTGATTGATCGCTATGAGCTCGTTACCGAGAACTTTGTTGAGATGTTGGATAATGATTGGATCGCCTTTCATGACATAAGCCCTCCTCTTTGGCTCTTTTAAATGTAGAACCAAATGGCAAACTGTCAAAAAAGACTCAGCGATAGCTTAGCTGGCTTGTTTGAGTTGTAGGTATTCTGTTTCTGCTAGGATTTCTTTGGCTGGTTTGATGCACTTACCGCATTGCGAACCCAGCGCCGTACATTTTTTTATCCCCTTGATATCAGTGATCCCTTCATCAATGGCTAACTGTCTAATTTTCTTGTCTGAAACACCATGACAAAGACAAACATACATATCTAAACTTTCCAGTACCGTTAATAGAAGATAAATATAAACAAGAATTGTTATCGTTACCAGTTGTATTGACATAATGATAAGATCATTTCGTTATAACGCAGGTACGACTCTAGCAACAATTCAAAGCGTTACAGATGAGTCACTGAGCCAAGCATCAAACGTAAAATCTTTCCTGCACTCTATCAATAGCTTAGCAACAACGCCGAAAGACATTGGCTTATAACCAAAACAGAAAAAGGGAAGCCTAAGCTTCCCTTTCTCAGATGTGCGTTCTTCAAAAAATGAAGAAGTGTGCAAATCTTCAGATAATTCTATAAGAATTAAGCGAAGATCTTAGCAACAACACCAGCACCAACTGTACGGCCACCTTCGCGGATCGCGAAACGTAGACCT